>NZ_JBIXJN010000005.1:0-334283 GCF_052871115.1 Rhizobium sp. LARHSG275 | reverse complement strand
GCTTGTGCGAGTTCTGGGTGGAAGGCGAGAGGTTCACGAAGAAGGCCGGCGAAACTGTCTTCGTGCCACGCGGAATGGAGCACACCTTCAGGGTTATCGGCGGCATGCCTTCGCGCCATCTGGTGATCCTGACGCCGGGGGGATTCGAAGATTTTTTTGCCGACATGGCGGCAGGCAAGTTCCAGATTCCGCAGGACATGGATCGCATCGCAGAATCTGCCCGCAGGCACCACCTTCGTTTCACTGGGCCGCCGCTTGGCAACGACTAGCCATTATAACCAGATGGTTCGATCGCCTGCAAACACCCGGCGACACTCAGCGCGTTAGCCTTGAGGTTTGGAGAATCCACAGTTCCCGTATGTCGCTGATCACAGGCGTTTTCGCGCCTAGGAGCAGAACCCTATGGAACTGGAGGTGGCGGACTCTTTTTAGCTCGCTCATCCTGTCTCGGCGCCGCCGTGTCCAACCCGCGGAGTCGAGGTGACATCTCAGTTGACTGGCAAACGCGCATCGAAGTGGCCGGGCGATAAACTTGACTGACCGATCCCGAAGAACTCGCGGGCGGTCATGCAAGCGCCATCGCCTGGAACGCAGGCGCGGCAGACGTCAGGCCGAAGATCGTATACCTGACAGGATGTCTCTGAACCGACGCGACCGACCAGAGCGGAGCAACGCGCACCGTCGCAACGCATTCCCTGCTCGTTTGCGGCTACCAGGTGCGCCGGCAGCAAATCGAGAGCAGCTTCCGTTTCGGTGGAAAATCTGGGCCAGCTCGGCGAATAGGAGCAGCAGGCTCCGCAGCTTCGGCAATCGAAATCGATCAGTGATGTCATGACCCGCTCCTACCACACAAGCTGCCAATGATAAAGCTGCAGGCTAACCGCTTCCCTTGGAACGAGGGCATCCATTTCACCTCGTCCTGACGTTAGGCGGTGAAATTCGACCTTAAGGGGTCAGTGGCCGGGATATCACGAGAGTAGAACAGCCGCAGCCTGGTCGGCGGCCCGCAAGCCGCTTTCCCATGCGCCATGCGCGGTCGAAAAGTCGGACTGGTGCGTCGCCTCGCCGGCGAAAAACAGCCGGTCGCCGACCGGGCGCGCCAGGACTGCGCGTGCGTCGGCATGGCCGGGCAAAGCATGGCTATAGGAGCCGCCTATCCAATCGGTACGACACCAGGAAGAGGCTGCCAGGGGCCGCAGGTGGCGGCGGATGTTGCTGCCGAGCAGCGATGACAGCTGGTCGAGTGCGAAGGCAAATGCCTCCACCAAACCCGCGCGCTCGATGACGACAGCGCCGTTTCCGCCGAAGAAGCCTTCGATGATCGGCCGGCCGAACGGCCGGATATAATAGCTGCCGGTCTCGGCATTCTGCGGGTCGCCAAGCAGATGGGTTTCCGGCTCGAGACCATGATTACCATGGAGTTCCAAAAACAGCTTGTCTGCGAGGCCAAGCGGCAGCCGACTTGCGGCATGGAGGTGATCGTCGGCCTGCGGGTCGAAGATAATGGCTCCGCGGGCCAGAACGGTGGTCGATGCGGTGATGATCACGGTACGTGACGTGACAGGACCGCGGTCGGTCTCCAACTGGACGCCGTTCGCGGTCAATGTCACGCGTCGTACGGGCGTCGAAAGGTGCAGGGCCACGTTCGGAACGGCCGCGCTGATCAGACTTCCATAGCCTTCATGCACTCGCCAATTGGCATCGGTCGCCGTATCGTCATAGGCAAGAAAGTCGGTGACCGACAGCAGATCGAGCGGCACGCCGTTCATATATCCGCTGAGGGACTGGCAGTAGGCGTTCCATTTGCCATCTGGCTCCAGGGCGTCCGACGCCCTGTCGCTGGCGGGGGGATTAGCCCGCATCCGCTCCTCAAGAGCGGTCCATGCCGCCGCCGCGGCCGCGCGCTCCTCCTGCGTGAAGCCGAGATCGCGCCACTGGCTTTGCCACGCCGTCGGCCCGCGCTCGATGTTGAACCCGGCGGCACGGCCGATAGCGACGAGAGGATTGCGCTCGGCAGAATGCAGCCAGCCACACCCCATATCCAGCGGCATTCCGGCCAATTCGATTGTCCAGGCTCGTCCGCCAACGCGATTGCTGGCCTCCAGGATGATGACCGAGCGGCCAGAATCGGCCAGCCCTTTTGCTGCTGCTATGCCGGCCGCGCCAGCGCCGACAATCGCAACCTCGTAGTCCATGATCGCCCTCCGCCGCTGCATCAGCAGCTTGATACGACACAAGTTTTACATCGGGGCCGCACCGGCTTCAATGTGCTCGAAAGCCTGCTAGTATGCTGAAATGACGTTCTTCGAAACACTCGTTGCATTGCTGGCGGTTGCCATCTTGTTGCTGCAGGTGACGCGTCGCACGCGCCTGCCCTACCCCGGCATCCTAGCTGCCGCCGGCGTCGCGGTGGCGATGCTGCCCGGCGCACCCACGATCCCCATCGATCCGCCGACGGCGCTTGCCCTATTCATCGCCCCCGTCCTGGTCGACTCGGCTTATGATTTCCCGGTGGGTGCGGCCCGGCGCATGCTGGTGCCGCTGTTCTTCTATGCTGTTGTTGCGGTTCTCGTCACGACAGGCGTGGTGGTGTCGATCAGCATGCTGACAGTCGGGCTTCCGATTGCGGTTGCTGTCACACTCGGCGCAATCGTTGCACCGCCTGATGCCGCAGCCGCCACGGCGGTCCTTTCCAATTTGCCCATCGCGCGCCGTGTGGATGCCCTGCTCAAGGGGGAAAGCCTGTTCAACGATGCAACCGCACTGCTGCTTTTCGGGGCCGCGCTCACGGTCCAGGCGCGGGGTGGGCTGGATGCCGGGACGGTGCTTCAGGTAGGATTCGCTGCACCTGGAGGGATCCTGTTCGGCATCGTCTTCGGCTTTTTCGTCTCGCGGCTTCGACCGATAACCGAAAATACGGTTGGTGGGACCCTGCTTCAGTTCGTCTACGCTTTTTCGACCTGGCTGATCGCCGAGCATCTGCACCTGTCGGCTGTCCTTGCCACGGTAGCGAGCGCAATGACCATCGCCGCCCTCTCTTCGGTCGAGGATTCGCCACGGATGCGGGTGCATTCCTTCGCGGTCTGGACGACGGTCGTCTTCCTGCTGAATGTGGTGGCTTTCCTGCTGATGGGGCTGCAGGCGCGCCGCATCCTTGCGATGATGTCGACTGAAGAGCTTCAGCGGGCGATGGGATTTGCCGCCATCGTGGTGGTCGGCGTCATCCTGGCGCGAATGGCGATGGCGTTCCTGCTTCACGCCGTCGTCGCGTCTCGCCACCGAAGCGGCCATGAATTGGCGCCTTTCACATCCGGAGAAACCTTGCTGGTGGGTTGGGCCGGTATGCGCGGCCTCGTTACGCTGGCGACGGCTTTCGCTCTCCCTGCCGATTTTCCGGAACGGGACCTGGTCGTGCTCACGGCCTTCACGGTGGTGCTCGCAACCCTGGTCATTCAGGGGGCGACCCTGGCACCGATGATCCATTTCCTGAAGCTCGGTCGGCAGGCAGAGGTCCGCGATGAACTTAGGGCTGCCCGAAAATCGCTCGCAGAAGCGGCCTTTCAGCGGCTTGAGAAGGAAGACGGTACTGAGGCCGAAGCGATCCGGACGATCTGCAAGCATCATTGGGCCGCATCAAACGATGCAAACAAGACCTCGCCGCTCGATCGCCGCCGTCACCTGACGATCGCTGCCGTTCTCGCCCAGCGCCAGCGCCTCGAGGAATTGCGCGACACAGACCAGATTGGCGCGACGCAATATCTCGAGCTGCAGGAAGACCTCGACTGGAAGCAGCTTTCCGTCGGCTCCGATGAGGATCGCCGCATCACGGAAAGCTAGATCCGATAAGGCGGTTCGACACGCTGCTTCGTCAGACCTGCGTTTCCGATGAGGCAGGACGCATCACTCGATATCTTTCAGCGCATCGAGCGGGCCGGTCAGTGCAGTGCGGGGTGGAACGAGCGTCGGCCGCACCAGATGCGTGATTGGCGGGCGGCGGTCTGCATCGAGGATCGCAAACCCCTTAGTGATCATCGCCTCGCTGTCCTGCCGGATCATGAAGACGGGGAAAGGGAGGAAAGAGCCGAACGGGTCGTAGTCATAGCAGCCGACGATGATATCGGCGAAGGTCTCGTGCGGGTGCAGCGCGAGGAAGCGCATCAGCCCTTCGAGATTGATCGAGGAATTAACGAAGAATGCGCGCGGCAGCTTTCCGTGGCCTTCGTAGAAGGCTTCGAAGGCACGTGCCGTCGTGGCGGGGGAATAGCCGGTCGGCTGTATGCAGACGTTGGGATCCGCGCCCAGCAATGCGCGCTTTACGTCGCGGAAACCGCGAATTCGCTCATGGCTGGCATGGTCGTTGCGGCCGCCGAACAGGTACAGATCGTCGGGTGAAAGTGGGCCATCCTCCTGCGCGCGCTCGATGATCGCCTGTGTCAGCATGCGCGCGCCTTCATAATTGTCGCTGATGATCGACGGCGCCAGCGTGCCCGGCAGATCGATGTTGACGTGCTTCAGCCCTGCCTTTTCGCAAACCTTGTGCACCCCATCCGGATCGGTTGCGCCGGCGATGAAAAGCTCGTCGATCGAATAGGAGATCAGCGTCTCCACGACCTTGCGCTCCTCCTCCGGATCGCGACAGGCACTGACGACAAGAGGACACTGGCCGCGACTTCTGACCTGTGCCTCGAAAGATTGCGCCATGGAGGAAAAATAGCGGTTGTCGTGCACCGGCAGCAGAAGACCGACGAGGCCGGAGCGGGACGAACGCAGGCCGCGGGCCTGCAGATTTGCCGTATATCCGTGCTCGTTCGCGAGGTTCTGAATGAGCTGGGCCGTCGCCTCCTTGATACGCCTCTTGCGCCAGCTTCCGTTCAATACGGCGCTTACGGTGGAAGCCGACGCTCCCGATAGGATCGAGAGATCGTAGATCGTCGCCTTTTTCTTGCTGATGTCTGCCATATCTCGCCTTTTCCGCTGTCGTTCCCTTAGAAACAAACCCCTCTTGACGAAAGCCATACCTTGATCGATAGTTAGTGCACCATCGATTGTGCAAAAAAGAAAGATCGATTGCGCAAAAATGGTTCGCCGGAGGAGGCGGGACGGGAGGCAAGGGTATTCCCTCGCCGTGAAGCAACCAGGACAACCTGCCGCAAAGCGGCCGGTGGTCGTCGTTCGCCATGAGCGACCTTGAGGAGGAGTGAAGATGAGGAGACTTATCGTAGCGGCATTTGCCGCATCGCTGACGCTTGCCGGGGCGGTAGTCGCGCTTGCGCAGGACGCGCCGAAGGTCGGCATTGTCGTCAAGATCGGCGGCATTCCCTGGTTCAATGCGATGGAAGCCGGCATCAAGGAACAGGGCAAAAAACTCGGCGTCGATGCCTTCATGATCGGCCCGACCAGCGCCGACCCGGCGCTGCAGGTGCGCGCCATCGAAGACCTGATCGCCCAGGGCGTCAAGGTCATCGGTGTGGTTCCGAACGATGCCAAGGTTCTCGAGCCCGTGCTCACCAAAGCACAGGCCGCCGGCATCAAGGTCATTACGCATGAATCGCCCTCGCAAAAGGGCGCCGACTGGAATTTCGAACTCGCATCGGCCACCGGTTTTGGTGAGGCGCACGGCAAGCTGCTCGCCGAAAAGATGGGCGGCAAGGGCGAATATGCCGTCTTCGTCGGCTCGCTCACTGTGCCCCTGCACAATGCCTGGGCGGACGCCGCAATCGCCTATATCAAGGCGAATTATCCGGACATGAAACTTGTCGGCGATCGTTATGGTGTTGCAGAAGATGTCGACAAAAGCCGCTCGACGGCGCTTGATCTCATCGCTGCCCATCCAGATCTGAAAGGCTTCCTCGCCTTCGGCAGCCAAGGTCCGATCGGCGCCGGGCGCGCTATCGAGGAACGCCGCAAGACGGGCAAGATCTTCGTGCTCGGCCCGTTCTCGCCAGGCCAGGGCCAGAAGTTGATCAAATCAGGCGCGATATCGGGCGGCTTTATGTGGAATCCGAAGCAGGCCGGCGAAGTCTTCGTCACGCTCGCCGATCGCCTGATCAAGGGCGAAAGCATCAAGGAAGGTGATGATATCCCGGGTCTCGGCGTGATCAAGCCGGTCGGCAATAACATCATCGTCGATCAACTGCTGCCGATCAACAAGGATACGGTCGACGACCTGGCCGCAATGGGCCTCTGATGAGGCCCCCTCCCCGGGTGTCGGGCCGGTCGACATGGACCGGCCCGACGTTCGGGAAAACGAGCGGTATCCGGCCATGGCTGGACCATTGACCTTTGATGGCATTCGACTGGACAGGCAACCGGCATGAGCATGGCAACGGATGATGGCGTGAAGGCCCAGCCGCTTCTTTCGCTTCGCGGCATCAACATGACATTCGGCGGTGTGAAGGCACTGAAAAACGTCTCCTTCGAAGTCTTGCCTGGCGAGGTGCATTGCTTGGCCGGCGAGAATGGTTCCGGCAAGAGCACCCTTATCAAGGTGATCTCCGGCGTCTATCGGCCTGCAGACGGCGCCGAGATCATCTTCGACGGCGAGACGATATCCCACATGACGCCTGCCATGGCCCAGTCCCGCGGCATCCAGATCATCTGGCAGGACCTCGCACTCTTTCCGGAAATGAGCGTGGCTGAGAATATTGCCTTCCAGACCCTTTCCGGTTCGCGCCCGCGCTTCGTCAACTATGCTGCGATCCGCAGGACAGCCGAGGACGCGCTCGCCCGGCTTCGCGTCACCCTCGACGTCGACAGACCTCTCAAGGACTTCGCCATCGCGCAGCGTCAGATCGTTGCCATCGCCCGCGCGCTGATTGGAGAGGCCCGGATCGTCTTCATGGACGAGCCGACCGCCTCGCTCACCCAATCGGAGACCGATCATCTCCTGGCGATCGTGCGCACGCTGTCGGCTTCAGGTGTTGCCGTGGTCTTCGTCAGCCATCGTCTTGCGGAAGTGCTGGAAATCTCCTCGCGCATCACGGTGCTGCGCGATGGCGCGCTGGTAGGGGTCTATCCGGTGGAGGGCATGACCCAGTCTAAGATCACCGAGCTGATGACCGGGCGCACCTTCGACCAGAATATTCGTGCCCGCGACCTATCGCAGAACCCGGTCCTGCTTTCTGTCAGCAAGCTTTCACGGCCCGGCGAGTTCGAGGACATCTCCTTTGATCTGCGCCGTGGAGAGACGCTGGGGATCACCGGCCTGCTCGGCTCCGGGCGCACCGAACTTGCGCTGACGCTGTTCGGCATGCGCCGGCCCGCAGCCGGCACGATTATGCTGGAGGGGCGGCCGGTGCGCTTTGCCTCCAACCGCGAGGCGATTGCCGCAGGCGTCGCCTATCTCTCCGAAGACCGCCTTTCGCTCGGTCTCAACCAGCCGCAATCCATCGCCGACAATCTGGTCATGGCATCGCTCAACCGCATCCTGAGCGGTCGGCTCATTTCGATGGAAAAGAAGCGCTCGCTGGTCGCGCGCTGGATCGCCGATCTCGGCGTCAGGATCGGCAAGCAGGACGATGCGATCTCGACGCTTTCGGGCGGCAACCAGCAGCGCGTCGCGATCGCCAAATGGCTCGCCACCGATCCCAAGGTGTTGATCCTCGATGCGCCCACCGTCGGCGTCGATGTCGGCGCGCGCGCCGGCATTTTCGAAATTGTTGCCCGGCTTGCCGAGGCGGGGCTTGCGATCATGCTGATTTCAGACGAGGTGCCGGAGGTCTATTTCAACGCCGATCGGATCATCCATATGGAAAAGGGCCGTATCGCCGGCTGGCACGATCCGCGCGCGACCACACTGAAGGACCTGGAGGCGGCGGTCTATGCGTAAGCTGTTCCTGTCCCATACGACCGAATTTATGCTGTTTGCCGTCATCATCGCGATGAGCCTTGTCCTGGCTTTTACGACCGACCGTTTCTTCACGCTCGGCAATGTCTTCGACCTGCTCAATATCAGCGCGGTCAACATCATTTTTGCCGTCGGCCTGCTCGTGGTGCTGATATCAGGCGGAATCGACATCTCCTTCGCCGTCGCAGCCTCGATCGTGCAATATGTCACTGCACTTGCGCTCGAGCGGATCGGCGGGGGAGGATGGCTAACCGGCTTCCTGATCGCAGCGAGCATCGGCATCGTACTCGGCATGATCAACGCCTTCCTGATCCACCGCTTCCGCATCATCTCGATCGTCGCGACGATTGCGACCTTCAACGTCTATTTCGGCCTGCTGATGTTTTTCACCAAGGGCGTGTCGATTTATAATCTGCCGGACTGGCTGACGAGCCGCGTCATCGTCTACGAGCGCGAAATGGCCGATGGGAGCTGGGCTGAGATTACCTTGCCGGTTGTCGTCATGGCCGTCTGCACGCTCGCCACTTGGCTCTTCATTACGCGCACGACGACCGGCCGGCAGCTCTATGCCTTCGGCGACAATCCGGAAGGCGCGCGCCGCTTCGGCATCAATATCGGCTCCATGCAGTTCCTCGCCTTCGGCTGGCTTGGGTTGATGGCGGGCATCGCCGGTCTCATGCAGGCGCATTATGCGCAGGAGGTGGTGCCGAACGCACTTTATGGCCGCGAACTCGATGTCCTGGCTGCAGTGGTGCTCGGCGGGGCGCGGCTGGGCGGCGGCAAAGGCTCCGTGCTCGGTTGCGTGCTGGGCGTGCTGCTCGTCTCGATCACCCAGAACGGCCTCAACCTGATGGGCGTCTCGCCCTTCGCCTTCAAGATGATCGTCGGCGCGATCATCCTCGTTGCGATCACCTTGTCGAGCGCCCGCATCGGCAATCTGGTGCCGGTGTTTGCGACCCGCAAATCGACCGGTGACAGGTCTGCACACAGCGGAGGGAGCTAATGAACACGCTCGCCGCCCGCTTCAACGCCCTCTTCGGGGCCGACATGGCCGGTCCCCTCGCCGCGCTGGCAGTCGTGCTCATCGTCTTCGGTTTCGCCTCGCCGCATTTTTTGACGGGCGCGACCTTCGGATCGGTTGCCTTTCAGCTTCCCGAGCTTGGCGTTCTGACGCTTGCCATGTTGATGCCGATCCTCACCGGCGGCCTCAACCTTGCGATCACTTTCACCGCCAACATCGCCGGCCTGACGCTCGCCTGGACGCTGCAGGCCAATGGCGGCATCGATGCCGGCCCGGGCGCCTTCCTCCTCGGCTCGGCTCTGGCGCTCGCCGTCGGCGCGGCAAGCGGCCTGGTCATGGGCCTTGTCATCGCCTTTTCCCGCGCCCATCCGATCCTCGTTTCACTGTCGATGATGATCTTCCTGCGCGGCCTCGGCGAGTTCTTGACACGTGGCGGCGATATCTCAGGCTTCCCCACCTTCATAGCTCCGATTGGCCACGGCAGCATCCTCGGCATCCCGGTACCGTTGTTGATCCTGGTCGCCTGCGTCATCGCCAGCCACGTCCTGCTCTCGCGCTCCAAGCTCGGCTTTTCCACCTATATGATCGGCTCCAATATCGAGTCTGCCCGCTATTCCGGCATCAACACCCGCAAGGTCCTGGTGCTGGTCTACATGCTCTCCGGCGTGATGGCAGCGGTTACCGGCATCATTATGCTTGCGCGATTCAATTCGGTGCGCGTCGGCCACGGCGAATCCTACCTGCTCATCACCGTGCTCGCCTGTTTTCTCGGCGGCATCAATCCCTTCGGCGGCTTCGGCCGGGTCCTGCCCGTCTTCGTGGCGCTCATCGTGCTGCAGCTTCTTTCTTCGGGGCTCAACCTGCTCGGCGCCAACCAGCATCTCACCACCGCCGTCTGGGGCATCCTGCTCATCGTCGTGATGGTGCTGCGGTGGCTCTCGGCCAAGTTCATCAAAATCGTGAAATAGGAGATACGACCATGGAAGGTTTCGGCGTTCACACCAGCATGTGGACCATGAACTGGGACCGCGCAGGCGCCGAGAAGGCGATTGCCGGAGCCGTACACTACAAGATGGATTTCATCGAGATCGCGCTGCTCAACGCGCCTGCCGTCGATGCCAAACACACCCGCGACCTGCTTGAAAAAAACAAGCTGCGCGCCGTCTGCTCGCTCGGCCTGCCGGAAAATGCCTGGGCTTCCGTCCGCCCGGATGCAGCGATCGAGCACCTGAGGGTGGCGATCGAAAAGACCGCGGAAATGAGCGCCGAGGCGCTCTCGGGCGTCATCTTCGGCGGTATCGGCGAGCGCACCGGCGTGCCACCGACGCAAGGCGAATACGACAACATCGCCAAGGTGCTCGACGCTGCGGCAAAGCATGCGAAGAAGCACGGCATCCAGCTCGGCGTCGAGGCGGTGAACCGCTACGAGAATCACCTGATCAACTCGGCGCAGCAAGCCGTCGACATGGTGGAGCGTGTCGGCGCGGATAACATCTTCGTCCACCTAGATACCTACCATATGAATATCGAGGAAAAGGGTGCGGCAAACGGCATCCTGATCGCCCGCGATCACCTCAAGTATATCCATCTTTCCGAAAGCGACCGCGGCACGCCGGGCTACGGCAACATCCCGTGGGATGCGATCTATGCCGCTCTTGCCGCAATCGGCTTCAAGGGCGGGCTTGCCATGGAAAGCTTCATCAACATGCCGGCCGAGGTCGCCTATGGCCTGGCCGTCTGGCGCCCCGTTGCGCGCGATATGGAAGAGGTCATGGACAAGGGCCTCCCGTTCCTGCGGAATAAGGCGGAACAATACGGTCTCATCTGACCCGGTTTACCCAATATTCTGGATTCCGCGGCCGCAGGGTGTCTGTCTGAAGAGTTCTCGCCATCACCGGCAAGGCATGGCGCGCCATCTTCAGCACATGCACCGATTTTCATTCGGCTCGTGCATGCGGAAATGACTCTTGAGAAATATCATACTGTTTGTGATATTGTTATTGTCGCTTGTTACATTCCTCCTCCTATGCCATTTTGCCTATCAAATTAGACGCTTGAACGGCTCGCGGCCGGGCTCTAGTTTCGAGGAGATGGCGGCATTTCGTTCGACCACCGATATGGGGAAAATCCTGGATGGCACGCATTACGCTGAGGCAACTGCTCGACCATGCTGCGGAGGAAGGCTACGGCGTTCCCGCTTTCAACATCAATAATATGGAGCAGGCGCTCGCCATCATGGAAGCCGCCGACGCGTGTCATGCGCCGGTTATCATGCAGGCGTCGCGCGGAGCCCGTGCCTACGCCCATGACATCATGCTGAAGCACATGATGGATGCCGTCGTCGAAATCTATCCGCATATTCCTGTCTGCGTGCATCTCGATCACGGCAACGATCCCTCCAACTGCATGACGGCGATCCAGGCGGGCTTCACCTCGGTGATGATGGATGGTTCGCTGAAAGCGGACGCCAAGACGCCTGCCGACTGGGCCTATAATGTCGGCGTCACCAAGATGGTGACTGATATGGCGCATTTCGGCGGCATCTCGGTGGAAGGCGAACTCGGCGTTCTCGGTTCTCTCGAAACCGGCATGGGCGAGGCCGAGGATGGCCACGGCGCCGAGGGCAGGCTTTCGCACGACCAGTTGCTGACCGATCCGGACGAAGCCGTGAAGTTCGTGCGCGAAACCAAGGTCGACGCGCTTGCCATCGCGATGGGCACATCGCATGGCGCCTACAAATTCACCCGCAAGCCGGACGGTTCGGTGCTGGCGATGAACGTCATCGAAGAAATTCACCGTAAGCTGCCGAACACGCATCTCGTCATGCACGGCTCGTCGTCGGTCCCGATCGAACTGCAGGAGATCATCAACAAATATGGCGGCCAGATGAAGCCGACATGGGGAGTGCCGGTCGAAGAAATCCAGCGCGGCATCAAGAACGGCGTGCGCAAGGTCAACATCGACACCGACGGCAGAATGGCGATGACCGGCCAGATTCGCCGCGTGCTGCAGGAGGACCCGAGCGAGTTCGACCCGCGCAAATATTTGAAGCCGGCGATGGCGGCGCTGACCAAGCTCTGCAAGCAGCGCTTCGAACAGTTCGGCACGGCCGGTATGGCGGGCCGCATCACGCCCCTTCCCGTTTCGGAAATGGCGAAACGTTACAAGTCCGGTTCTCTCGATCCGGCTTTCTCCTGAAACTGGGTTAGAGCATGATGCCGAAAAGTGTGAAGCGGTTTTCGGACATCATGCTCTCACCATATAATGTGGAACAGGATTCAGATTTTAGGCCGACCGGCCTAAAATCATCCTGTTCTAGCCCGAGGCCGGGCGCGGTGCCTTTTCCGGCTCGGCGGCGACAGGCCCGCCCGGCAGTGCTTGGCCGTGGAAGCGGCTCAGCTGGCTGACAACGTCATCGATTTCGCTTGCCGTTCGTTCGGCATTCCAATCGAGCGCTGCCCCGGCAACGCCGGCGATTTCCCGCAGGCCTTCCAGCGTCAACCGGCCCTCGATCGCGAGCGTCGTGCGGCGCATTACGATGTCCGACAGATGGACGACGAGTTCGTTCCGGGCGATCCAGTCGATCTCGCGGAGACTGTAACGTGGCGCACCCGTCAGGCGCTGCTCGTCGGAATAGTTTGAAGGGGAAGAAAGCAGTGCCGCAGCCGTCGTGCCGTAGCGGCCGAGCAGCTCGTCGGCTCGCTCGGCAACAACGCCGCTGCGCGAGGCGGTATCCATGATCCAGGCGTTGCGCTGCTTGGCGACAGCCGGAAAGGCCTTGCCGCCGCCGATCGCCAGGTAGCGTGTCGACTGGCTGCGGCTGCGCTGCAGCCGGGAGAGAACGGTGTCGGCGACCTCTTCGGCAAAGCCGCGGAACGTCGTCCACTTGCCTCCGACCAGCGAAATGATCGGAAACGGTCTGCCGTTCTCTGGCTCCTTCACCGGCGCGGAGTGGTCGCGGCTGATCAGCCCCGGTGCGGTCGCATCCGATGCCGGCAGCGGGCGGATGCCGCTATAGCTGTAAACGATCTGATCGCGATCGAAGCGGAGCGTCGGCAGCAGCGAGCGGATGCTTTCGAGGAAATACTCCGTTTCCGGCTCCTCGCAGGAGACATTGTCCGGATCATTCGCCGGAATATCGGTCGACCCGACTAGCGCCAGCCCGAGATACTCGTAGACCAGGCAGATGCGGCCGTCGTCGGCCTCGAAATAGATCATATGGCCGTTGAGGCTTCGCACCAATTCGGGATGGTCAAGCAGGATATGGGATCCCCTGGTGCCGCCGATCAGCCGCGATGGAGCGCCGAGCAAAGTGTTGACCTGATCGATCCAGGGACCTGCCGCATTGACGACCAGCTTGGGAGCGACGCTGAACTCGCGGCCATCGGGCTGACGGAAGCTCAAGCGCCCTTCTGAAACGGCAGCCAGTGTCGCGAAATTTGCCGCGAGGCTCCTCGCATTCGCATCGAGACCATCACGCACGAGCTCATAGACGAGCCGCTCCGGTCTGCTGATCTTGGCATCGTAATAGATGCCGCCGGCGACGATGGCGGGGGTAATATGCGGCATTTCCCTGCGCGCCTGTTTCTTCAGGATCAGCCGGTGGCGCGGCATGACCTGGTCGCGCGAACCGAAGAAGTCGTAGAGCCGAAGCCCGATCTTGATGAGAACCGCGCCACGGCTGCGTGGCGCCGTCTTCGACCCGAAGAGCGTCCGGATCGCTGCCCAGATGCCGCGCGTCCACGAAAAGACCGGAATGAAGGTCGGCAGCGGCTCGACGCAATGCGGCGCGTTCTTGAGCAGGAGATTGCGCTCAAGAGTCGACTGCGCCACCAGCCCGAACTCACCCGTCTCCAGATATTTCAGGCCGCCGTGAATGAGCCGCGATGGTGCGGCGCTCGTGCCGGAACCAAAATCGGCCTTGTCGACGATCAGGCAATTGACACCCTGCATCGAGAGGTCGCGGAACAGGCCGGCGCCGTTGATGCCTGCCCCGATGATCAAAACGTCGATATCGTTCTCGCCGAGGTTCGAGAAGCGCTGCTGCAAATCGGGGGTCATGCTCATCGTCCTCTATCGCCCGCCGCAGCAGGCATTTGTCTTTTCAGTTTGCCGATTGCTCCGGCGCAAGCGCGGCAATCCTAGGCCAAAGAGGGATCATCGCGTCGGCAATATCGCGGAATACCCGGTAACGCATTTCATAATCCGCGCTGCGCGCTGCATCCGGCCGGCAAGTCTTCGCAATGGAGGCGGTGTCGCGCGGATCGCTCTGCGGATCGGCGAAGATACCCACGCCCGACCCGGCACAAAGCGCAGCACCCCAGGCGGCCGCCTCATCCGTCTCGGTTACCGTCACCGGCATGCCAAGCACATCGGCAAACATCTGGACGACGGCAGGATTGCGCGAGACGCCACCGGCGAGCCGCACCTGATCGAAGGCAAAGCCGTCGCGAAGCGCATCGACATGAATGCGATGATTGAAAGCGATGCCCTCGAGCACGGCGCGCAGCATGTCGCCGCGGTCGTGCCATCCACCGAGCCCGAAGAAGCCGGCGCTGGCGGCTGCGCCATAAGGCGAGCCGAACAGATAGGGATGGAAGAGCGCGGTCGAGGGGCGCTCGAAGGCGGCAGCGATCTCGGGCGCTAGTAGGCTATGGATCGAGTTGCCTTGCACCTCGCCATTCTTCCGCTCGGTAGCGCAGAGCGTGTCCAGAAACCAGTCGTAATTGGCTGTCGATGCCGGAGAGATCGACATGCTGTTCCAGATGCCGGGCGCAATCCCGTTGCGGCAAAACCAGCGCCGATCGACACGCGGTTCCGACGAAAGCGTCTCATTGATCGAATAGGTCCCGGCAATGACCGCGACAACGCCCTTGGCATAACCCCCTGCTCCGAGCGCCGAGGCCGTGACGTCGTGCAGACCGGCAACGACCGGCGTTCCTTCGGCAAGGCCCGTCAGCTGCGCGGCTTCACGGGTGACGCGACCGACGATCTGGTCGGAGCGCGAGGCCGGCGGCAGGGCGTGGACGAGATCCTGCAATCCAAACAGCCGCAGGGCGTCCTCGCTGTAGTTCTGCGTCTTGACATTGGTGAAGGAGGTGCTCGCTTCGGTGCGGTCCGTACCGATGATCCCGGTCAGGCAGAACCGCAGCCAGTCCTTGCAGCTGATGAAATGGCCGATGCGCTTATAGCGTTCAGGTTCCATTTCGCGGATCCAGGCAAGCAATGCCGATGGCGCTGAGACATGCGGGATCTGCCCCGTCAGTTCGATCGCCAGGTCGGCGACATCGCTTTTCGTCCACCGGTCGACGATCGCCCCTGTCCGGCTGTCCAGCGAGAGAATGGCCCGGCCGAGCGGCTTTTGGGCGTGATCGAGCAGGTAGATGCCGTCTCCATGCGCGGTAGCGGCAATGCCCTCTATGTCGCTTGCCGGCCGTCCGCTAAGGGAAATTGCCTCTCTGATGGCATCGGCCGTCGCCTTCCACAATTCATCCATGTCGCGCTCGATATGACGGGCCTTCGGAATGAACTGCGTGACGCGGCGCCGGGCGACTGCAAGCGGCGTGCCGTCGATATCGAAGATGACCGCCTTGGTGACTGTCAAACCACTATCGATCCCGAGCACTGTCGGCATTTAAATTTACCTCACGAGGAGCAACGGGCCGGCGCCGTCAGGAGCGCCCTCCGGCGCCCTTGGCGATGACCACGTTGATATCTCTGGACCGCATGCGGTCGATGTGCACCGGCTGGGTCTTGTCGTCGACGATGACGACGTCGAACTCATCCAGTGCTGCGAAACTGTGGAGCGCACGCCGTTCGAACTTGGTATGATCGGCAAGCAGGATGCGCTTTACGGAACAATCGAACATGGCGCGCTTGGTATCGACTGTCTCAGGAGACTGATGCAGCACCGTGCCATCGCTGATCGCCGACATCGAGATGAACGCGACATCTGCCCTGAGAGCCTTGATCTCGTTGATGGTCATGCGACCCATGAAGGCATTGCACCAATTGTAATACTGGCCGCCGAGGGCGAGCAGCGTCACGTCGTGCAGGCCCGTCAGCGCGTTCATCAGCGTCAGGGAATTGGTGATTGCGGTGACCGGCACTTTCGAAGGCAGATGTGCCGCCATCTGAAGAACTGTGGTCGAGTCATCGAAAAAGATCGCCTGCCCCGGTTCGACGAATTGCATGGCCGCCTCGGCGATCAGCTTCTTTTCCGCCGACTGACGGTTCGAGCGGTAGACGTCGCTGGATTCGATGAGATTGGTCGCCGCCGCCGTGACGATGCCGCGCGTCTTCCTGAAGAGGCCGCGGCTGACGAGTTCATCGACATCGCGGTGAGCCGTCATCAGGCTGATCCCAAAGCGGTCGGTCAGGTCTTCAATCCGCATCGAGCCTTCACCCATCACGGCCTCTGCAATCATGCGGCGGCGCGCAATCTGGCGCGTCTGCCGGCTGTCGCTGGTGAGCTGGTCCAACAGATCGTCGTCCCGGCTGGTCTTCTGTGTCACGGGTCACCCCTGTCGCTGAATTGTGGATCCCAGCTTCGTACAGTGATTGCCGCGCCAAGGCAAAAAGGCGAAACGCAACCTAAGATTGAGACGCCGGCCGTCGCTTCCAGCATGAAAATGAGGGCGCTCTCGCGAGCGCCCTCTTCCGTTTACTGCGCCAGAACGAACGGGCCAGTGTACTTGTCGATGTTGTCCTTGGTGATCAACAGGCAATCGAAGAGCTGCTTCTCGCTCTTGGCGCCGGTGTTACCCGTCTTGATCAAATTGTCGGCCTGCTTGACGGCCTCTTCGGAGAAGACGGCAACCGGTTGGAGAACGGTGTATTGGAGTTCGCCCGCCTTGATGGCAGCGACGGCATCCGGCGAACCGTCGAAGCCGCCGACCTTCACATTGGCGAGCTTGCCGGCTTCCTTGAGTGCGGCGATCGCACCGAGCGCCATTTCGTCATTGCCCGAGATGACGCCGACGATATCCGGGTTGGCCTGCAGCATAGACTGCATCTTGTTGTGGCCCTGGGTGCGGTCCCAGTTGGCAACTTCCTTGGCGACCTTCTTCAGATCCGGATACTGCGAAAGGACAGTCTCGTAGCCATTCGACCGTGTTGCAGCGTTGTTGTCGGAAGGAGCGCCGAACAGTTCGGCATAGTTGCCCTTGTCGCCGATCGCTTCGACCCATTGCTGTGCGCCGAGGGCGGCACCCTGTGCGTTGTTGGAAACGAGCTGCGCCTTCGCCAGGCCTTCCTGGTTGATTTCGGCGTTGACGAGGAGGACCGGGATGCCGGCAGCAACGGCCTTCTTGACCGCACCGACGGAACCGTCGGCGTTTGCCGGGTCGAGGATGATCGCCACCGACTTGTTGGTGATCGCCGTATCGATCAGGTTGCTTTCGGTATTGGTGTCACCCTTGTGGGCGTTGACCGAGGCCGTGTAGCCCAGCTTTTCGGCAGTTGCCTTGGCGACGTTGCCTTCCGTCAGCCAATAGGGATTCGACGGATCGTTGACGATGATCGTCATCATGCCCGCTGCCCAGGCCGAGCTTGCCAGAAGCGGTGCTACGGCCGCGGCGGCCAGAAGTATGCGCATGCCTTTCTTAAACATAGTCTCTCTCCCATTCGTGAGTTCAGTTATTGCCGGGGATCCGGCAGTGCTTTCCCCAATCGGCTTCGTGGATTCCAGCCCGCCGTTGCGGATAAGTTTCGGTCTCAGCCGTCAGGACGATTTGACCCTGCGGCCGTATTGGATGCTGTTCATGAGGACGGCGAGAACGATAACCGCGCCGGTAAATACCGTCTGCCAGTAGGCCGAGACGCCGATGATCACGAGGCCGTCCGAAAGGAAACCGATGACGAAGGCGCCGAGCATGGTGCCGCGGACGGTACCGCGGCCGCCGGTCAGCGCCGCCCCGCCGATGACCACGGCTGCGATCGCCGTCAGCTCGTAGGTCGTGCCTGCCGTCGGACCGGCGGAGGTCAGCTGGGAGGAGAGGACCAGGCCGGCGATCGCGGCACAGACGCCCGAAAGCACATAGACGATGATCTTCACGCGCTTGACCGGGACGCCGGAAAGGTCGGCGGCGCGCTCGTTCCCACCTGAGGCGTAGAGCCAGCGGCCGAAGGCGGTGCGGCTCAGCACGATGCCGCAAATGATGGCGAGAACCGCAAGCACGATGACCCCGATCGGAATGCCTGCGAGCCGGTTGAAGCCGAGCCAGTCGAAGCCGGTATTGCCGAGTTCCGGGCGGCCGCCGAGATTGTTGTAGGTCAGGCCGTTGGTCATCAAGAGCGCGATACCGCGGGCGACGTAGAGCACGCCGAGCGAGGCGACGAAGGCCGGCACCTTGAGGTAGGCGATCAACACGCCGTTGACCGCACCGACCAGCGCACCAAGCGCACATGTGATGACGACGACGGCCCAGACCGGCGGATAGAGGATCACGCCGAAATAGGTGAGCGTGACGCCGTGCATCAGGAAACCGGCGATGCAGCCTGCAAGCCCCAGTGTCGAGCCGACCGACAGATCGATGCCGCCGTTGAGGATGACGAGCAGCATGCCGATCGCCAGAATGCCGAAGATCGCGACATGCGACGCCATGATCAGGAAGTTGTTCAGCGTAAAATAATAGGGCGACAGGAACGAGAAGACCGCGATGATGACGATCAGTGCGAAGAAGGCCCGGCCCTCCAGAATGAGACGCACGATATTGGTATTGCGCTTCGGCCCGCTGGAAACTGATTTCTTTTCGGTGACGTTCGTGACTGACATAATCAGTGCTCCATAATCCAGGCTAGTGCGCGATCACGGCTTCGCCGGAGGCGGCCATGATCTTTTCCTTGGTGACATCCGAGCCGAACTCGGCCGATATCCTGCCGCGATGCATGACGATGATGCGGTGCGCGATGCTCAGGCATTCATTGACTTCGGACGTCGAATAGATGACCGCCAATCCCTGCTTGGCGCGCTCCGCAAGCAACTTGAAAACTTCCGCCTTGGCGCCGATGTCGATGCCGCGGCTCGGCTCATCGAGCAGGATGACCTTCGGCTGGGTTGCCAGCACCTTGCCGATGACGACCTTCTGCTGGTTGCCGCCGGAGAGCGAGCCGATCGAAGCTGCACCGCCATCGGTTTTCACATGCACCCGCCGGATCGCGTCATTGACGAGATCGCGCTCCCGATGGCCTGAGGTGAAAAGCCCTTTGGTGAAGGCGCGGATACTCGCAAGCGACAGATTGGAGCCGACCGTCATCGTCTGGACGAGACCGTCGCGCTGGCGATCTTCGGGCACGAGCACGAGACCGCTGGCAATGCGCCCGGCGATGCTGAGCCTAATGACGTCCTGTCCTTCGAGCAGAACCTGTCCCCCACTTGCGCGCAGACGTCCCGCAATACACTCGAGCAGTTCCGTGCGCCCGGCGCCCATCAGCCCGTAGATGCAGACGATCTCGCCGGCACGCACCTTGAGAGAGAGACGATCGACTGCATTATAGGCAGCGCCGGAGGGGCCGGGGACACTGAGATTTTCAATGGAAAGCGAGACGTTTCCGAACGGGTGTCCTTCCGGCGGGCTGCCGAGGTCGAAATTCTCGCCGACCATGTTACGGACGATCCATTCGAGATCAATATCCTTGCGCTCGGCATAGGCCGTCATGTTTCCGTCGCGCAGAACGACGGCGTGATTGGTGATCTGCAGCGCCTCTTCCAGATGATGCGAGATGTAGACGATCGACACGCCGCGGCTCGTCAGGTCGTGGATGACCTTGAAGAGCACTTCCACCTCCGTCGCGCTCAGCGCCGAGGTCGGTTCGTCCATGATCAGGATGCGCGAATTGATGGAGAGGGCTCGTGCAATCTCAACGATCTGCTGCTGGCCGAGACGAAGATCCTCGACGCGAGTTTGCGGATCGATGTCTTCCTCGAGCTCTTCCATCAGCGCCCGGGTCTGACGTTCCTCTTCAGCGAAGTCGACGACACCGCCCTTGATGATCTCCCGGCCCATGAAAATATTGTCGCGCACGCTGAGATTGGGGGCCAGGCTGAGCTCCTGATGGATGATGGAGATCCCGCACTCGCGCGCATGGGTCGACGAGCTGAAGCTGATCGGCGAGCCGTCGAGAATGATCTCGCCGGAGCTTGGCTGCGCCACACCCGAAAGGATCTTCATCAAGGTCGACTTGCCCGCACCGTTCTCTCCGAACAGGGTTGTGACCTGGCCGCGATGGATGTCGAAGTTCACCCCCTTCAAGGCGTGAACGCTGCCGTAGGATTTTGCGATGTTGCGGGCTGCGAGGACGACCTCGCCATTTGCCCCGTTGCTGCGTTGCGGCTGGCTCATTTGAGCTCGACCTTCACCGGCGTGACGAGCCAGTTCTTTGGGTTGATAAGTTTGAAGACGCCGACGACGGTCGCCTGCTTTCCGTCCAGGGCGTCAGCATCCAAGCCCGCAAAAACCGCCTTCTTCATCTCGTTATTGATGGCCGAGCCGGCATCCTGATACTGGATCTGGTTGGTGAACTGGCCGAATTCGATGGTGCCGGTTGCGTCGCGGAGGTCCGTGCCGTTGACCGCAGGACCGGTCTGGACACGGACCACCGTCTCGGGAGGCAGCCCATCGATCTTCATTTCGTTGGTGTTCGACTTGCGGGCGCCGAAAACGCCGGTCAGCGTGACAGGAATGACCGGTCCGGTGCTCGTCGCAGTGCCGTATTTCTCGGCTGCCGCCTTCTTGTCGGCGGCAATGGCGGCCGCGAGATCGGCGGCTGCAACGGCCCGCTCCTCGACATTTGCCTTGATCTTCGGGAACTGCTCGGCGCCGAAGGTTTCCGGAGAGAATACCTGCTGGCGGACATCGTTTTCGGAACCGATCCTGACGACCGTTGTATCGAACGCGATCGCTGCAACGACGATGACCGCCAATGCCGTGCTGACAAAGAGCCCGCGATTGCCGCTGCTCGGCTTTGATGCTGCATGATCGGGCGAGGTACTCATGTCCGGACGGCCTTTGGCTTGGAATGGCAAGATGGAGAGGGCTAGCGCAATGATGATCGCAGGCGGGCTGAAGCATTGCGCCGCACCGGAACAGAAACCGGCGGGCCACCCGCAAGAGCGCAACTCTGGACGAATATTCGCATTGGAAGCCTCCTCAACAAGACCGGCGGCTGTCTCCTCCAACCGCCTGGGCCCGCAAATTTTCCATCAGGAAGCGCACCTTCCATGATAGAAATATGTTACTTATTCCGCAAATGATGTTATATATTTTATAAGCTGTCAACGGCGCTTTCACGGCAACTCGACTGAAATGCACAACCTCACACCTTGTTTATCTCGCTGCGGCGCAGCAAAAAGCGACGGCAAATGCAGACATTTTGACATTTGTCGTTCAGCCGCATGATGGCACCATCCATCTGTTTTTATTGCAGTATATGACAGACAAAACATTGCGCGCGCTGCCGCTTTTGCTGCCGCCCGCCGCTGTCGCCGCGGGGCCGAAGCAAACTCCTTGTTCTTCTATTTTAGATGAAAAAAATTACATCGCTAGAAAAATCTTACTGGCATTGTGGTATCTTTATGTTATATTTTCGAGCGAACTTCGGGAGGTTTCGGCTGCGCGCCAGATCTGGGATTTGCCAAAGGCAGCGCGCTTGCCGTTACCCGTGAAAGGACCGAGGTTGGCAGCCGGATGCATCATCCCAGAGAGTTTAGGGATCGGGAGGACTTCAGATGAATTTGATGCGCGTATTGCCCGCTGCGGCGCTTGCAATGGTGGCGAGATAGGCCTGCGATGACGTCGACCCAGAAGATCATCATTGGCATAGATGCCGGCACCTCGGTCATCAAGGCCGTCGCCTTCGATCCGTCCGGACGCCAGATCGCCACGGCCTCCGTTCGCAACCGATACACCACCGGAGACGATGGCTCGGCAACGCAGTCGCTGGATCGGACCTGGCTCGATTGCGCCAGCGCGTTGCGTGGCCTTAGCGAAAAAGTCCCTGATCTTGCATCCCGCACCGCAGCCATCGCCGTCACCGGACAGGGCGATGGCACCTGGCTCGTCGGCCGCGGCAATAGGCCGGTTGCCGATGCCTGGCTATGGCTCGACGCGCGCGCCGCAACGACGGTTACGGCACTTGCCGGCGGAACCCAGAACCGTGCCCGCTTCGAGGCAACGGGCACCGGCCTCAACACTTGCCAGCAGGGCGCGCAACTTGCCCATATGGACCGCTTCACGCCGGATCTTCTCGATCGGGCGGAGGTGGCGCTGCACTGCAAGGACTGGCTCTATCTCAACCTCACAGGCGTGCGGGCGACCGATCCGTCCGAGGCGAGTTTCACCTTCGGCAATTTCAGAACGCGCCAGTATGATGCAGTGGTGATCGACGCGCTCGGCCTTGACCACAGACGCAGGCTCTTGCCCGAAATCATCGACGGCAGCGAGACCAGCCACCCGCTGACATTGGAGGCGGCGAAGGCCTGTGAGCTTCTTGCCGGAACGCCGGTCTGCCTCGGCTATGTCGACATGGTGATGACGGCGCTTGGCGCAGGCGTGCGCAGCGGCGCTCGCAACGCCGCCTGCTCGACGATCGGCTCCACCGGCGTGCACTTGCGCGCCAAGTCCGTTGCCGACGTTCAGCTCAATCGTGAGGGCACCGGCTATGTGATCGCCCTGCCCATCCCCGGCATCGTCACCCAGGTCCAGACCAATATGGGCGCCACGATCAACATCGACTGGATCCTCGATGTCGCCGCCTATCTGTTGGCCGAGGCCGGGAAGCCTGCTTCGCATGCAGACCTCATTGCGCGCATCGACGACTGGTTTGCAGAAAGCCGGCCGGGGGCGGTGCTTTACCACCCCTACATTTCCGAAGCGGGCGAACGTGGGCCTTTCGTCAACGCCAATGCGCGCGCGGGCTTCACCGGGCTTTCGATGCGTCACAGCTTCCCCGATCTGCTGCGCGGCGTGGTCGAAGGGTTGGGGCTTGCCACCCGAGACTGCTACGCGGCGATGGGCGCGATGCCCGAAGAGCTGCGGGTCACGGGCGGGGCAACACGCTCCGTCGCCCTTCGCCGCTCACTCTCGGCCGCCGTTAACGCACCGATCCGCCAGTCGCGCCGCGAGGAGACGGGGGCGGCCGGCGTGGCGATGATGGCCGCGGTGGCTGTCGGCGTCTATTCCAGCATGGACGATTGCATTGCCGACTGGGTGACGCCGCTGCTCGGCGATCCGGAGACGCCGCATGCCAGCGAGGCTCACCGGTTCGACCGGCTCTTTTCTGCCTATGCCGATGTGCGCCAAGCAATGGCGCCTGCTTGGGACAAGCTTGCCGAAGCCGCAGCGACGTCGCCGGTGGGCGCCTAAATCTGATGCAGCAGGCATCGAAGGAGCATGACATGACCGAACCCGAACTCCTGGATCTCTTCGTCATCGGCGGAGGCATCAACGGCGCGGGGATAGCACGCGATGCTGCCGGCCGCGGCCTGCAGGTCGCGCTGTGCGAAAAGGACGATCTGGCACAGGGAACCTCGTCGCGTTCGGGCAAGCTGGTGCATGGCGGTTTGCGTTACCTCGAATATTACGAATTCCGCCTGGTGCGCGAGGCGCTGATCGAGCGTGAAGTGCTGCTCAACGCCGCGCCGCACATCATCTGGCCGATGCGCTTCGTCCTGCCGCACAGCCCTGAGGATCGACCAGCATGGCTCGTGCGGCTCGGCCTCTTTCTCTATGATCATCTCGGCGGCCGCAAGAAGCTGCCCGGGACCCGCACGCTCAACCTGCTCCGCGACCCGGAAGGCACACCGATCCTCGATCAATACACACGCGGCTTTGAATATTCCGATTGCTGGGTCGACGACGCCCGCCTCGTGACCTTGAATGCGGTCAGCGCAGCGGAAAACGGCGCTTTGGTATTGACCCGCTCGCCCGCCGTGTCGGCCCGCCGCGAGAATGGCGGTTGGACCGTGGTCACCAGAAGCAACACCACGGGAGAGACGCGGACCTTCCGTGCCAAATGTCTGGTGAACTGCGCCGGCCCCTGGGTGATGGACATTATCAATCGCGTCGCTGGTTCGAACTCCAGCCGCAATGTCCGCCTCGTCAAGGGCAGCCACATCATCGTGCCGAAGTTCTGGCCGGGAGCCAATGCCTATCTGGTGCAGAACCACGACAAACGGGTCATTTTCATCAATCCCTACGAGGGTGACAAGGCGCTGATCGGGACGACCGATATCGCGTACGAAGGCCGGGCCGAGGATGTTACCGCCGACGAGACGGAAATCGAGTATCTGCTCCAGGCGGTCAATCGCTATTTCAAGGAAAAGCTGCGTCGCAACGACGTGCTGCACAGCTTCTCCGGCGTGCGCCCGCTGTTTGACGATGGCAAAGGGAATCCGTCGGCCGTTACCCGCGACTATGTCTTCGATCTCGACGAGACCGGCGGCGCTCCGCTGCTCAACGTCTTCGGCGGCAAGATCACCACGTTCCGCGAGCTCGCCGAACGCGGCATGCAGCGCCTGAAGCACATCTTCCCGAACATGGGAGGCGACTGGACGGAGAAAGCGCCGCTGCCGGGCGGCGAAATTCCGAATGCCGACTACGAGAGCTTCGCCAACAGCCTGCGCGATATCTATCCCTGGATGGCGCGCAAGCTCGTGCATCACTACGGCCGTCTCTATGGCGCCCGCGCCAGGAATGTGGTTGCCGGCGCGACAGGCATGGAAGGGCTCGGGAGGCACTTCGGCGGACAGCTCTATGAGGCCGAGGTCCGCTATCTCGTCGCCACGGAATGGGCCGAAACGGCCGACGACATCCTCTATCGCCGCACCAAACACTACCTCCATCTGAACGAAGCGGAGCGCGCGGCCTTTGGCGAGTGGTTTGCTTCAACCCGCCTTGCCGCCGCCTGAAGGATGCCGCCATGTCGCTGACACTTTCGCTCAACACCAATCCGCTGGTGAACCGCTTCGCCGACCCGGACGATCTGATCGATACGGTTGCGCGTGATTTGCGGATCCGCGACCTCCAGCTGACCCACGAATTCATCAATCCGAGCTGGCAGGCGCCGGTGATTAGGCGCCTGACGCGCATGATGAGCGCTGCGCTGAAGCGCACCGGCGTGCGGGTCACCTCGGGCATGACGGGCCCCTATGGGCGCCTCAACCATTTCGGACATCCGGATGCCGATGTCCGCCGCTACTACGTCGACTGGTTCAAGACCTTTGCCGACATCACCGCCGATCTCGGCGGCCACTCGGTCGGAACGCAATTTGCGATCTTCACCTATAAGGACTTCGACGATCCGGCTAGACGCGAGGAGTTGATCGAGATCGCGATCGATTGTTGGGCTGACGTCGCCGAGCACGCGCGCGCCGCAGGCCTCTCCTACTTGTTCTGGGAACCGATGAGCATAGGCCGCGAGTTCGGCGAGACGATCGGCGCTTGCCTGTCGCTGCAGGAGCGGTTGACGGCTGCCGGAATGGCCATTCCGATGTGGATGATGGCGGATGTCGATCATGGCGACATCACCTCCGCCGATCCCGACGACTACGACCCCTATGCCTGGGCGCGCGCCGTCCCGCCGGTATCGCCGATCATCCACATCAAACAGAGCCTGATGGACAAGGGCGGGCACCGGCCCTTTACCGCCGAATTCAACGCCAAGGGCCGCATCCAGCCGGCACCTCTGCTCCAGGCACTGGCCGAAGGTGGAGCAAAAGACAATGAAATCTGCCTGGAACTCTCCTTCAAGGAACGCGAGCCGAACGATCGTCAGGTCATCCCGCAGATCGCCGAAAGCATCGCCTTCTGGGCGCCGCATATCGACACCGGCGTCGCCGACTTGAACATCTGAGGCGGAGATCTTTAAAAGGCAGCACTGCGATACGGCGGAATCGCCGCATGACCTTCGAAAGGGAGCCGTGATGACGGACGCCGATGATACGCTTGCCGTGCGTGCTGCCTGGCTTCACTATGCCGGTGGCCTGACGCAGTCCGACGTCGCTCGCCGCCTTGGCGTGCCGTCGGTAAAGGCCCATCGCCTGATCGCCAGAGCGGTCGCCGATGGCGTCGTCAAAGTCACCATCGACGGGGATATCGTCGAATGCGTCGAGCTGGAGATGCGGCTTTCGGAACGGTTCGGACTTCAATATTGCGAGGTCGCACCCGATCTCGGCGAAGAAGGCTTGCCGCTGCGCGCACTCGGCCATGCCGGCGCCGGCTATCTCAAGCGCGAGATCGAGCGCGGCGACAACCCGGTCATCGGCCTTGGTCATGGCCGCACGCTTTCCGCTGCCGTCCAATATATGCCGAGGGTGAGCGCGAAGAACCTGCGCTTCGTCTCGTTGCTTGGCGGGCTGACACGAAACTATGGCGCCAATCCCTATGACGTGATGCATCGCATCGCCGAAAAGACCGGCGCCCATGCCTATGTCATGCCGGTTCCCTTTTTCGCCAATACCGGCGAGGACCGCGAAGTGCTGAAGGCGCAGCGTGCCGTCAAGGAGGTCTTCGATCTTGCCAATAATGCCGATCTGAAGCTCGTCGGCCTGGGAACTGTCGATGCCGAGGCGCAACTGGTTTTGTCCGGCATGGTCGAACCCGGTGAAATCGACGACATCGCTGCCGCAGGCGGCGTCGGCGAAATCCTCGGACATTTTTTCGACGCCGACGGCCATATCCTCGACACCGCGCTGACGGCGCGCACGCTCTCCGCGTCTTTCCCCAAGACCAAGAAAGAGCGGCTGGTGGCGCTGGCGGGCGGACAGTCGAAAGTGCCGGCCATCCGGGCAATTCTGAATAGCCGCCGCCTTTTCGGGCTGATCACCGACGAGCGAACCGCGCAGGCACTGCTGAAGTAGCTATGGGAAGACAACAACATTTGATCGCAAAATAACACAATAAATGTTGATTACCACGCATACTCCGTTATCTTAACATCAACAAGGGTGGAGAGTGGGATGAGGCGGGAAGAGCGGCAGCAGTTGATCGTCAACCTGCTCGTCGAAAACAAGACCGTCGATCTCGACGACCTTGCCGATCGCTTCACCGTGTCGAAGATGACGATCCATCGCGATCTCGACGATCTCGAGCAGGCCGGCGTCCTGCGCAAGGTTCGCGGCGGCGCGACCATCGACGCCGGAACGCAGTTCGAAAGCGACTTCCGCATTCGCGAGCGCCAGGGCAGCGAGGCCAAGCTGGCTATGGCTGAGACCGCGCTGGAACTGGTCGAGCCGGGGATGACGGTGATGGTGAACGACGGCTCGATGGCGGCCGTGCTCGGCCAAATGTTGCTGCAGAAGCGGCCGCTGACGTTGATCACCAACAACGCGGCGATCATGGAGCGGCTGAAAGGCGAAACCGGCATCACCTTGATCGCGCTTGGCGGCATCTACTCGGCCAAATTCAACGCCTATCTCGGCGTCGTCACCGAGGAGGCATTGTCGCGGCTGAGGGCCGACATCGCCTTCATTTCGACGCCCGCCGTCAGCGGCGGGCTGGCCTATCACATGGACGACAACGTCGTGCGTGCCAAGCGGGCGATGATCGCGTCGTCGACCAGGACCTGTCTCCTCGTCAACCATCAACGCATCGGCCACACCGCCCTGCATGTCATGGCGGATCTGGCTGACTTCGACGCCGTTATCACCGACAGCGCACCCGATGCTGCTGTCCTGGAGGAATTCGAGCAGGCGGGCATCACGCTCACCGTTGCATCAACACAGGATCCGACATGACCGAAAAGCCGCGCTTCTGGATTGGCACCAGCTGGAAGATGAACAAGACGCTTGCAGAAGCCGAGCGTTTCGCCCGCGGTCTCGAAGCTGCCGATGGCACGCGTGACCTGCGCATCCAGCGCTTCGTGATTCCGCCCTTCACGGCCGTGCGCGAGGTCAAGGCGATGCTTGCCAAGACCTCGGTGAAGGTCGGCGCGCAGAACATGCATTGGACCGACCAGGGCGCCTGGACCGGCGAAGTCTCGCCGGTCATGCTGAAGGACTGCAATCTCGATCTCGTCGAGCTTGGCCATTCCGAGCGGCGCGAACATTTTGGAGAGACCGACGAGACTGTGGGTCTGAAGACCGAAGCGGCCGTTCGCCACGGTCTCGTTCCGCTGATCTGCGTTGGCGAGACGCTTTCCGACCGCGAAAGCGGAAAGGCCGCCGACATCCTCGCCACCCAGGTGCGCGGCGCGCTTTCGAAACTTTCGGGTGCGCAAAAAGATGCCGAAATCCTGCTGGCCTACGAGCCTGTCTGGGCAATCGGCGACAAGGGCATCCCGGCGACCGCAGATTATGCGGATGCCCGCCAGTCTGAAATCATCGCCGTTGCCGAAGCCGTGCTGGGCCGGAAGATCCCCTGCCTTTATGGCGGGTCGGTCAACCCGCAGAATTGCGAAGAACTGATCTCGAGCCCGCATATCGACGGGCTCTTCATCGGCCGTTCGGCCTGGAATATCGAAGGTTACCTCGGCATCCTGGCCAAGTGCGCCGCCAAACTCTGAGGAGAAAGACCATGAAGCTTGCCATTGCAGGAGACAGCGCCGGCGAAGGCCTCGCCAAGGTTCTGGCCGACCATCTGAAGGAGCGCTTCGACGTCTACGAAGTCTCGCGCACGAGCGCCGGTGCCGATCCTTTCTACGCCAACCTCTCGGATCGCGTCGCCTCAGGCGTCATCGACGGTACCTACGACAAGGCGATCCTCGTTTGCGGTACCGGCATCGGCGTCTGCATCTCGGCCAACAAGGTTCCGGGCATCCGCGCCGCCCTGACGCACGACACCTATTCGGCCGAGCGTGCCGCGCTTTCCAACAATGCGCAGATCATCACCATGGGAGCCCGCGTCATCGGAGCCGAGCTTGCAAAGTCGATCGCTGATGCGTTTCTTGCCCAGACCTTCGACGAGAACGGCCGCTCTGCCGGTAACGTCAAGGCCATGGATGATCTCGACGCGAAGTACAGCGCCCGTTGAAGAATGCTGGCGGTGAAGTCGGATATATATATATATATATATATATTGGTGGTTGCTGCCTCGTTCAAACGCACGTTTCGACAAAAAGAGTCATCGAAACAATAACATCTCCAGACTCGGAATACGGGAGATCTCCACGTGTTAAGTCCTTGAATTTAGATTCGTTTCGACTCGGAACAATTTGCCAGGTGATTCAGTTGAATCGCGTTGGTTGTGTCAGGGAGTCGCGCAGATGGTTGCCCCGCGGGCGAATTGGAAAGGCTACATCAAGTTTGGAGAAGTCGCGTTTCCTGTCGCGCTCTACACCGCGGCATCCTCCTCCGAGCGGATCGCCTTCAACACTCTGAACCGAAAGACCGGCAATCGTGTTCGGCGCGAGTTCGTCGACAGCCAAACCGGCGATCCCGTCGAGCGCGAGGATCAGGTCAAGGGTTTCGAGATCGAGGACGGGCGATATGTCGTGCTTGAACCCGACGAAGTCGCGTCCGCAATTCCGAACAGCGATAAGACACTTACGGTCGAGGCGTTCATTCCCTGCGATGAAGTCGACGATGTCTATTTCGACAAGCCCTATTACCTTGCTCCCGACAAGTTGGGCGGCGACGCCTATAAACTGCTGCGCGACGGCATGAAAAAGGCCAGGGTTGCTGCAATTGCTCGCACGGTGTTGTTCCGGCGTCTGCGCACCGTTCTCATTCGGCCGCACGGCAACGGCCTGGTCGGTTCCACCTTGAACTATGACTATGAGGTCCGTTCGTCGCAAAAGGCTTTCGAGGAAATGCCGGACCTCAAGATCGAAGGTGAGATGCTGGAGCTCGCCAAACACATCATCAACACGAAAAAAGGCCAATTTGATCCCAAGCAGTTCGACGACCGCTATGAGGCGGCGGTGGCAGAGCTTGTGAAGGCCAAGATTGAGGGCCGGACGCTGCCGAAGAAGAAGACGCCCCCGGCATCCAAGCCCAGCGACCTGCTTCAGGCGCTGCGTGAAAGTGCCGGAATGTCCGCGCCCGCCAAGAGCAAGCGCACTGCAGCTAACGCCAATGCCGGAAAAGGTCGCCAGAAATCAGCGCGTGCGACATCGGCGAAGTCGCGTGGCACCGGCGCCGCTCAACACCGCCGCGCCAGCTGATTGGAGGATGCCATGGCGCTTCGTCCCCACTGGAAAGGCTACCTCAAGCTCTCGCTCGTCACCTGCCCAGTGCAGATGATGCCGGCGACGTCGGAAAATGAGAAGGTCCGCTTCCACACTTTGAACAGAGAGACGCAAAACCGCGTCGTCAGCCATTACGTGGATTCCGTCACCGGCAAGGAGGTGAAGGACGAGGACGAGGTGAAGGGTTATCAACGCGGCGAGAACGAGTATGTCATTCTGGAAGACGAGGAACTCGAAAGTATCGCGCTCGACAGTACCAAGACAATCGACATCGAAGTTTTCGCACCGCGCGACGGCGTCGACTGGATCTGGCTCGATACGCCCTACTATCTTTCTCCGGACGATCCGGTCGGCCAGGAGGCATTTTCGGTCATCCGCGACGCCATGGCTGCCGAGAATATGGTCGGCATATCAAGACTTGTAATCTCAAGGCGGGAACGCGCCGTCATGCTGGAGCCACGCGGCAAGGGCATCGTACTTTGGACGCTGCGTTATGGGGATGAGGTGCGCGATGCCGAGATCTATTTCGAGAAAGTCGATGACCAGCCTGCCGACAGCGAAATGATGCCGCTTGTCCAGCAGTTGATCAAAAAGCAGACGCAGCACTGGAGCCCGAAGATGGTTTCCGATCCGGTTCAGGACAAGCTCCTCGACATCATCGACGCGAAGAAGAAGCAGATGAAAAAGCCGAGCAGGACAACGTCCAAGTCCAAGGAAAAGCAAGAGCCGGCACCAAGCAATGTCATCAACATCATGGATGCCCTGCGCAAGTCGGTCGAAGCGGAAAACCGCCCCGGAAGGCGCTAGGCCTGATCATGACGCGCCCGCGCCGCCCAATTCTGCCCTTGCTCGACGAATCTCACCCAATGCTGCAGTCTCGTCCGATCCGCAAGCGCGATCGCGACCAGCCCAGTCTGCCCTTCGATCCAATGCCGTCGCGCATCGAGCCTTGCCTCGCACTGCTGAAGCCGATTGTGCCCGCGGGGCCGGATTGGCTCTATGAGGTGAAGTTGGATGGCTATCGATTGGCAATCCATATTGAGCCGAAGGGCGTGCGGGTCATCACTCGCGGCGGCCATGACTGGACCCATCGCTTCCCCGCCATTGCCGCGGCAGCAAAAGAGCTGGGGGCAACGACCGGCATTCTCGACGGCGAGGCGGTCGTACTCGACGATCATGGTCGATCGGATTTTGGCGCCCTGCAACGTTCGCTCGGCGGGCGGGGCGGCAAGCGGGTGTCGACCGAGTCAATCCTCGTTGCCTTCGACCTTCTCTATCTCGATGGACACGATCTGACAGGCACCGAGCTTGACGTACGCCGGCACCTGCTTGAAGACCTGATACCGGACGGCGATGATCAGACGATCCGCATCTCCGAAGAAGTAGACCTGCCGGCCGAAGACCTCCTCGAGCACGCCTGCCATCGTCATCTGGAAGGCATCATTGCCAAACATCGCGACCGGCCCTACCGCAGTGGCCGCACGGGCGACTGGCTGAAGATCAAGTGCGTCCAGAGCGAGAGCTTCATGATCGTCGGTTATGAGCAGTCAGCATCCGCCCGCGGCGGCATCGGCAGCCTGCTTGTGGCCGGCAGACAAGGCTTCGACTGGGTTTACGTGGGGTCGGTGGGGACTGGTTTCACTGCCAGGGATGCTGAACACCTGAAAAAGACGCTGGACCGGCTGAAGACGAGCCGGCCGGTCGTTCCCTTGAAGGGCAAGCGCCTCGTCTTCGTCCAGCCGACGCTGATTGCCGAGATCGAGTTTCGCGGCTGGACCGATGACGGCAATCTCCGCCATGCGTCCTACAAGGGGCTGCGCGAGGTTCAAGACAACGCCGCTGTCTTCGATATGACTGGCTTGATGGGCGATTGAGGGACGATACGTCGCCGCCAGGCCTTCACGATGCTGACGGGGGGAGCCAGGACCAGACATCGCTCCATACGACGACCTGTCGCCCGGCACGCCGGCGACCGAGCAGGTCGGCTAACCGATAGACAATAGAAAGTGACAATCATGGCAAACCCGCCTCGCCGACCTACCAATCCAATGGATGCTGCCGAAGCATTGTTCAAACCCGCGAAGAAGAAGGCGGAACAAGCTGTTGAGCGGCCAGCATTGCCAAATGTCAAGGAGCTTGTTTCGCTCAAGATCGACAGTGATGTGCTTGCCTTTTTCCAGGAAAATGGCGCTGGCTGGCAGGATCGTATCAACGATACGTTGCGCGCTGCGATGAAGAACGGTCTCTGACCTGTTGCACCATCTTGTACGCCACGGGTGGTCGCCGTGATGCCCAATGCACTGCACAGGCTACTCCGCAGCAGCGTCGTACATGTTCTCTTCGCCTTTTTGGCAATGGGCAGCTGGGCGGTTTTTGCCAACCGCGCGCACGCCATGCCATTGCCACTCTATGCCGGCCTTGTGCAGGGTACGATATCCGCCTGCCTGACGCTTTTCCTGAAATCCACCATCGACTGGCTTTCAAAGCGCTTCGTCGCATCCGTGCGATTTTGGGCGCCGCCCCTCATTGCCTGTATCGGCTCAGCCAGCATTCTCGTGGCAATCCATGCGGCGAGCGGTACGCCGGAAATACTCAAGACCATCGCATTTCCGCTGCTCGTATCGACGAGCTACGCGGCAATTTACAATTATTCGATCTCGGCAAGACGAGGTGTCGATACATGATGGGAAGGCTCCGCTGCGGAAAGCGACGGCGTGCCCGCGGTAGACTGTCACTCCTTCACTGCACCGGTCATCGAGGAGACGCCGTGGTCCACGAAGGACGAGTAGCGCATGACCACTGCCTGAGGCACATCTAAAGCGTAACCCTTAGGAAGAAGCCATCCGCATCGCCAACGACACCGAATACGGCGTGTCCTCCGCCGTCTTCAGCCGGAATGCCCAACGGCAATGGCGGTTGCGGCGCGGATCGAATCCGGCATCTGCCACATCAATGCCCGAGCGTGCACTCTACGGGGCGAAAGATCTGCATCACAACCACGCCATCGTGCTCCAGCGCTTTCTCGGCAAAGACTGACGCGTCGGCGACCGACATTATGACAAGCGCCCTTTCCGTGTCCGAAATTTCCGGGAACCTTTTCGACAAACCTGCATCCAACGTTCGCTTCCGAAGGCGCACCACCCCGTTGCCGCCGGAAGACATTCGGTCACGACACAAGGGAGACAGATCATGTTGAAACGAATTCTCGGCGCCACCCTGATGGCGGCATCGCTCGGCACGGCTTCGATCGCCGCCGACGCCAAGCCGACCGATCCTCAGATCGCCCACATCGCCTATACGGCAGGGCAGATCGATGTCACCGCCGCAGAGCAGGCGTTGAAGAAGAGCAAGAATGCCGATGTCATCGAATTCGCCAAGACCATGGAGCGCGACCACAAGGCCGTCAACGACCAGGCGCTCGCCCTCGTCAAGAAGCTGAAAGTGACACCCGAAGACAACCCGGTCAGCCAGTCTCTGTCGACACAGGCGAATAAGGAACTGAAGACGCTGGAGACACTCAACGGTGCAGCATTCGACAAGGCTTATGTCGAAAACGAAGTTGCATATCACAAGTCGGTCAACGACGCGCTTGCCAACACCTTGATCCCTTCGGCGCAGAATAAAGAGCTCAAATCGCTGCTGGAAACGGGCCTGACCCTGTTCAAGGAACATCAGGTGCATGCCGAGCATCTGGCTTCGATGATCAAATAGGCAGGAGGGATGGGCTCGCTCATGAAATCGCTCCCGCTGCTGTCTGCGCTGCTTTGGGCGGGCAACGGGGTTGCCTCGGCGACGGAGTATCAGATCACCATCGCGGGCATGAAATTCGGCTCGCCGACTGCCGAGCTGCATGTCGGCGATGTGATCGTGTGGCGAAACGATGATATATTCCGGCACACGGCAACCGCTCGTGACAAGAGCTTCGATATCGATCTGCCGCCGAAATCGGAAGGCCGAATGACGATCGGCGAAGTGGGAGCCATCGATTTCTATTGTCGTTTTCATCCCGCGATGACGGGCAAACTGGAGGTTCGGCCGTAGGCCGGGCTTCAATCGAACAGGTAAGCAGGCGGAGAATTTCCATGGCAGCCATTCCAGTTCCGGCGGGGCAACATCGGCCGCAGACGTCGACACTGTCCGACGTCGATCTGGTGCCGCTGGCGAAAATGGGCGACGAGTCCGCCGTCCGAACCATCGTGCAGCGGCACAATCAGCGTCTGTTCCGCACCGCGCGCGCCGTCATCCGCAATGATTGGGAAGCTGAAGATGTCGTCCAGGCGGCCTACACCAAGGCTTTCACCAATCTCGCGGCATTCCGCGGCGAGGCGCAACTCTCGACGTGGCTGACCCGCATTACGCTCAACGAGGCCCTCGGTCGTGTGCGGGCCCGAAAGAACACCACCGGGCTCGAGGAAATCGACATGCAGACGACGGCGCCGGGTGGCGAAGTGTTACAGTTTCCGTCCTCTCTGTCTGCAACCGACCCGGAAACCGAGCTGTCCAGAAGCCAGGCGCGGCATCTTCTCGAAAACGCCGTCGACGAACTCCCCGATGATTTTCGCGCCGTCTTCGTGCTGCGGGATGTCGAGGGCATGAGCACGGAGGAGGCCGCATCTTATCTCGGCATAAGACCCGAAACGGCCAAGACCCGACTGCATAGGGCGCGCAAGATGATGCGCCAGTCGATCGAAAAGAAGCTCTCCGGAGCATTCTCGGCGCTGTTCCCGTTCGATGGCGCCCGTTGCGCCTACATGGCCGATCGCGTCATTGCCGCCCTTGACGACGACACGCGATGATGACTCGCAGTGTCGGCGGGAGAAATGCTCTGGCCTCAAGCGTCTCGATCGCCGGCCTCGTCGGCCTGTCTTTCGCGCGATAGCAGTAGAAAGAGAAAACCTGCTGCCAGCACGCTGATCTGCTTGGATAGCTCGGGCTTTCGAATGAAACCGCTGAAGAGGTCGCGCATGGGCGCGGGCGTATCCCCGCTTGCGGCTTACTCACACATCCGGATCCCCGTCGCATGAAAGAGATGATGTGTCACGCCGCGACTATCCATAATTCGCAGACATATACAATATGCGCACGAAACAATGCGTCGACAGTCCGCGTTCTGCCTGAAAATGCAAAAATTAACAGAGACTTAAGCAATTCGGATACTTCTCGCACATTAGTATGACTTATGTGACGGTGGTTTCTTGCGCTCGGGTCTTTCACATTCACTTGCTCGGATCTTCAAAGCTCTTCGCGGTCTCGGAAGAGACAGAGGCGGCAATGTTGCGATCGTCGTTGCGCTCACCCTGGTGCCGATGATCGTCGCAGTCGGCGCGAGTTTTGACTACATCAGGACCTACAATGTCCGGCAGAGGATGCAGAGCGACCTAGACACGGCGCTGATCGCTGCAGTCAAAGAGATCGATACCGACGACACCGTCGCTCTCAAGCAAAAGGTTTCCGACTGGTTCCATGCGCAGGTGGAAAACAGCTATGCGCTTGGCGACATCGACATCGATACATCAAACCATAAGATCACGGCGACGGCCAGCGGCACGGTTCCGACGACGCTGATGAAGATCGCCAACATCGACACCGTTCCCGTCAGCGTGGCAAGCGCCGTCAAGGGGCCGGCCACCTCCTATCTCAACGTCTATATCGTCATCGACACATCCCCGTCGATGCTTCTGGCGGCAACGACGGCCGGCCAGTCGACCATGTATTCCGGCATCGGCTGCCAGTTCGCTTGCCACACGGGCGATGCGCACACCGTCGGCAAGACGAAATACGCCAACAATTACGAATACAGCACGGCCAAGAATATAAAGCTGCGCGCCGATGTCGCCGGCGATGCCGTCAAGGACGTACTTGCCTTGATCGATACGTCCGACAGCAATCATCAACGTATCAAGGTCGGATTATATAGCCTCGGCGATACCCTCACGGAAGTTCTGACCCCGACGCTCAGCACCGACACGGCGCGCAATCGCCTCGCGGACGCAAGCTACGGCCTCACCAGCGCGACCTCGAAGGCAGCCACCTATTTCGACGTCTCCCTGGCAACGCTCAAGCAGAAAGTCGGCACCGGCGGAGACGGGACCACCTCAAACTCGCCGCTCAAGCTGGTTCTCCTGCTGACGGATGGCGTCCAGTCGCAGCGCGAATGGGTGACCGACAAGGTGACCTGGAAAAACGGGCAGGCGATATCCGGGCCGTATTGGAACAAAGTGGCGCCGCTTAATCCGGATTGGTGTGCCTACGTCAAAAACCAGTCCGCCACGATGGCGGTTCTCTATACCGAATACCTGCCGCTCACCTCGGATTGGGGCTACAACGCAACCGTCGGTTCGACCATGGCCAGCGCAAACTGGAAAGGCACCTATGGTGGCACCATGCAAAGTGGCGTGTCGACCAGCATCACGAGACGCGACTACATCCCCTATGCGCTTTCCGATTGCGCATCGTCCAAGAGCCTGTTCATATCAGCATCGTCGTCAGCCGAGATCACCGCAGGCCTGTCTGCGCTTTTCACCCAATATCTCGCATCCGTCAGGCTGACCCAATGAGGCCAGGGAAACGCTTCGCATCGTTGCACCGTCTGCTTGGCGATCGCAAAGGGGTCGCTGCGATCGAATTTGCAATCCTGGCTTTGCCGCTCTTCATCATAATCTTCGGCATTATCGAAGTGTCGCTGATGTTCTTCGTCAACTCGGCGCTCGACGCTTCGGTGCACAAGATCTCCCGGATGATCCGCACCGGCGAGGTTGCATCTTCCAAAATCACGCTGGCCGACTTCAAGGCCAGAATCTGCAACGACATGCTTCTCTCGTTCAGTTGCTCCAGCGATCTCCTGGTCAAGGTGAACGTGCTCTCGGACCTCTCGTCCGCCGCCAGCGGCGATCCCATCGACGATAGCGGCAATCTCACGGTCACCGAGACCTATGATATCGGCAAGGGCAGCGACTACATCCTGGTTCAGACGTTCCTGCCATGGACGGCCGTCGTCAATTTCTTCAGCCTGTCGAGCGCCCAGCTTTCGGACGGCCGCTACCTGCTCGGCTCTTCCGTTCTGTTCCGCAACGAGCCTTTCTGACATGATGAGACGGAGCCAGTCCTTTTTCCGCTTTACCCGATCCCTCGCCCGTCATCTCCTGCGCGACCGGTCGGCGGCTTCGGGCGTGGAATTCGCGCTCGTGTTGCCGATCCTGGTGATGCTCCTGTTCGGCACCGTCGATCTCGGCCATGCGCTGACAGTCAGCCGAAAGATAGATGAGATCGCCTCTTCCACAGGCGACATGATTTCACAGCAGGGCTCCTGGGCGAAGTCCGATGTCGCCAAGCTCCTCTCCGGCGCCAGCTTCATCCTGCAGCCCTATGAGACAACAGGGCTGACGATCACCGTCGCGGTGGACGATATCGCCATGAGCGGCAGTGCGACCGTCAACTGGTCTGCGGCACTCAACACCTCCGCACTGAACTCCGGCTCGGCGAGCACGATCGAGGTCCCTTCGGAGATCCAGGATGACGGCGTGCAGGTCGTGCTGACCCGGGTGCAGTACACATTGACGACGCCGGTCTCGGCGTTCTTTTCAAACTTCACCGGGCAGAATGGCTACAGCTTCGATCGCCATTATTTCAATCGCCCGAGGGTCGGCGACAAGATCACTTACAAATAAGCCGGAGATCGTTCGCAGCCTTCTCACCTTGTAGACGGATGAAATCCGAAACGAAAGCAGGATTGCGCGCTTCCGGCATGCCGTCACCGAGCTCGACCCGCGCTTTCAAGCCACGGCTTGCGCGCCGGTGATTTCGACCAGCGAGCCGCACATGAAGGCCGCTTCATTCGGTGCAAGGAACGCAACGAGCGCTGCCACCTCCTCCGGCCTGCCGATACGGCAGTAGGGGACGAGTTTGTCGAGATCGGCGATCGCCCGCCCAGTGTGCGCAACACCGGATTCGAGCATCGGAGCATGGATTCCGCCGGGGCAGACGGCATTGACCCGGACCTTGTCGGGCGCATAGTCGCGGGCGAGGTTCTGGGTGAACGCGGCGACCGCCGCTTTGTCGTGTTATAGGCGATGTGGTTCGGCGCAGGGTAGAGGCCCCCATTGCGAGGCGGTATTGACGATCGCGCCGCCACCGGCGCCGATCATGTGCGGGAGGGCCGCGCGGCAGAGATGGAACATCGAATCCAGGTTGACATGCCGGCTCCTAATCCAGCAAACCGACCTGGGGACCCCAGGTGTCGGACAGCGCAAATCCCGCCGTGAAGGGATCGTCGTCGGACAAGCGGAGCTGTTCGCGACCGTAGACATAGGCCCGGCCGGTTATTCGCGGCAGCACGGCGCGGCGGCCGCCCACCTTGGTCTCGCCGATCGCCTCCGCCAAGAATTCGCCGCCGATGATCGACCGCGACGTCCTGCGGTCTCCGACCCACAGCAAGGTTCGCCGAGCTGCCCGTCCCACAGGGCGATCGGTCGACCCGGCCGGGCTGCAGTGTCGTGCAGGTTCGCACCGCTCCGTCGGCCTCCTGTCCACGAAACATCACATACGCGATCTCGTCGATACCGCTGAGGACGGGATGGGCGACCGAGACCTGCCGGGCGAGGAGCGACTTGAGCTCGATACCGGCTTCTGCGAGCAGCCGGGCATTGGCAGGTGCAATATCGAGACCGATCTGCTCGACATCAACGAGCGCGTAATAGACGCCGCCGAAGGCGACGTCGATCTTGATGCGACCCCATTTCGGCGTCTCCATCTCCTTGTCCAGCGCTTCGGCGAAGCTCGGCACATTGTCGAGGCTGACGGACAGGCACTGGCCGTCACGGCAGACGGCGCGTGCGACGATGAGACCGGCGGGCGTGTCGAGACGGACGACCGTCTCCGGTTCCGACATCGGCACCCGCCCGCTCTCCAGAAGTGCGGTGACCACGCAGATGCAGTTGCTTCCGGACATCGGGTGGGCGCGATCGGCCTGGAGGACGATGAAGCCGGCATCCGCATCGCTGCGTGTCGGGGCGATCAGCAGGTTCACCGACATGGCGACGTTGGCGCGCGGCTCGAAAGTCACGAAGCGGCGCAGACTGTCGTCGACCGTGTTGATGTGGTTCATTTTGTCGAGCATCGTCGCACCGGGTATCTCAGGCGCTCCTGCCACGATGACCTTGCCGATCTCGCCCTGGCAGTGGACCTGTAAGAGTTCCAGGGTCCGGTTCCAGTTCACTTGGCCGCCTCCGGTTTGATGTACCAGCCCCAGGGTTCCTCGCTGGTGAAGCGGGTGATCTGCTTGGTCTCGAGATAGTTGTCGAGGCCCCAGCGTCCGAGCTCGCGGCCGATGCCGGATTCCTTGTAGCCGCCCCAGGGCGCTTCGGTGAACGTCGGTTGCGAGCAGTTGATCCAGACGATCCCGGCGTGGAAGGCGGCGGCAACCCGTTTGGCGCGAGCATCGTCCTTCGACATCACAGCCGCGGCCAGGCCGAAGCGCGAGTCATTTGCGAGCTCCAGTGCTTCCTCTTCGGTCTTGAAGGCGCGCATGCAGACCACGGGCCCGAATATCTCCTCCTTCCACGCGTCGCTGTCGAGCGGCACGTCGGCCAGCACCGTCGGCCTGAGATAGAACCCTCTGTCGAATCCTTCCGGGCGCGTGCCGCCGCAGGCGACGGTGGCGCCGGCCTTCCGGGCGCCTTCGATCGCCGCGACGACCTGGTCATATTGGCGTTTCGAGACGAGCGGGCCGAGAAGGGTTCCCTCGTCGAGACCATTGCCGATCTTGATCCTGTTCGTCTCTTCGACCAGCCGTTCGAGCAGACGGCCATAGATTGCCTCGTGCACGAGAACGCGGGAGGTGGCCGAGCAGACCTGGCCCTGATTCCAGAAGATGCCGAACATGATCCACTCGACGGCCTTGTCGATATCGGCGTCCTCGAAGACGACGAAGGGCGACTTGCCGCCGAGCTCCAGGCTGACGCGCTTGATGTCGCGGGCAGCCGCAGCCATGATTTTCGAGCCGACCGGTCCGGAGCCGGTAAAGGCGAGCTTGTCGACCTGCCTGTGATCGATGATCGCCTGCCCGGCGATCGAGCCGGCGCCGGTTACGATATTGAGAACGCCAGCAGGCAGCCCGGCTTCGTCGGCAACTGCCGCCAGCTCAAGCGCCGTCAGCGATGTCAATTCGGCGGGCTTGAGCACCACGGTGCAGCCGGCGGCGAGCGCCGGGGCAACCTTCCATGCCGCCATCAAAAGCGGATAGTTCCAGGGAATGATCGCGCCGGCCACCCCGATCGGCTCACGCACCGCCTTGGAGGTGAAGCGCTGATCGGGAAGCGCGATCGCCTCCTCGGGGTTGTTGTCGAGCTGTTCGGCCAGCCCCGCATAGAAATCGAAGCAGCCCGCCGCATCGGCGACATCCCAGTCGGCCTCCGGAAACGGCTTGCCGTTGTCGAGCACTTCGAGGCGTGCAATCTCAGCCTGACGGGCGCGGATACCGTCCGCGATGGCGCGGAGATATCCGGCGCGTTGGGCCCCCGTCAGTTTCGGCCAGCCATCCCTATCGAAGGCGCGGCGCGCGGCCTTCACGGCGAGGTCGACGTCTTCGGCCGTTGCGGCGGCGATCCTGTGTATCACCTCTTCGGTCGCCGGATTGATCACCTCGCAGGTTCCGCCCTTGGCCGGTTTCACCCAATGTCCGTCGATGTAGAGTTCGCTTCGCATAGTCACTCCCTTCGCCTTGCGCCGACGCCACTCTCAGAAACGGTCGACGCGATAGGGCTTCATATCCACGGGCGGTTCGACGCCCGTGATGAGATCGGCCATCAGCCGGCCGGTCGTCGCCGCATAGGTGAGGCCGAGATGTCCGTGGCCGGTTGCGTACCATACGTTGCGGCGCTTGGCGGAAGGCCCCATGACCGGCACGGTGTCGGGCAGTGCTGGGCGATGCCCCATCCACTCCGTCGCCTGCCGGACCTTCAGGCTCGGCAATGCCTCCTGAGCCCTCTTCACCAGGATCTTCGCGCGCCGATAGTCCGGCGGCGCGTCGAGACCGGCCATCTCGAGCGTGCCGCCGACGCGGATGCCGCCTGCCGTCGGCGTGACCATGAAGGCGCGCGCCGGCCAGATGATCGAATGGCGCATCGAGATGCCGGGCTTCATGATCTGCGTGTGGTAGCCGCGTTCGGTTTCGAGCGGGATATGTTCCCGCAGCAAGGCAGAAAGCCGGGCGGTGAAGGCACCGGCCGCAAGCACCACCTTGTCGGCCGCAATGGTGCGCCCGTCCGCCAACCGAAGCGCTGAGACGCCGGCGTCGCCCTGCTCGAAATCGACGACGTCGCCTTCGGTGATCCCGCCGCCGAGCGCTTCGAACCTCTCGGACAGGGCGACGACAAGCCTGTAGGGATCGGTAATCGACCGGTTGTCGGGAAAGAGGACCGCCTTGCCGATCTTCGTCGTCAAAACAGGCTCGATGTCCCGGATGGCGTTGCCGCCAAGGATTTCGTGCCTGAAGCCGAAGTGCTCCAGGACTTCCATATGCTCCCGATCCGCCTTGAACTCGGCGTCATCGGCATAGAGGCTAAGACATCCCTCGGCGGTCAGCATATGTCCGAGGCCGGTTTCCTTCAGGAGCGCGTCGAGGTCTTCGTAGACGCGTCGACACAGCACGGCGCCGGCTGCCTCCAGTTCCCGCAGCTTCGAGGGACGGCTCGCAGCCAGGAACCGCAGGAACCAGGGCACCAGTTTCGGCAGATAGCCGGGGCGGATGCGGACCGGACCCTCCGGATCGAGCAGCCATTTCGGCATCTGCGCCCAAATGCCGGGACGCGAGGCCGGCATGAATTCGGTGACGGCGATGCTCGCCATGTTGCCATAGGAAGCGCCGCGGCCCGGCGCCGCCTTGTCGAGCAAGGTGACGGTCTGTCCCCGGCGCTGCAGTTCATAGGCGATTGTGGTGCCGATAATGCCGGCGCCGACGACCACGGTGGATGACACGGCGAACCTCGCTATTTCAGTGGTTTCGGGGCGGTTTGGCCGCCCCATAGCTGTTAGCAGTCGAGGTCTTTTACCAGTTGAGGATCGGCTGCATCGCCGCCTCGAATTCGGCCTTCTCCTCCGCCGTCAACTCGCCGAGCGGCGCGCGGCAGGTGCCGACCGGCGTGCCCTGGAGCTCGCAGCCATATTTGATCTTCTGGACGAACTTGCCGCTCTCGAGGATGTTCAGCGCCCTGTAGAGAACCGTCATCATCTCGCGGGCCTTTTCGAGGTCGCCGGAACGGAACGTCCGGTCGAGGTCGCAGCACGCTTTCGCCATGCAGTTGGCCGGACCGCAGATCCAGGAATCTGCGCCCCAGAACATGAAGTCGAGGGCGATATCGTCGGAACCCGAGACGAGGTCGATACGGCCCTTGTAGCGCGAATGGATGTCGACGGCGCGCTGCAGAACGCCCGAGCTCTCCTTGATGCCGATCACTCGCGGATCGCCGGCGAGCGCATCCATCAAGTCGAAGGAGATCTCGATGCCGTCCTTCGGGGGATAGTTGTAGAGGATGAGATTGACATCAGTGGCGTCGAGCACGGCACGGTAGTGTGCGAGCAGTTCGTCCTGCGACGGACGCGTGTAGAAGGGTGTGGCGAGCAGAACGGTGTCATAGCCGATCTCCCTGGCGCGCGCCGTGTTCTCGATCACCTCGCGGGTGGCAGGCGCGTTGGTGCCGGCGATCAGTATCTCGCCGTCATGGGCGAAGTCCTTGACGAACTTGAGCACCTCGTCGCGCTCCTCGTTCGAGAGGGAGAAGTATTCGCCGGTCGAACCCATCGGCACCCAGCCCGTGACGCCGGCCGCACGCAGTGCCGTCAGGTGCTTTTCGAACGCCTTGAAGTCGATCTTGTTGTTCGTGTCGAAGGGAGTGATGAGCGCGGGTATGACGCCGGAAAGTTTCATGGGGAATTCTCCTGTCTGGGAACGACTATCTTCAGATTGCGAGCTTCTTCAGGATCCGGCCTTCCACGAGCGAGACGGCCCGCGTCAGAGGAAAGGCGATCGCGAAGTAAATGAGGGCGACGACCGTCAGCACTTCGACGGGACGAGCCGTGTTGTTGGAGATGTTCTGGCCGACGAACATCAGGTCGGCCATGCCGACGGCGGAGACCAGCGCGCTCTCCTTGAAGAGGCTGACGCAGTTGGACAGCAGTGTCGGGATTGCGCGCAGCACGGCCTGCGGCAGCACGACGTTCATCACCTGGCTCCTGCGCGGCAGACCGAGAGCGACGCAGGCGTCCAGCTGTTCCCGGCCGATGGACTTGAGGCTTGCCCGGAAGGTTTCGCTGGTGATCGCCCCCATATAGAGCGTCAGCGCGATGACACCCGACGCCAGGTTCGAGAGCTCGACGCCGAGCAGCAGCGGCAGGCAGAAGAAGATCCAGAAGAGCTGGATAAGCACCGGCGTGCCGCGGAAGAATTCGACATATATGCTGGAGATCGCACGAAGTGCGAGGTTGCGCGACGTCCTGAGGAGACCGACGAGAAAGCCGAGGGTGCATCCGAGCGCGATGCAGATGACCGTCAGCTTGAGTGTCATCCACAAGCCGAGCAGAAGTGCGTGTTCGAAACGCAGCAGGATGGAGAAGTCGAGCGTCATTCTGGCCTCCTAGCTGACAAGGATCTGGCGGCGGCGTTCGAGCAGGCCGACGATCTGGGTTATCGGGAAGGACACGGCGAAATAGATTAGAGCGACGACCGTAAAGGTTTCGATCGGGCGGTAGGTCTCGGTGGCCAGCGTCTTGCCTTGGTACATCAGGTCCTGGATCGCCACGATCGCGACCAGCGCGCTCTGCTGGAAGATGACGATACCGTTGGTCAGAAGCACCGGGATCGACGCGCGGAATGCCGTCGGGAAGACGATGTAGAGCACCCGCTGCAGCGGATTGAGACCGAGCGCGATACCGGCGTCGAGCTGTTCGCGCGGAACCGCCTGGATGGACGCCCGGTAGGCCTCGGCGTTGAACGCCATCAGATTGAGCCCAAGTGCCAGGATGCCCATCGTCACCGGATCGAGGAAGACGTCGAACAGCATCGGCACGCAGTAGAATATCCAGACGATCTGAACGATGGCCGGCGTGCAGCGGAAGAATTCGACGAACAGCATGAACGGCAGCCGCACGGCGCGGTAGGGGCTCATGATCAGAAGGGCGAGCGCGAAGCCGAAGACGATGCCGATGACGTTTGCCGCAGCCGTCAGTTCGAGCGAAACCCACAGCCCCTGCAGAAGCGGAGCGATGGATACTGCGTTGAAGTCGAACGTGTAGTTCACCATGCCCTCCTTGCCGCTTGATATGGCCTACTGCTTGATATGAAAGACGCGGTCGATGAATTCCTTCGTCCGCTCCTCGCGGGGGGCGCCGAGCACCTGCTCGGGAGGGCCGTCCTCGACGACCACGCCGCCAGCGCAGAAGATGACGCGCGAGGCGATGTTCTTGGCGAACCACATGTCATGCGTCACGATCATCATCGGCATGTCCTGGGCGGCGAGCTGCAGGATGACATGCTCCACCTCGCTGACGAGTTCCGGGTCCAGCGCCGAGGTGACCTCGTCGAACAGCATCAGCTTCGGGTCGAGCATCAGCGCGCGGGCGATGGCGACACGCTGCTTCTGGCCGCCGGAAAGCTGGGCCGGATAGGCATTGGATTTGGCGCCGAGGCCGAACCGCTCGAGCAGCGCCCGGGCTCGGGCCGTAGCCTTTGCCTTGGCTTCTCCACGCACCTTGCAGGGAGCGAGAACCAGATTCTGTATGACGTTCAGGTGCGGAAACAGCGTGTAGTGCTGAAAGACCATGCCGATCGAACGGCGGACATTGGTGTCGATCTGGGTCTTCCTGCCCGCGCTTTCGGAAGAAATATAGGGTTTCCCATCGAAACTGACCGACCCGCTGTCGATCTGCTCCAGCCCCATCATCACCCTCAGCAACGTGCTCTTGCCGCCGCCGCTCGGACCAATGACGACGACGCGTTCGCCGGGCTTCATTTCGATATCGATGCCTTTCAGCACCTGTACGGCGCCGTTGCCGTAGCTTTTGTGAAGCGCCTGCATTTTCACGAGGGGAAGGCTGAAGGACGTGGTCATGCCAATCTCCGATGATCGAAGCTGGAAGGGCCGGCGCGAACCTCGCACCGGCCGGTGAGATTACTTTGCGCCCTTGAGCACGTCGTCGACCGCCTTCTTGATCAGCTCGTCGACGTGGCCGGTCGCGACCTTCTCTTCGAGGAAGATATCGACCACCTCGACGTCAGCAGCCGAAAGATTGTGCGGCAGACCGAAAGCGACCCCCTGCTTGGCGAGGGCCGGCGTCGGGTTGAGCGCCACTGCCCATTCCGGGTTCGACTGGGTGAAGAGCTGGTTGGTGTCGGAGGCGTCGACCAGGATGTCGGCGCGCTTCGAGGTGACCGCCAGGCGGGTCTCGTCGTTACCGGGAAGGCGCATGACCGTGGCGTTCTTCACCGCCGCGGAAATTGCCTTGTCCTGCGCCGTGCCAGACATGACAGCGAGCGTCACGCCCGCCTTGTCGATATCGGCGACCGAAGCGGCGCCGGCTGCAATTTTCGGATTGTTTTTGTTATAGGCGAGCGAGATCTGGTACTCCATCGCCGGGATCGAGAACTGCACGGCCATGGCGCGGGCCGGCGTCCGGTTCAGCGCCAGCGACAGATCCCATTTTCCGGCCTGCAGACCGGCAACGATGTTGTCCCAGGTCGTATCGACGAATTCTGGCTTCACCTTCAGAACATCGGCAAATTCCTTGCAGAGATCAGCGAAGAAGCCGGAATATTCTCCGGTCGCCGGATCGCGCATGACATAGGGTGGGGCAACGGCTGCGCCGCAGCGCAATACGCCCGCCTTCTGCACACCCTGCCAATATCCCTCAGCGGTCTCAGCCTGTGCGGCGGTGGCGGAAAGACCTCCGATCAGGGCGAGCACGGGCAGCGCCCGCAAGGCGGACGTTATCAACTTCGAAAGCATCGGCATTCCTCTTTTGCTGTGCGCGAAGCGCGCGGTTCCACTCGTCGGCTGTCGCCGTTTCTGTTATTTTCTTGTCGGCTTCGTGTCGACTGAGAAAGATATGTCAACAGCGTGTCGACAAAGTCAAGCGGAAAAATTACATTGCCGACACGCGGCTTTTCTGGCCCAATGGGACCCGCGTCGAGAGAAAGGGACCTAAGTGTCTGATGAATCGGAAGTGAAACGAATCCGCGGGACCGGCTGGAAAAGCGTCTACGAGACGCTCCGCAACGAGATCCTGTCGCTCGCTCTACCGCCCGGTCAGCTTCTCGATGAGATGACGCTTGCCGAACGCTTCGACATGTCGCGCTCGCCGGTGCGCGAAGCCCTGATCCGGCTCGGCGCCGACGAGTTGGTCGTCACGCTCTCGAACCGGAGCACGATCGTAGCGCCGATCGAAGTGGCGACGTTTCCCAAATATGTGGAGGCGCTCGACATCGCGCAGCGGATGAATACGCGGCTTGCCGCCGCGCTCAGAACCGAGGCTGACCTGAAGATCATCGCCAAGCGGCTGAAGTCGTTCGAGGCGGCGGTCAAAACAGGAAATCACCTGGCGATGTCGGAAGCCAACAAGGAATTCCACATGGCAATCGCCCATGCCGGAAAAAACCAGTACCTGGCCTCGTTCTACGAGAAGCTGCTGTCGCAGGGGCAGCGCATGCTCCATCTGCATTTCGAATATCTGGAGCGAACGCACGAGGGCTATCTGCTGACCGACGAGCACACGCTCATGCTCAATGCGGTCAGGGACAAGAACGTGGAACTCGCCGACGAACTCGCCCACGCCCATACGCGCCAGTTCCAGGACAATTTCATCAACTTCATGCGCGAGAACTATACGACGGATGTCGCGTTAGGCCCGCTGCGGGCTGCGGAGTAATCAAATGAAAATAGACAGTATCGGCTTCGTCGGAACCGGCGCAATTACCGAGGCCATGGTTCGCGGCCTTCTGGCCGAACCGGCCTATGTCTCCGAGATTCACCTATCTCCACGAAGCGCTCACATCGCCGCGACACTGGCCGACGAATTTGCCGCTGCCAGGATTGCCAAGGACAACCAGGACGTCGTCGAGCGCAGCGACATGGTGTTCCTGGCAATAAGGCCACAGGTCGCTGAGGAGGTCGTGCGCGCGCTATCGTTCAAGAACGGCCAAATGGTCGTCAGCCTCGTTGCGGCGACGGAGCGCCGGGCACTCTCCGAATGGATCGGCGCCGACGTGCATCTGGTGCAGGCAATCCCCCTACCCTTCGTCGCAGGCAGGCAAGGCGTCACCGCCGTCTATCCGCCTGATACCACTGTCGCAGCGCTTTTCGATACGCTCGGAACGGCTGTCCAATGCCAGTCGAGGAAGGAATATGATCTTCTCGCGGCCGCGAGCGCAATGATGTCGACCTATTTCGGCATCATGGAGCAACTTGCGCTCTGGCTGGAAAAAAGCGGCCTCGAAAAGGTGAAGGGACAGGCCTACATTGCCCCGCTCTTTGCAAGCCTCGCGCAGAAAGCAAACAGCCCCGGCAACGAACCGTTCAGCGCGCTGAGCCGCGAATTTGCGACCAAGGGCGGACTGAACGAGCAGGTTTTCTCAGACTTCGAGAAGAAAGGCGGCCTTGTCGCGCTGACCGCCGCACTCGACGGCGTCCTTGCCCGGATCGAGGGCAGGAACTAGAAAGTCGGCGGCGTGCAGGCGCTGATGACCTCGCAGGGCACCGGTCCGACGCAGCGGAAGCGGTGCGGGCGCCGGCTTTCGAAATAGTAGGCGTCACCCGCTCCAAGGATCCGCCGCTCGTCATCGACCGTCACCTCGAGCCTTCCCGAGAGCACGATCCCGCCTTCCTCTCCCTCGTGAACAAGGGGAACCTTTCCGGTGTCGGCGCCCGGCTGGTAGCATTCCTTGAGGATCTGCAGGCTGCGACCGAACAGGTGTTCTCCAACCTGCCTGTAGGAAATGGCGCCCTTGCCGATCTCCACCAGCTCCTCGGCCGCATAGAAGGCCTTCCTTCGACGCTCGGGCTCGAAGGCGAAGAACTCCGCCAGGCCGATGGGGATGCCGTCCAGGATTCGCTTCAAGGCCCCGACCGACGGGTTGGAGGCGTTCGATTCGATCAGCGAGATCGTCGAATTGGGCACGCCGGTGCGCTTGGCGAGTTCACGCTGGGAAAGCTTATGGGCGATGCGGAGATGGCGAAGGCGGTTACCGATATCGACTGACATGATATGGTTCGTTTGTGTTGTCCAGGATATCCAAAATTTTATCTTTCGATTTGTTTAGTTACAATAGCTTGTACCGACAAAGAAAAGGACTTGTTTGAAAAGGAGAAATTGCCATTCTCGGCGCCACCCCAAAGGAGGCCAGGATGGACCAGCTCAGCAAGACGAACGCGCCCGTACTCGAAAATTTCTGGATGCCGTTCACCGCGAACCGGCAGTTCAAGGCGACGCCGCGCCTCCTGGCAGCCGCGGAGGGAATGTACTACACCGACGTCGATGGACATCAGGTGCTTGATGGCACGGCCGGCCTCTGGTGCTGCAATGCCGGCCACGGCCGCAAGAAGATCGCCCATGCCGTCGAGCGACAGCTTGCAACGCTGGACTATGCGCCGGCCTTCCAGATGGGGCATCCGATCGCCTTCGACTTCGCCTCGAAATTGGCTGCGATCGCGCCGGGCGGTCCTGACGCCAAGCTCGACAGGATCTTCTTCACCGGCTCGGGCTCGGAATCGGTCGATACGGCGCTCAAGATCGCCATCGCCTATCAGCGGGCGATCGGCCAAGGCACCCGAACGCGGATCATCGGGCGCGAGAAGGGATATCATGGCGTCGGGTTCGGCGGCATTTCCGTCGGCGGTCTCGTCAACAACAGGCGGGTCTTCCCGCAGATACCGGCCGACCACATGCGCCACACGCTCGACGTCGAGCGCAATGCGTTTTCAAAGGGCCTTCCCCAACACGGCGTCGAACTGGCTGACGACCTCGAGCGCCTGGTGCAACTGCACGGCGCCGAAACAATCGCCGCGGTTATCGTCGAGCCGATGTCGGGATCGGCGGGCGTGGTCCTGCCGGCGAAAGGCTATCTGGAGAAGCTGCGGGCAACCGCCGACAAGCACGGCATCCTACTGATCTTCGACGAGGTCATCACCGGCTTCGGACGCCTGGGAACCCCTTTTGCGACCGACTATTTCGGCGTCGTGCCCGACCTGATCACTACGGCAAAAGGCATCACCAACGGTACGATCCCGATGGGCGCGGTCTTTGCCAACCGGAAGGTCTATGACGGCCTGATGGTCGGACCGGAAAACGGGATTGAACTCTTCCATGGCTACACCTATTCCGGCCATCCGGTCGCCTGTGCCGCCGGGCTCGCTACTCTGGAGATCTACGAGGAAGAAGGCCTGTTGACCCGCGCGGCCGATTTGGCCGAGGATTGGCAGGAGGCGCTCCATTCGCTGAAAGGCCTGCCTCATGTCGTCGACATCCGCAATCTCGGACTGGTCGGCGCTGTCGAACTGACTCCTCGTGACGGCGCGCCGGGGACCCGCGCCTACGAAATCTTCGTTGACTGCTTCAACAAGGGCCTGCTGATCCGGGTGACCGGTGACATTATCGCCCTCTCCCCGCCGCTCATTATCGAGAAAACCCAGATCGACACGATCGTTTCGATCCTCGGTGATGCTCTGAAGCGTGCGGCATAGATCCGAGTGCAGCTTCCGTCGGCGATCGGATGTCTGGTCGATCGCCCGACGGAAACATCTGGCGCAGCGAGATGGAGATCAGCGCTTCAAGGTCTGTGACGGCAGTAGGCCGAAACGCTTCCTGTATTCGGCGGCAAATCGCCCCGGATGCGTAAAGCCCCATCTCAGCGCGACTTCGGCGATGGCCTGCTTCTCGTCGGACCCGAGCAAATCGCGATGGGCGGCGGCCATCCGAAGGTCCTGCAGGTAGGACATCGGGGTCGTCTCCCTGAACTGCCGGAAGCCCTGTTGCAAGGTCCGAACGCTGACCTTGGCCGCCAACGCGATATCGTTGAGCGAAATCGGCTCGGCAATGTGTTCCTGCATGAAGTCGATCGCCCATTTCACATGGCGCGGAGCCGGCCCAGGAGCAGGAAGCGCAAGCTCGTTGGAATAACGATTGGGGCAGGATTCCAGAAGCAGATAGATCGCCGCGTCGCAGAGTAAGCTGGCGGCCAACGGCGCCCGTTGCAACGGTCCGTTGCCGCTGAGACCACGATGCAAGCTCGAAACAATTTGCTGCAATACAAGCCCCGGGCCGCTCGTCAGATCGATGTGCGGATGAAAGTCGATGTCGCCGCTGATCGTTCTCTCAAACATATGCGTAAGGTGACTGACGATCTTCGCCTGATCGACGAACAGGCCGAAATGACGGCGCGGCCCAAACAGGCGGGCACCGGCGGCGCGACCTGCCTCCAGAATGGTACCACGGGCTGGAACCGAATAGATTTGCTCCCGCATGCCCTCGAAAGATGCGGTTCCTTCCATCGGCAGAAACACGATCATCCTGTCGCTGGGCGCCTCCCTCCTGATCAGGATTGTGCCTTCGTAGGTGCAGTCGGCTACGGTTACCTCTTCACCGACGGAGACAAAATTGCAGCGGTAAGCAATCGGCATATTGCCTTCGGCGGCAACCTTGATCGGGGAGTTCGGCGTCGACAATATTTCCGAGAGCTCGTCCGGGTCTGTTCCGCTGTGTGCCGTCTCCCGAATTAACATGCCCTGCTCCGCCAGCTGTCGGGTGAGGCCGCCGTTGTTCCGGATACGAGAATTGACCGACATTCGGGACCTCCGATGGACACAATGATAGCGGTTTTGCGCAATCATGCTCGTCTTGTTTGCGTTGCCAGGCCGCTTTCAGCCGTAGCGGCTGATCGCGAGATCCTTCGCATCGATTTCCGGCCGTCCCCCGCTGACGAGATCGCCGATGAGGCGCGCCGAACCGGTGCTCATGGTCCAGCCGAGCGTGCCGTGACCGGTATTGAGATAAAGGCCGGCAATCTTGGTCGCGCCGATGACCGGCGTGCCATCGGGCGTCATCGGACGCAGGCCGGACCAGAAGGAGGCCTTGGAAATATCGCCGCCGGGGAAGAGATCGGTGACCGAATGTTCCAGCGTGCTGCGGCGGGCCAGGCCGAGATCATTTGTATAGCCTGATATTTCAGCCATGCCGCCGACACGGATGCGGTCGCCGAGCCGGGTGATCGCGATCTTGTAGGTCTCGTCCATGACGGTCGATTCCGGCGCGCGTGATGCATCGGTGATCGGGATGGTGAGCGAATAGCCCTTAACGGGATAGACCGGCAGCCGAATGCCGAGCGGCTTGAGCAGCAGCGGCGAATAACTGCCGAGCGCGACCACCACCGCCTCCGCGTTCATCCGCTCACGATCGGTGATGATCCCACGCACGCGGCCGGCCTCGACATCAAGCGCCTTGATCGTCGTCCCGTAAGCGAAATAGACGCCGAGTGCCTCGGCTTTGGCCGCCAGCGCATTGGTGAACTTGAAGCAATCGCCGGTTTCGTCCTTCGGCGTCAACAGGCCGCCGACAATCTTGTCGCGCACGTGCCTGAGCGCCGGTTCGAAGCGGATGCAGCCGTCCCGGTCCAGCACCTCATAGGGAATGCCGTCAGCAGCCAGCGCCTTGACATCCTTTGCCGAGGCATCGAGTTGCTGCTCAGTGCGGAACAGCTGCAGGGTTCCCTGCATGCGTTCGTCATAGGCAATGCCGGTCTCGGCGCGAAGATCGGCCAGTGCGATGCGGCTGTAATCGGCAAGGCGCAGCATGCGGCTCTTGTTAATCGCGTAGCGCTCGGACGTGCAGTTCGACAGCATCCTGACCATCCAGGAGAGCATGGCCATGTCGAGTTTCGGGCGCAGGATGAGCGGCGCGTGCTTCATGAACAGCCATTTCATGGCCTTCATGGGAATGCCGGGCGCGGCCCATGGCGAGCAATAGCCGAAGGAGACTTCGCCGGCATTGGCAAAGCTCGTCTCCAGCGCCGGCCCCGGCTGCCGATCGACGACCGTGACCTCATGGCCTGATTTGGCCAGCTGATAAGCGGATGTGACGCCGACGATGCCGGCTCCTAGAACGATGACCTTCATGATGTTCCCAATGATGGAGCCGCCGGCTCTTAGCGATATTGCCTGTCGTAACGATCGCCCAGGCCGGTTAGGATTTCGTAAGAAATGGTGCCGGCGTCGCGCGCGATGTCTTCAAGCGTCTGATGGCGGCCAAGAACTTCGACGAGGCTACCGAAGGTCAGCGCCCCTTCGGGCAGTGCTGATATGTCGAGGGTCGTGCTGTCCATCGACACGCGGCCGACAATCGGCAGTCGGATGCCCCTGAAATAGACGGCGCCACGGTCGCTGAGGCTCCGCGGCAGGCCATCGGCATAGCCTGCGGCAATGGTGGCGAGACGCGTTTCCCGTTGCGTGACATGCGCGCCGCCATAACCGACCTTCGCACCCGCCGGCACAGTGCGCGTCTGCACGACGGCGACATCAAGGCTGACGACCGGCTCCATCGGGTTCTTCTCGCCGGCATTCGGAGCGCCGCCATAAAGCGCGATGCCGGGGCGGGCAAGAACGCCGTAATAAGTGTCGCCCAGGAAAACGCCGCCGGAGTTGGCAAAGGAAATATCGAAGCCGGGAAACTCGTCGGCGACGCGGGACATCTCGGTAAACTGCTCGCCGTTCTGCTCGCTGTCCACGTCATCGGCCGAAGCCAGATGGCTCATGATGAACAGGATTTCGACATTGCTGCCGTCGCGAAGGGCTGCCGCCAACTCTTCTCGTTCTTCCTTTGGAAAACCGAGTCGCGACATCCCGGTGTCGAATTGCAGGACGGCCGGCAGGCAGCGCTTCAGAATGCACGCAGCCGCTGACCACTGCCGCCACTGCGCCAGCGAGTTGAGAACCGGGACGATGGCCATCTCGGCGCAGGCGATCTCGTCGCCCGGCTGCAAGCCGTTCAGCACGAAAATCTGGGCATCGCGCGCAAGGGTCGGCCGGAGCCTCACGGCCTCGACAAACTGGGCGACGAAGAAATGCCTGCAACCTTCACTGTAAAGCGTTCTTCCGACCCGTTCGGCGCCGAGACCATAGGCATCGGCCTTGACGATGGCCCCAGCGCGGACCGGTGCCAGCATCGATACGAGCTTGCGATAGTTACGGCCGAGGGCGGCAAGATCGATCGTCAGATAGCCCGTGGCTCCCTGCGAGGTCGTCGCGGTGCATGTGCGGGAAGCCAAAATATCGCTATCCATGTCCACCTCTTTTTGATTTCAAGGAATTTATGAAATAATGAGCGAAATTGCCGATCATTCAGCAGTCGATTATTGTGCGATTTGCCTATTTCCCGCATAATCGACGAACATTTGGAACGATCTCTCATGCCCGCTCTCGACGCGATCGATCGCAATATCCTGAGACTGCTGCGCCTCGATGCTCGCATGAGCAATGCCAAGCTCGCCGCAGAGATCGGTCTCTCTCCATCGGCCTGTCTCAGGCGCATCAAGATCATGGAAAAATCAGGCGTGATCCGCGGCTATACGGTGCTGGTAGACACCGGCAATGCGGATGAGATGATCGCCGTGATCATCAACATCACTCTCGAACGGCAAACGGAGGACTATCTCGACCGGCTCGAGGCGGCGGTTCGCCGGCATCCCGAGATCCGGGAATGTTTTCTGATGACGGGCGGTTCGGACTACCTGCTGCGCGTGGAGGTCGCCAATGCCGGCGAGTTCGAGCGGATCCACAAGGAGATACTGTCGACCTTGCCCGGCGTCCTCAGGATTCATTCCAGCTTCTCGATCCGCAATGTTCTGGCGACACGCACGAGGGGCAGGCGCTGAACCGCGATCACAAGGCGACCAAACCGCCTGCCAATAAGAACCGATCTTCTGATCCGCTCCGCCGACGGACCGGCCCGGTGCGGCGCTCTAAAAAGTCAGTTGCACCTTGCAGGCGGCCGTACGGTCCCCCGCGAGAGCGAAGGCTGCGGTGGCTTCTTCGAGCGGCAGGCTGTGGCTGATGATCGGCCGCACGTCGATCTTGCGGCTGGAGATCAGCGCGACGGCAGTACCGAACTCCTCGTGGAAGCGCTGCGTTCCGTGGAGTTGAAGCTCCTTGCCGACGATCGCGTTGAGAGGGATCGGCACGTCTCCTGTGACGCCGACCTGCACGATGGTTCCGCGCGGCCTGATGGCGGCAATCGCGCCACGGATGGCCGGGGCGGCGGCCGAGCATTCGAAGACGAGATCGAAATAGCCCTTTCCCGCCTCGAATTCCCCAAGCGCGGGGGCATCCTTGGAAACATTGATCGTGCGGGTGGCGCCCATCGCTTTTGCCCGGTCCAGCGCCGCATCAGCGAGATCGGTCACCACGATCTCGCTGGCGCCATGATAGGAGGCGGCGGCAACCATTAGGGCGCCGATCGGGCCGGCGCCGGTGACCAGCACCCGTTTGCCTGTGATATCTCCAGCGCGCGATGCCGCGTGCAGGCAGACGGATAGCGGCTCGCTGCAAGCCGCTTCCGCAGCAGTTGTCGCAACTCCGACCGCAAAGCACTGTTTGGCCGGCACCACCAGCCATTCCCGGAACATGCCCTGCTCATGCGGCAGGCGCATCGCACTGCCCATGAAGCGCATTTCCAGGCAGTGGATCGGCATGTTTTTCTCACAATATTCGCAATGTCCGCAGGGTTGGCTCGGATTGACCGCCACCAGCGTCCCGGCCTTCAGGTCGACCCGCTCGCCCGTCTGGCTCACGGTTCCCGATGCCTCGTGGCCGGGTATGATTGGCTCGCGAACCCTGACCGGCCCGAAGCCGCCATCCTGATAATAATGCAGGTCGGAGCCGCAAATTCCTGCCGCGGCCATTTTGAGAAGCACCTCGCCGGGACCAGGGGCCGCAACCGTTTCGGTCTCGATCCTGAGATCGCCCTTTTTGTAAAGCCGTGCCAGACGTGTCCGCATCGGTCCATCCTATCTCAACAGTCCAAGCTGCTGCGGCAGCCAGAGCGATACCGCGGGCACGAAGGTGATCAGGATCAGCGCCAGGAAGAGCGGCACCAGCCAGGGCAAGATCGCCATCGTGGTGCGTTCGACGGAGAGTTTCGCGACCCTCGACAACACGAAAAGCACCATGCCGAGCGGCGGGTGCAACAGGCCGATCATCAGGTTCAGCGTCATGATGAGGCCGAACTGGACGGGATCGATCCCGAATTTCAGGACGATCGGCAGAAGGATCGGCACGAGGATGGTGATGGCCGCGATCGTATCCAGGAAGCAGCCGACGAAGAGCATCAAGAGGTTCACGAGGATCAGGAAAACCCATTTGTTGTCGGTGATCGACAGGATCGCATTGGACAGCAGCTGTGCCGCCTGGCTCACCGTGAGCAACCATGCGAAGACCGAAGCCGCAGTGACGATGAAGAGAACGGATGCCGTCGTCTCGATCGTATCGAAGCTTGCCTTGGCGAGCGTCGAGGGCGTCATCGTACGGTAACGCACCAGACCGAGGAACAGGGACCAGAGGACGGCAGCGACGGCGGCCTCCGTCGGCGTGAACCAGCCCATCGTCATGCCGCCGATCAGGATGACGGGCGTCATCAGCGCCATGACCGCGGAAAAGCGGAAATACCAGTCGAGGGCAAGAAGCAGGACAAGGGCAATGCCCGCCGCAACATTCATCGATACGCCCGCCTGCATCAGCAGATAGATGGCAAGCGGCACCGCCAGGACGACGACGATTTCCATTCCCGCCGACAGGAGTTCTCTAACATTAAACGGCGCGTCCGAGCCCCAGCGCTTCTTATAAGCAAAGGCGGCGACGGTGATCATCATTAGCAGCGTCATGACGATGCCGGGCAAGATGCCCGCCATGAAGAGAGCGCCGATCGAGACGTTCGCCATCATGCCGTAGATCACGAAAGGCAGCGACGGCGGGAAGATCGGGCCGAGCGTGGCAGACGCCGCCGTTACGCCGACCGCCGCCTCAACCGGATAGCCGTGGTCCTTCATCGCCTTGATCTCGATCGTGCCGATACCGGCTGCATCGGCGAGCGCAGTGCCTGACATGCCGGAGAAGATGACCGAACCGATGATGTTGACTTGCGCGAGACCACCCTTCATCCAGCCTACGAGAGCCACCGCAAAGGAATAGATGCGGCCGGTGACACCGGCCGAGTTCATCAGATTGCCAGCGAGGATAAAGAACGGCACAGCGAGCAGCGGGAAGCTTTCGACGCCGGCAATCATCCGCTGGGCAACGATGATGTCGGGCGCGACGCCATAAAGGACGATGTAAAGCACCGATGCCACCGCCATCGAAATGGCGACGGGAACTCCGATCAGCATCAGCACCAGGAACGAACCAAGAAGCAGCAGCATCGGTTCAACCCTCGATCGTCTGGAATTCTTCGGGGCGCTCCAGGACGGAGTAGCCACGGCGCATGTTGGCGATGAAGACGATGACCGCACGGATCAGCATCAACACGAAAGCGACGAGAACGCTGTAGAAAACGATGTTGCGCGGCAGGTCGACGGTGACCATCTGCTCGTCCGCGACGATGTCGACGTAACGCCACATCAGGTGGCAGCCATAGGCGAAGAAGCCGATGCGGACGATATCGACGAAAGTGGCGAGCACGCGCGCCAGACCTGCCGGCATATAGTGATAGAATACATCCACCTGGATATGCCGCGACGTGCGTACGCACATGACGGAACCGAGAAAGACGACACCGATCAGGCAGTTGATCGCGATCTCCTCGGTCCATGCGTAGCTGTCGTTCAGCACATAGCGCGTAAAGAACTGCAGGAAGACGCAGCCGGCCATCAGCCAGAAGACCAGCAGCGTGATCCAGTCCTCGATGGCGTAATCCGAGACGTTTGCGGTCGGCGCCTGCCCTTCGAACTCGTGACCGATTTCTTCGGCCGTGATTTGCGTATGAATTTCTTGCGACATGATCGGCCTGTTCCGGTTGGGGAAGAAGGAGCGCGCGTGGCCGCGCCCTTCAGTTGTCGACAAACATCGTCCTTTGCTCGGCGTGACCTCGGCTCGGTGAGCGCCATTCCTGCCCTCATCCGGCTGCCGCAACCTTCTCCCCGCCAGCGGGGAGAAGGGACATGCCGCGCCGGTCTTCAAGCCTCAGCGCTGACATTTGGCACGTCCCCTCTCCCCGTCTAAACGGCGAGAGGGTTAGGGTGAGGGCATCACGAAAAGGTGGCTTACGGGCTTTACTGGATCGCGCGAATTGCTTCCCAATCGGCCTTCTCGTAACCGAAATCCTCGAATTTGACCTTTTCCATCACGGTCTTTTCGAAATCGGCTTTGTCGACTTCAGTGACATTCAGGCCCTTTTCCTTGAAGGTCGCAATCAGGCTGTTTTCCTTGCCGGCGATCGTCTTGCTCGTGCGCTCGGCGGCCTCCTGCATGACCTCGCCGAATATCTTCTTGTCCTCGTCGGAAAGGCTCGCCCACCGCGTCTTCGAGATCACGGTATTGAGGTGGTCGACGATGTGGCCGGTGAGGATGATGTTCTTCTGGACTTCGTAGAACTTCTTCGCCTCGATTGTCGTCAGCGGGTTTTCCTGCGCCTCGACCGTACCGTTCTGCAAAGCGAGATAGACTTCGGCAAAGGCGATCGGCGTTGTGTTGGCACCGCAGGCGCGCGGCATGGCGAGATAGGCCGGAACGTCAGGCACCCGGATCTTCAGGCCCTGCATATCGGCGCATTTGGCAATCGGCTTGTTCGATGTCGTATGGCGCGTGCCGTAATAGCTGACGGCAGCGATGTGGTTGCCGGTCTTGTCTTCATAGCCTTTGGCAAGACGCTTGAAGACATCGCTCTTTGTGTAGGCGATCAGGTGATCGGGACCGCGGAAGATATAAGGGAAGTAAGTTACGCCGATCGGCTTGTAGTCGCGTGCCGCAAAGCTCGATCCCGAGATGATGATGTCGACCGTCCCGAGCTTGAGGCCTTGGTTGATGTCGGCTTCCTTGCCGAGCTGCGAGGCCGGATAGACCTCGATCTTGTAGCGCCCGTCGGTGCGCTTGTTGATCTCTTCTGCGGCCCAGACGGAATCCGTGTGGAAGGGCTCTGACGTTTCATAGACATGCGCCCATTTCAGCACTGTCTGGGCATGGGCGATCGCGCTGCTCGCCATGATCGCGGCTGCAGTGCAAAGTATCGTTGCGAGTCTGCTTTTCATTGCTCTCTCCTCCCGAGCTTGGGTTAAGTCTTGGCAGTTCCTTTCGGCGGCCGCTTGTTGCGTCCGCGCTCCTCTTCCTCCGAGAACTCCTCCCCGAAGCTCTCGGAAAACCTCTTCTGCGACATGGTGAGATGGGCGCGCATGGCCGCCTTGGCGCCAGCGGCATCGCCGGCTGCGATCGCGTCGCGAATGGCGCGATGCTCGTCCAATGCCCTGCGCCAGGTCGTCGGCCCCTCGAAGTGGCTGGCAAGCCTTGCGAAATAGGGGGTCATGCGCATGTCGAACATCTCGCCCGTCACCCGGATCAATGTCGCATTTCCGACGATGGCAGCAATTCCGGTGTGGAAAGCGCGATCGGCATCGAGCACCGCGATTGCATCGTTGACCACGCCACTCATACGCGTCAGAGCTTCATCGAGCAGAGCGATGTCATCCGGTTTGGCGCGGCCTGCAGCTTCTTCGGCGATGGCGCATTCGATGAGGGCGCGCGCCTGCAGCAGCTCGAAAGGTCCCTCTACAGGCTCACGTTCGGCGCCTGCGACGATTGCGGCATTCTGGCGTATCACATAGATCCCGGATCCCATGCGGATGTTGACAAGACCTTCGACCTCCAGGACGATCAATGCCTCGCGGACGGTGGGACGTGAAACCGAGAGTTGCTCGGCCAGGTCGCGCTCGGCCGGCAGCCGTTGACCGACAGCAAGTTCGCCGCTCGCGATCATCAACCGGATCTGATCTGCGACCTGCCGGTAAAGGCGGCGTGATTCAACAGGCGAAAACATGATAGCCTCCCCGGCGGACTTCTCCTCAAATCCCGCAGCTGGTCAACTGGCCTGACCAATTGATCTACCGGTATCATTCACCGAGGGGTGCGTCAATGCGCCGCGCAAAAAGGCTCCTTGGGACGAGTCATGGCCACGTCCGGTGCGCTCGGCGGAGAAACCATGCCGCTGAAGGCGGCAGAGACGAAGCGGCGGCTAACTCTTCCCCGCGGACGAATACGGTTTGATGCAGGAGCCCGACCTCGAAAGACCGGCGCCACGGGGATTGATGCCTAACCCGCTCGGGGAGATTTAGCCTGACCATTGTCAAGGCGGCGCGATATCCACTCCCTGACAAGGCCATTTGCCTTTGCCGCCAACTTTGTGGGAAATCGATTAAAACCATGCGGCGCCTCCGGGAAAACGACGCAGCCGGCGTTACCGTTTTGCTGTTGCCACTGGTGGCTCATTGACAGGCTGTCATCAATGATCGGATCAAGTGCCCCAGCGATGAACAATGCGGGTGGAAGCTTGGACAGATCGGCGAACCGGGGGCCGCGAGCCTCACGTCCGGAAAGGCTCGGCGTCAAACGCTGAAGGTTTCGAAGCGCCGATGGCCCGTCGATGACAAGGCTTCTTCCCGTTGACCGTCGCAGACTTTCCGAGCCCGTCAGATCAAAGCCGCCGCACATGGAAATGAAGCCAGCAACGGCTTCCGCCTTGCCGCGTTGGCGCAGATGAAGCAGCGCTTCGGCCGCAAGATGCGCGCCGGACGACTCTCCACCGAGGATGATGCGCTCGACCTGAAGCTCGGCGAGATGCTCGACGAGCCAATCGACTGCCGTCCTGCAGTCATGCACAGTGTCGTCGAGCCGATCATCGACGGCGTTATGAAAATCGACGGCGGCCACCAGAGTCTGGCAGCGCCCTGCGATCGGGCGGGTAATGCCGTCGTCGAGACGGGCATTACCCATCACCCAGGCACCACCATGGAAATGGACATAGAGGCCATGAGGGGCCCCCTTCGGCACGATCAGCCTTAAGCCGATCTTCCTGCCGTTGGCGGCAGCGAAGCGGCTGACCGCTTCGCCGTGGCGGATCGCTCCATCCGGCACCAGCGACTGCACCGCCTTGGTCATCGCTTGAACGCATTTAGCGTTCCAGCGCCGATCAACGTGATAACGGGGAAGAATTCCGAGGACGGCATTAAACATTCGGGCGCGGCTAAGTTCTTGCGTGGTGAAGGACAGTGTCCCCTCACCTGCTTCGTCCCCGATCGTCGCTCCTCTCACTTCGAGGTCAGCCCTTCTATTCTCGTCAGGTGCATTCTCAGATCGGGCAGAATCTTCTGCGAGGCCCGCTTCAATGCCCCATCCGGGCCATTTTTCGAATAATCTGAAAAGAGCCCCACGGCCTCCTGATGCGCAGTCACCTGCGTCGAAAGATAGGCTTGGTCCAGGTTTTCCCGGTCGCTTTGCTGCAGCGCTTCGAGCTTCTTCTTGTGCTCATCGTCGAGGGCAGCTGGCAGTTGGACTCCATCTTCGTTGGCGGCGTCCGCCAGAATAGGGCCGGCTCGCCCATGATCTTTCAACATATCGCCGGCGAACTGCTTTGCATCTTCGGCCGCGCCCCTGGCGACTTCAATCTCGGCGGTTTTGAGTTCGAACATGTTTGACATCGCGGCGCGGGTGGCGAAATCCACTGCCTTTTGACGGGCAGCGTCATCGGCAGCCAAGGCGGGCGTTGCGATCAGCAAAAAAAAGCAAAGATTGAATTTGAGCTTCATCGTTATTCTCCAAGTGCCCAGGGCGAAGGCGGGCGAAGGACCAATCGCCCGCCCACTTTCCGGCTCAACTCTGCTCGGCTTGTGCGCCGCTATCAGGCTTTGCGGGCCCAAGAACGGGCTTCTGCCCCATGGGCTGCGGCACCATTGTCTTGAAGCTTCCCTTGCCGTCGATCGACTTGCCGTTGGACCATCGTCCCGGTACCGGCTCGCTGCCATCCTGCTGAAATCCAAGATAGGCGTAGCTGAACTCCTGCAGCTCTTTCTCCTGAGGGAAGCTGTTGGGGATCGGGAAGACCTTCGATGGCCCGCCCAGCTCCTCGAGTGCCGCCATCCATTGGTTTTGGTGCATGGTATCGCGGGCGATGAGGTAGGAGAGCATCTCCTTCATCCCGCGATCATTGGTGAGGTTGAACAGTCGCGTCGCCAACACACGACCGGTGGATTCCGCAGCGACATTCGCGGTCATATCGGCTGCGATATTGCCGCTGGCATAGATGTGCGACATGTCGAACGGGACGCCGTCCGAATCGACGGGCATGGCCGAAAGACCGGCCGAAAGAAGGCTTTTCATGTTCAGTCCACCGAGAACCGCGCTTGCCACGGGGTCTGCCGCAACTTCTTCCTTGACCGAGACAGGCGCGCCTTCGAGGTTCAGCGCCACCGCGGTCGCCAGCATCTCGATATGCCCGAGTTCTTCCGCCGCCGTGTTCATCAACAGGTCCCGAAACTTCGGGTTGCCGCGGGCGCCGCACGCTTGAAAGAAATATTGCATGGCAACCCTGATCTCGCCCTCGACCCCGCCGATCGCCTGTTGCAGCGCGCGGGCGAAATGGGGATCGGGCGTCTCGACCCGCACCGGGAACTGCAGCTTTCCATCAGTGTAAAACATTCAACTCTCCTTCTTGAGGGGCGCTCGCCACATTCGACGAGTGGACCTGACATTCAGAAGCTGCCCCAACAACAAATCTGAGAGGCAGTTCCCGCCGTTCGGAAATATCCGGGAATTGGATACCGTGTTTCGGGCCGAGGTGCGGAACCAGGGCGGTTGATCGTGGTTAGGCGTCAACCAACAAGGAGGACTAAAATGCCAGGAACCGAGATTAGGGAAGTCTTCATCGCCGGTTTGAAGAATGCCCACGCCATGGAAAACCAGGCGCTCAGCATCATGAAACCGCAGCTCAAACGCATAGAGAATTACCCGGAGGTTGCCCAACGGCTCGACGCGCATATCCGGGAAACCGACGGGCAGATCGTCCGTCTGGAGGAGATCCTTGACAGTCTGAACGAGGACAAGTCGACGCTGAAAGATATGGCGCTATCCTTCACAGGGTCCATGGCAGCCCTCGGCCATACGGTTGCAGGCGACGAAATCCTGAAGAATTCGTTCGCCAATTTCGCCTTCGAAAATTACGAAGCGGCAGCTTACAAGTCGCTGCTGGTGGTTGCCGAGTCAGGTGGATATGGCGCCGCCATGACTGGGCTTCGGGCAAATCTGAACGAGGAGTTGGCAATGGCTGAATGGCTCAATGACAATCTGGTCGCTGTCACGGAAAAGTTTCTCTCGCTGCGACAGGTGGGCGAGACGGCGAAGGTCTAGGTTCGGCATGACCAATCAACTTCCCCTGTCCGAGACCGACCTTGCCCCGACGAGGAAATCGGCGCGAAAACATCGTGGCCTCGCTAGCCAGCTTCTCTCAAGCCGCAAGCTCGTCAACTGCCTGACCAACACAGGTAACATCGCTTGGTTGTAGGTCAATCCGCCGCACAAACTGAAAAAGGAGAGTTTACTCGCGGGCCGAGAACGACCTCGATCCCCGCCTTTCTGCCCTCATGGCTCGTCGCGACCATGGAACAGATACCGCTGCCCAGGAGTGGCTTACCGGCTTCCTGAAACCGACAAGGCCAAAATCGCGCGGGAGAGAGACTGACTCGAGAATGCTCTCTAGAACCGGAAGTTCCGGATCCGCCAACCGCAATAGGATGAGATTTTCGCTTTTGAAAGGTTGCATCGCTCTGCCCGCCTTGTTTGGCAAGAGCACGCGGTCTCCCAGCCGCGAGCGCCATGAAGTCTGCTGGGCGATGACGAACCCCGAAGGATGGCCAATTGCTATACATTTGACCTACGGCGCCTCTTCAGCACGCGGGTCGCCGACGGGGTTTGGTACGCAATCGGACGCGTCGAGAAATTCCTTTAGCAGGTGCTAAAGTTTCACCTAAGGTAATCCGGCTGGGGGGCACTGGTATGGATCAATATTCCTTCCCGAGCGACGAAGCTGAAATCTATCGCCACATTGTCGAGAGCGCGCTGGACTACGCAATCTTTGCCATGGATCTCGATGGCACTGTGGCGACCTGGAGTGCTGGTGCGGAACAACTCTTCGGCTATTCGGCATCCGAGATGATCGGGCAAAATGGGATCATCGTCTTTTCGTTCGAGGATCAGCTCGCCGGAGCACCGCTCAAAGAGAGGCGGCTTGCGCTAGCTAACGGTCGCGCCGACGACAATCGGTGGCACGTCAGAAAAGACGGCAGCATGTTCTGGGCGTCAGGGTTGATGATGCCGCTTCGCAACGAAGTGGGCGGGATTTACGGCTTGATCAAAATCGTCCGGGACCGGACCCTGACGCTTCAGCAGGACGAAGCGTTGCGCGCCAGCGAGGAACGCCTCCAGCTTATTCTCAAAAGTGCAATCGATTATGCGATCTTCGCCTTTGATCAAGATGGGCGGATCATCAGCTGGAACACCGGGGCTTGCCGTATTTTTGGCTATCAGGAAGATGAGATTCTCGGTCACGATGCACGCATTCTCTTCGTACCGGAAGACCGTACCGAGGGCGACGGGGCGCTTGATCGCGAGATGGAGACGGCGCGTGAGCGCGGTCGTGCTGAAAACGAACGATTTCACTTGCGTAAGGACGGATCGACCTTCTGGGGCAGCGGATTGACCATGCCGCTGCGCGCCCATCATCAAAAAGCCGGCTATCTCAAGGTACTGCGAGATGACACCGAGCGTCACTTTGCAGATGAGCACCAGCAAATCATGATGCGCGAGATGAGTCACCGCGTCAAAAACAGCCTCGCACTTGTCGCTGCGATGCTCGCGATGCAGGCCCGCTCGGCCGAACATCAGGAAGTGGCAGCGGCCTTGCGCGATGCTGAAGCGCGTGTCGGCACCATTGCCCAGGTTCACGACCAATTGTGGCGCCAACCGAACATCGAAACGGTGGAACTGGCGGATTTTCTGTCGAGCCTGTGTCAGCGCCTGCAGCAGGCGGCGTCAAAGCACACGGTTTCGGTCGACGCGGATGCGTGCGTTATCGATGCAGACCGGGCAATCCAGCTTGCCCTTCTCGTCAACGAACTGGTGACGAATGCCTTTAAGCACGCTTATGCCGATATTTCAGGCACCGTCACCGTCCGTGCGCGCGCCACCACCGACGAAATCCGCCTTGAAATCGCCGATGATGGAAAAGGATTCCCGGAGGGATTTTCCGTCTGCGAAAATGGTGGCAAGAGCTTGGGCATGAAACTCGTGCGCGTTCTGGCGCAGCAGCTGAGGGCCGAGCTTCACATCGAGAATCGGCGGCCCGGCGCGAGTTTTGTGATCCGTGTACCCCGAAATCCGTGACAGGGTTCCCGGCAGCCCGAAAGCTTTGCCAAAACTGCTCAAAGGCCAAATATGGATATGGCTGCTGTCTTAAGGCGCAAGCTGTTATTACCGAGATCACAAAGATGCCGGTATGAGCGCAGGCTCCCTCCCGCTGGAAAGTGGCCTTGCCGCACCGGATCAGGGTATTGTTCATAACTTGCTATTGAAGGTTTGCCCACCGAGGCCTTTGAACCGCCGGCCGCCGATGCCAGACCGTCGAGCTGCCATTGAGACATGTGCTGGTCGAGTCCGACCAGCCGAACGAGCATGCCTGATTGGTCGAAAGCGGTCTGGTATCGATGGTGGCGACGAACGTCGAAGACGAAGCGAGGTCGGACATGCCGGATATGAGGGCATGGCAGGACTGCATGTCATCGAAGGAATGAGAGCGATTAGGTCGACCCGCGCCAACGTCAGGATTCTCGACCGAGAAAGGCTGGAGGAGATCGCTACTGGGAGCTACGTCATTCCGGAACGGGAATACGGGGGCGTTTGATCGGACTGGCGATCCGGCGTTCCACTAGAGCATGATCCCGAAAACCGTGAGCGTTTTTCGGACGACATCATGCTCGAACCACACAATGTCGAAGAGGATTCAGACTTAGCCGAACCGGCCTAAAATCATCCTGTTATAGCCGGAGCTTCTGATCGTCTCCAAGAACAGCACGATCAAAAGAACAGGCCGATGATCAGTCGCGAAGATGGTTTCCGAGCATCAACTGCAGGGACTCGCGGGCGCGGCTGACGCGGCTTTTCAGCGTGCCGATCCGGCACCCACACATTCTCGCGGCTTCCTCGTAGCTGTTACCGGCAGCCACCAGTGTCAGGGCGCGGCGCCTGTCGTCGGAAAGAAGTGTGAGTGCCTGCTGCAGTTCGTGTTCCCGCAGCGCCCATTCCTGGGTCGGCGCGCTCGCAATCCGTTCTACCATCACGTCAATTCCCGTCGGTTCGCGTTTCTGTTTGCGATAATTGGTGCAGAACGTGTTTCGAAGGATGGTGAAAAGCCAGGATTTCAAGGAGGTGCCGGGGCGGTAGAGATGAAGCGAGTTCAATGCCTTCAACAAGGTTTCCTGCACAAGATCGTCGATATCGTCGTTGCTGCGCAGGAACCTTCGGGCAAAGACGCGCAATGCCGGCGTCAGTGCAACGATTTCTAGCTCGATTGCGGACTTATTTTTGTCGTCCGACGCAGAATGTATGGAAGATACTGACGCCATTTTTCTCTCTCTCCGGATGAGAGGGAAAAGTTCTGGACGTCCTAATCGTTGCCGTACGATATCAGACAAACACGTCATTTGACCCGGTCGCCCCGTTTCGCGTTGGTGAATCACGTCATCGCAAAAGGAGATCAAGCGGCCTCAAGCCGTCGTGCCGCCAGCGGTCCTGCCCGATTGGACCGCTTACTGAAGTTTGCCCATGCAAAACCCCCGAGGTTGGGTTGCCAACTTTCGGGGGTCAGGTTCACGAGGCGGAGTTTTCGTGAAGGAGCCGATCAATTGTTGTGAGCCGCGCAGGCTTCATCCATCGGGGTGGCGTTGCTCGTACCGCCCTGTGTTTGAAGCTTAGCAGAGTTGTTGACCGGATTGGGGCACTTGGTCTTGTCCATCTTCATTGTGCCGCTGGTCGTGGAACCCGTTGTGGTGGTATCCGTTGCCATCGGCTTCTTGGTCTTCGTGTCGCTGGCTGCGCCGCCACCCTGGTCGGCTTGGTTCTTGTCGATGGTGGCACCTGCGGGGGCCGGATTCGATTGGGCGAAGGCGGATGTGGCCATGCCGAGAGCCAATAGTGACGCTGCTACGAGTTTCATACGCATTGTAATGTCCTCCTTGGGATCCTTGCATGCTTGACCCACTCAGAACCACGTTCTTAGATCATTGTTCCGGCTGCAGCCGACAAAATGCACTACCGTGCCCACAGCCATCGCGCGCGGGGGTGCATGAGAAACTGACGGACAAGGATCGGTACGAAAGCCTCGAGGCGCTATCCGCCTCCGAACAGGAGGGCGTCGACTTTCGGATCGTACCGTACTTCCGTTGCCATCGTCGCTCCGCACGGCAGCCATATAGAACCGCACACGTCTGAAATCGCCGTCAGCCATCGACGGCGAGGATTTTTCGCTTTTATTCATTCGAAGGCTGAGTCCGGCTGAACATCATCGCGAGTTGCACGTCATCTCGGATCGGTTCGACGAACCGCGGGCGCTCGCGCTGGTCGAGGCCTGCAAAACTGTGTTGGGCGTGCATGGGCGAGCAGATGACGCCGACGCCGATGACGCCTGGTTCGGTGGCCTCAATTTGCAACACGTGACCGGATCATCGCCGCGCTGATCGGTGCCGGATTCGCCGCCGTGGCCGGGCGACCCGGCAGAGTCTGGCGGGCGGCGCCCGCAACAATTTCTGCAACCGCTGCAAGAGCCGCAAAGGCGCCCAGCTCCAAATTTGCCCGATGCAGTAGCACTGGGCTTCGACCGCAATGGCATTGCCGATACCATCCATGGGATGAACAGGCGGATGTTCTACAAGTCGATGACGACCTTCGCCGATCATCGAGTCTGGCAGGACGTCTATCATGTCTCGGCACAGGGAATGGTGCTTTACGTGAAGTTTCAGGCGGACGTGGTGACAGAGTTCACGCTCATGTCGTTCAAGGAGAAATGAGATGGCAGTTGCGGAAAGGATATATCCGGAGACGATGGTCTCTCCCGAAACTGGGGAGACACTGCATCGCGACGTCCGGCCGTTCGTCGTGACCTACAAGGGCAAAAGCATCACGGTCGAGCTGCCGGGCTACTATCGGGAGAGCGGCGACGAGGGAGTTCATGTCGGTAACGACATGGCCGCGACCGATCTTGCACTCCGGGCGCTGAAGGAAGAGATCGACGGCGTTCCATCGCCATCGACGATCCAGAGGATCCGGCGGAAGCTGAAACTCTCCCAGCGCGAAGCCGGCGGTCTGCTCAAAGTCGGCGAAAACGCCTTCGACAAATATGAACGGGGACTGATGGAGCCGAGTGGCCCGACGAGCCAGTTGCTGCGTCTCCTCGATCGCCACCCCGAGATGATCGAGGAACTGCGCCAGCCGGCGACATGAAAACGGCCGCCGCGCCATTCGAAGCGGTCAGCCTGTTGCATACTGTCAATCAGGCTGCTTTCGCGCCGGCGTCATCGAGACCTTCGATCGGCGTCCAGCGCGAAGCCGTCTTCGTCGGCTTTACCACGACCGCATGAATGGAGTCTCTCATGTCCAAGGGCCCCATGACGCCAGGGATGGTTCCGACGGGGGTCAAGGGAATAGCGACTACTTCGCGTAAAGCGCTCGCGACCGCTCGAGATGCTTGAGGAGTGCCGTTTCCGAGCCATCCACGTCGTTTGCTTCAAGGCGGTCGACGATTTCGTCGTGTTCGGCGAGCGTGAATTTTTCCTTGCCGGTCCAGATCAGCATCTCGGTATGATATTCCTTCAGCCAGGCAAGCATTGCTTCGCTGACGGCAACGTAGATCGGGTTGCCCGATATCTGCGCGATGCGGGTGTGGAATTCCATGTCCGCGTCGATGAACTCTTCAGCGCGCCCAAGCGACATTCGCTGGCGTTCGATGATGTTCCTGAGATCGGCGATATCACTTGCCGAGGCGCGCTGCGCGGCCTCGCGCGCCATGCCCCGCTCAAAGAAGATGCGCGCACTCTTCAGATATTCCAACGAGTCCGACGATTGCGACAGCATGATCTTGGCAGTGAGATCGACCTGGCGGAATATCGATCTTGCCGTCAGCCTGAGGACCTTCGCACGTTCGCCATGCGAAATGCTGACAAGACCTTTGTTGGCAAGGGACTGCATGGCCTCCCTGATTGCCGGCCGACCGACACCGAAGCGTTCCATCAGCACACGCTCGGAGGGCATTTCGTCGCCGGGCTGAAGCTCGCCCGAGGTGATCATTCGCTCAAGTCGATCAAACACTTCGTCAGAGAGTTTCCGGCGGACGATTTGTTCGAGGGGCTGGGTCATCACATCTCGCTGGCTCAAAATGTCTCCTCCTAACAGTTTTCCGGGTCGAGAACAAAGCTGTCGGCGAAAATTGCGGATCCGAAGATTCCACTTTTCATCACTTGGAATACTCATTATACCAGATCATGAGTTGACGCCATGGCAATCTCCAGGGCGAGAGGAGCAACCGTCCGTTTCATGATGATTACCCTGACCTACCGTATCGAAACGCCCGGCAGCGTCGAGGCGATGGCGGAAAAGATCGCGAGCGACCAGTCGACCGGCACCTTCGTGCCGGTTCCCGGTGAAACAGAAGAGCTGAAGTCGCGTGTCGCCGCCCGCGTGCTGGCGATCCGCCCCCTCGAAGATACGCGTCATCCGACCTGGCCCGAGGTCGTCCCGGGCACGCTGCTTCGTCGTGCCGATGTCGACATCGCCTTTCCGCTGGACGCGATCGGCACCGACCTTTCGGCATTGATGACCATTGCGATCGGCGGCGTCTATTCTATCAAGGGCATGACCGGCATCCGCATCGTCGACATGACGCTGCCCGACGCGTTCAAAAGTGCGCATCCCGGACCGCAGTTCGGTATCCCTGGGAGCCGTCGGCTCACCGGCGTCGAAGGTCGCCCCATCATCGGAACGATCGTCAAACCGGCGCTTGGCCTCAGACCACATGAGACGGCAGAACTCGTCGGCGAGCTGATCTCATCCGGCGTCGACTTCATCAAAGATGACGAAAAACTAATGAGCCCGGCCTATTCGCCGCTCAAGGACCGCGTTCAGGCGATCATGCCGCGCATACTCGATCACGAGCAGAAGACCGGCAAGAAGGTGATGTATGCCTTCGGCATCTCGCATACAGACCCTGACGAGATGATGCGCAACCACGACATCGTCGCCAGGGCCGGCGGCAACTGCGCCGTCGTCAACATCAACTCGATCGGCTTCGGCGGCATGAGCTTTCTGCGCAAGCGCTCCAACCTGGTGCTGCACGCGCATCGAAACGGCTGGGATGTGCTGACGCGCGATCCGGGCGCCGGCATGGATTTCAAGGTCTACCAGCAATTCTGGCGGCTGCTGGGCGTCGACCAGTTCCAGATCAACGGCATCAGGGTCAAGTATTGGGAACCGGACGACAGTTTCGTCTCGTCCTTCAAGGCCGTCAGCACGCCGCTCTTTGACGCCTCCGATTGCCCGCTTCCGGTTGCCGGTTCAGGCCAGTGGGGTGGACAGGCGCCGGAGACCTATCAACGGACCGGTCGCACCGTCGATCTTCTCTATCTCTGCGGCGGCGGCATCGTCAGCCACCCCGACGGACCGGCGGCCGGCGTTCGGGCCGTGCAACAGGCCTGGCAGGCAGCAGTCGCAGATATCCCGTTGGAGGTCTATGCAAAAGATCATCCGGAGCTCGCTGCCTCGATTGCAAAATTCAGCGACGGCAAGGGCGCGTGACCGCGATGCATGGACCTCTCGTCAGCTATTACGGGGACGACTTTACCGGCTCCACCGACGTGATGGAGGCCCTGGCCTCGAACGGCGTGTCGACCGTGCTCTTCCTCGACATTCCGACGCCGGAACTGCTCGCGCGCTTTGGAGATTGCCGTGCAATCGGCATTGCCGGGACAAGCCGCAGTGAGACCCCCTTATGGATGCAAGAGCACCTTGCGCGCGCTTTCGAGTGGCTGAATTCGCTCGGCGCTGACATCTGCCACTACAAGGTCTGCTCGACCTTCGATTCCAGCCCCGAAATCGGCAATATCGGCAAGGCGATCGAAATCGGCCGATCGGTCTTCGGCCAATCCGTCGTGCCCGTCATCGTCGGCGCGCCGCAACTGAAACGCTACACGGCATTCGGCAACCTCTTTGCCGCTTACCAGGGCCGGATCTTTCGCATCGACCGCCATCCCGTCATGAGCCGCCATCCAGTCACACCGATGGACGAGGCGGACCTTGCGGTGCACCTGTCGAAGCAGACCCGCCTTCCCGTCATGCTCGCCGATCTCGTCGCCATCGCGGCGAAGGATGCCGATGCGCGTATCGACGGGCTGACGTCGGGTTCGGAGGGGATACTGCTCATCGACGTCGATTCCGAGGCGACGCAGGAGGCCGCGGGCCGACAACTGCTTCGTGCCGCCGGCCGTTCGGGAAGCTTCGTCGCCGGCTCCTCGGGGGTCGAATATGCCCTGTTCAGCGCATGGCGGCGGAGCGGCTTCATCGGCGAAAGCAGCGCCGAGTTTCCTGATATCGGCCCTGTCGACCGCCTCGCCGTCGTGTCGGGCAGCGTATCGCCGACGACCGAGCGCCAGATCCGGACGGCTGTCGAGAACGGCTTCGAGAGCATCGCGCTCGATCCACTTGCACTGGTCTCGGAGCATGGCGAAGCCGCGGTAAATGCTGCGGTGGAGGCTGGAACCCAGCAGCTCAGACAAGGCAAGAGCGTCATTCTCTACACCGCGCTTGGTCCATCTGCCGATCGCGGCGCCGACATCGACAGAATTCCGGGGGCTCGCCACCGGCTCGGTGGCGCGCTCGGCACGATCTTGCGCCGCCTGGCCGAGAACGAAGGGCTTTCGCGCGCCGTCGTCGCCGGCGGCGACACATCAAGTCACGCACTCAGGCAGTTGAAGATCGACGCGCTGACGACGCTTCTGCCGCTGCCCCAGACCCCGGGTTCTCCCCTTTGTCTTGCGCATGGCGACTACCAGCCGACCAACGGCCTGCAGATCGCCCTCAAAGGCGGTCAGGTCGGGACTGACGGCTATTTCACGCAGATCCGCGATGGAAGGAAACCTTGATGGTTTCCCGATCCGGCTTGGCGCAGAAAAAAGCTCGGATCAGGTGATATGGTGATTGACTCATCATACCAGTGTGTGATCCTATCGAGAAACGGAAAAGGTGAGGAAACATGACTAAGATTGCCCTCTTCGGCGCAGGCGGAAAAATGGGATACCGGCTGGCCAAAAATCTCAAAGGCTCGCGTTTCGAGGTCCGCCATGTCGAGGTGAGCGACGCAGGCAAGGCCCGTTTGAAGAATGATCTCGGTGTCGATTGCGTACCCGTCGATGTCGGGCTCGACGGCGCCGACGTGGTGATCCTTGCCGTGCCGGACACGGTGATCGGCAAAGTCGCTGCAGGCATCGTCGACAAGCTCGCATCAGGCACCATGGTGATCGCGCTGGACGCTGCGGCTCCCTTTGCCGGCCACCTGCCGAAGCGTGACGATCTTACCTATTTCGTCACCCATCCTTGCCATCCGCCGATCTTCAACGACGAGACGGACATGCAGGCGAAAAAGGACCACTTCGGCGGCCTGTTCGCCAAGCAGCATATCGTTTCGGCGCTGATGCAAGGCCCGGAAAGCGCCTACGCGCTCGGCGAGGAAATCGCAAAGCTGATCTGGGCCCCGGTCATGCGCTCGCACCGGGTCACGGTCGACCAGCTTGCCATGCTCGAACCGGGCTTGTCGGAAACCGTTTGTGCCTCACTGCTCGTCGTCATGCGGCAGGCCATGGACGAATGCGTGGCACGCGGCGTCCCTGAACAGGCCGCCCGCGACTTCCTGCTCGGCCATATGAACGTGCTTGGCGCGGTGATCTTCAAGGAAGTCGACGGCGTGTTCTCGGATGCCTGCAACAAGGCGATCGAGTTCGGGATCCCGGCGCTGATGCGCGACGACTGGAAAAAGGTATTCGAACCGCAGGAGATCGCCGAGAGCATTCGGCGCATCACCTGAACCGGCTTGGGGAGGCAAGCCCTCCCCTCAACCGCCCCAGGGAGAAGGGGCTTCATTCACAACAGGGAGGAAATAATGAAACTGACGCGCAGACTAACACTTGCAGCTTTTGCCGGCGCACTGGCGCTTGGGACGGCTCTTCCGGCCTTTTCGGCCGATCTCATCGCCATCATTACGCCGGCGCATGACAATCCTTTCTTCAAGGCCGAAGCCGTCGGCGCCGAAGCCAAGGCGAAGGAGCTCGGCTACGAGACGCTGCTCATGACGCATGATGACGACGCCAACAAGCAGTCCGAAATGATCGACACTGCGATCGGGCGCGGCGCCAAGGCGATCATTCTCGACAATGCCGGAGCCGACGCCTCCGTTGCGGCCGTCAAAAAGGCGAAGGATGCAGGCATCCCCTCCTTCCTGATCGACCGCGAAATTAACGCGACGGGCGTTGCCGTCGCCCAGATCGTCTCGAACAACTATCAGGGCGCCCAGCTCGGAGCGCAGGAATTCGTCAAGCTGATGGGCGAGAAGGGCAATTACGTCGAGTTGGTGGGCAAAGAGTCCGACACCAATGCCGGCATCCGCTCGCAAGGCTACCACGACGTCATCGACGACTATCCAGACCTGAAGTCCGTCGCCAAGCAGTCGGCCAATTGGAGCCAGACGGAAGCCTATTCCAAGATGGAGACCATCCTCCAGGCAAATCCCGACATCAAGGGCGTCATTTCGGGGAACGACACCATGGCGATGGGTGCGATCGCTGCGCTGCAGGCGGCCGGCCGCAAGGATGTGATCGTCGTCGGCTTCGATGGTTCCAACGACGTGCGCGACTCCATCAAGTCGGGCGGCATCAAGGCAACGGTCTTGCAGCCCGCCTATGCGCAGGCTCAGTTGGCAGTGGAACAGGCCGATGCCTACATCAAGAACAAGACGACGCCAAAGGAAGAGAAGCAGCTGATGGATTGCGTTCTCATCAACGCCGACAATGCCGGCAAGCTCGAAACCTTCGCCCTGACGAACTGATCAGCCGCGAATTGCGGAGGGCGCAGCTCTGCGCCCTCCGCAATGCATTTTGCAAGACGTCGAGGTTTAAAGCATGTTGAGAATGAAGGGCGCCCTGCTCGCTGCCGTCGTGGCGGCCGCCTTGCCCGGCTGCAAGATCATCAAGACGCCGACGGCTGAGGAAAAGGCGGCGGCAGCGGCCAAGACCGCCTTCGATCCGAATGCAAAGGTCGAGGCGATCTGGCAGTCCGAGGCAGTGCCCTATTTCGAAAAGCGCGCCGGCGACCTCAAGGACGTCATGCAACTTGCCGCCTCCAACCCTGACGCTGCAGGCGAGAAATACGGCAATCCCCGCAAGCAGAGCAGCTCGCCGTGGACCTACGCCGTCAAGATCACCGGCAAGGTCGTCGCGGCCGATACGGCCTCGCGCGCAGCAACACTCGATGTCGACGCCGATGGCGACGGCAAGGCCAACGCCAAGGTCCAGATCGGGCCGGCGCTGCGCGGCACGGCGCTGCGCGACACGCTGGAGTTCGTCAATTTCAACGAATTCAAGAACCAGATCGAGTGGGCGCAGTTCGGCAAAGCCTTCAACGAGAAGGCCAATACGGCTTTTCTCTCTGCCGTCCCGCGCGAAGGTCTGGTCGGCAAGACGGTGACCGCAGTCGGCGCCTTTCCGCTGCCGAAAAGCGGCGAGCTTCCGCTCATAACGCCTTCGGAACTGAAGGTCGGCTCATGACCACAGGAGAAGCACAAAAAGACGACATCATCCTGCGCCTCGACGAGGTGTCGAAGGTCTATTCGGGTATCGTCGCCGTCAAGCGCGCCAATCTCGAACTGCGGCGTGGCGCGGTGAACGTCCTCGTCGGCGAAAACGGCGCCGGCAAGTCGACGCTGATGAAGATCATCGCCGGTGTCGAGCGTCCGACGCTCGGCCGTATCATCCTGGACGGCAAGCCTGTCTCCTTCGACAGCCCGGCCGATGCGCAGGCGCGCGGCATCGGAATGATCTTCCAGGAGCTCAATCTGTTCGCCAACATGTCGGTCGCCGAGAACATCTTCGCCAGGCGCGAAATCACCCGCGGCCTCCTCGGCATCGACCACAAGGCGCAGGTGCAAAAGGCCAATGCGTTTTTGAAGCGTCTGGATGCCGGGATTGAAGCGGATACGATGGTCGAGGATTTGCCGATTGGCCAGCAGCAGATCGTCGAGATCGCCAAGGCAATGTCGTTGAATGCCCGTATCCTCATCATGGATGAGCCGACGTCGGCGCTTTCGGCAGCCGAAGTCGAGATCCTGTTCAAGGTGATCGCCGAGCTGAAGGCACAGGGTGTGGCAATCGTCTATATCTCCCACCGGCTCGAAGAGCTGATGCGCATCGGTGACTACATCACCGTGCTGCGTGACGGTCAGGTCACCGGGGAAGCAATGGTCCGCGACATCGACACGCGCTGGATCGTGCGCTCGATGATCGGCTCGGATGCCAAGGATTTTGCAAAATCCGTGGACCACGTCGTCGGAGCCGAGATGTTTCGCGCCGAAAATATCAGTCTGCCGCGGCCGACGGGTGGGCTTTCGGTCAACGACGTCTCGCTGTCGGTCAAGGCAGGCGAAATCCTTGGCATCTACGGCCTGATGGGCGCCGGGCGTAGCGAATTCTTCGAATGCGTGATCGGTCGCCACACACACTCGACCGGCAAGATCTACATCGACGGTAAGCAGGTTCGTGCCCGCGACACCACCCGGCGCATCCGCCGCGGCCTCGCGCTCATTCCGGAAGACCGGCAGCGGGAAGGTCTGGTCCAGGTGCTCTCGATCGCCTCCAACCTGACGCTGGCGAGCCTTGGCCGCTTCACCCGGCTCTTTCATATCGACAGGGGTGCGGAGAAGAGTGCTATTCGCGATGCAATCCGCGATCTTTCGATCAAGGCGCCGAACCCGGATTTCGAGGTGACCTCAATGTCCGGCGGCAATCAGCAGAAGGTCGTCATCGGTAAGGCGTTGATGACCAATCCAAAGGTGCTGCTGATGGACGAGCCGAGCCGCGGCATCGATGTCGGCGCCAAAGCCGATGTCTTCCGAACCATGCGGCGGCTGGCGGCAAACGGGCTCGCCATTCTATTTTCGACTTCCGACCTCGAGGAGGTCATGGCGCTTTCCGATCGCATCGCGGTCTTGAGCAACGGCCAACTGGTCGCCGTCTTCGACCGGAACGAGGCGACGGAAGAAGCCATCATCGCGGCTTCGGCCAAGGGACACGGACATCAAGGGAAACTCGCGTCATGATGGCGGCTACATCGACCACTCTTGCGCCGAAGGGCGCCAACGGCTCGGCGCTTCTGACACTGATGAAGCTCAGGACGTTCATCGCGTTATTTGCCGTGATCATCTTTTTTGCGATCTTCGCCCCGAACTTCACCTCGACGGCGAACATGATCCTGATGTCGAAACATGTGGCGCTAAACGCCTTCCTGGCGATGGGCATGACCTTCGTCATCATCACCGGCGGCATCGATCTCTCGGTCGGATCGATCGTCGGGCTTTGCGGCATGGTCGCCGGCGGCCTGATCCTTTACGGCATCGAACTGCCGATCGGCTACACGATCTTTTTCAACCTCTTCGAGATCGTGCTGATCACCTTGTCGATCGGCCTGCTCATTGGGCTGATCAACGGTCTCTTGATCACCAAGCTCAACGTCGCGCCCTTTATCGCCACGCTCGGCACCCTCTACATCGCCCGCGGTCTCGCTTTGCTGTCGTCGGACGGGCAGACCTTTCCAAACCTTGTCGGCCGGCCGGAATATGCGACAACCGGCTTCGATTTCTTTGGCGCGGGACGCATTCTCGGTCTGCCGGTGTCGATCTGGATTCTGATCGTGCTGGCGCTGCTGGCCGCCTATGTCGCCCGTTCGACGCCGATCGGCCGTCATATCTTCGCCGTCGGCGGCAATGAGCGAGCCGCGCGCATGTCCGGTATCCGGGTCGATGTCGTGAAAATCTTCGTCTACATGTTTTCCGGGCTTTGCGCAGCCATCGTCGGCGTCGTCATCTCCTCCGAACTGATGGCAGCCCATCCGGCGACCGGCGAAAGCTTCGAACTCAATGCAATTGCCGCAGCCGTGCTCGGCGGCACCTCGATGTCGGGCGGCCGCGGCACGATCGGCGGCACGATCATCGGCGCCTTCGTCATCGGCATCCTCTCCGACGGATTGGTGATGATGGGCGTCTCCTCCTTCTGGCAGATGGTCATCAAGGGCCTCGTCATCATCATTGCCGTCGTAGTCGACCAGGCGCAGCGCCGCCTGCAGCAGCGCGTTACCCTGATGCCGATGGCAAAGGCAGGTTGAGATGACGGAATTGAAAGGGGCTTTGATCGGCTGCGGCTTCTTTGCGATCAACCAGATGCATGCCTGGAACGACGTTCGGGGCGCCGGCATCGTCGCAATTTGCGATCGCGATCCCGAGCGGCTGAAGATCGTCGGCGATCAGTTCGGCATCGATCGCCGCTATGGCGATGCCGAGGCTATGTTTGCCGATGGCGGTTTTGATTTCGTCGACATTGCCACAACAGTCCAAAGCCATCGCTTTCTCGTCGAAATGGCGGCTCGGAACAAGGTGCCGGCCATCTGCCAGAAGCCATTCGCCAAGACCTTGTCGGACGCGAAGGCGATGGTCGAGGCGTGTCGCAATGCCGGCATACCGCTGATGGTGCACGAGAACTTTCGCTGGCAGACGCCGATCCAGGCGGTGCGCAAGGCGCTGGCGACCGATGTCATCGGCACACCCTTCTGGGGCCGCTTCTCCTTCCGTTCGGCCTACGACGTCTTTTCCGGCCAGCCCTATCTGGCGGAAGGCGAACGGTTCATCATCGAAGACCTCGGCATCCATACGCTCGATATCGCCCGCTATATCCTTGGCGACGTTCGAGGGCTCACGGCCCGCACCAAACGGGTCAATCCCACGATCAAGGGCGAGGATGTCGCGACCATTCTGCTCGATCATGAAAACGGCGCCACGTCGGTCGTCGACGTCAGCTACGCCACCAGGCTTTCCAGAGAGCCGTTTCCCGAGACCTTGATCGAGCTCGACGGCTCTGAGGGCACGATCCGCCTGACCCAGGGTTACGGCCTCGAAGTCACCACCGCCAAGGGCACCACCACAACTAACGTATCGCCGAAGCTGCTGTCATGGGCCTCGCGGCCGTGGCACAACATCCAGGAGAGCGTCTACGCGATCCAGCAGCATTGGGTCGATCAGCTGAAGCGCGGCGCGGAACATTCGACGTCAGGGGCGGACAATCTGAAAACTTTTGCGCTCGTCGAGGCCGCCTATGACAGTGCGGCCAGGGGACAGACGATCGATGTCGGAGCGATGCTGCGATGACGATCGATGCGTTCCAGCTCTACGGCACCCATCTCGTTGATCCGCCGCCGGTTCGCCTGAGAGCCGGAAAATTGGAAGCCGATCTCGCCAACGGTAACCTCCGCACGATCCGCTACGATGGAACCGAGGTGCTGCGGGCGATTTCCTATCTCGTTCGCGACCGGGACTGGGGGACCTACGGTCCCGAGATCGCCGATTTCAGGATCGAGCAACGTGACGATCGTTTCGAGGTCGCCTATCTCGCCCGCTGCGAGGGACCGGATGATACAAAGCTCATCATCGATGTTCGCATCGTCGGAAGTCCGGATCGGCTTGACTTCGAGGCCGAAGCCGTCGCCCCAACCGGCTTCGTGACCAACCGCTGCGGTTTCTGCATCCTGCATCCGATCGTCGGCTTGGCGGGTTCACCGGCGACGGTCGAGCATGTCGACGGACGGACCGTGGCAACACGATTTCCCGATCTCATCGAGCCCTGGCAGCCGTTCAAGGACATGCGGGCCATCACCCACGAGGTTATGCCTGATGTTCAGGCGGAATGTCGGATGGAGGGCGACACCTTTGAGATGGAGGATCAACGGAACTGGTCGGACGCATCCTACAAGACATATGTCAGGCCGCTCGCCCTCCCTTGGCCCTACCGAATTGCCGCCAATCAACACGTCCGGCAAAAGACGTCGCTGATCATCAAAGATGCGGGCGATGCCACGCGGCATCCTCCAACTGCGGCGTCAGGCGGCGCCATAAAACTCGAGCTCGGGGCCCGCACCGGCACCATGCCTGATATCGGCGTGATCATTACACCCGAAGGGGCCGATGCGACTCTCTCGGCAAAGTCCGTCCTGGCGGAGATCGCTCCCCAGGAACTCCTCTTCCATTTCGACCCCGGTGCCGGGCACGGCGTCGACGCGCTCGCGCAGTTCGCCCTACTCGCCGCGGCCCATCGCGGCCGCTCGACGCTGGAGATCGCCCTTCCCTGCAAATCGTCGCCGTCAAGCGAGGCGGCCGAGATCGCCCGCCAGATGCGGCTTGCTGAATTCAGGCCCGATGCGATCATGATCTCGCCATCCGTCGACCGGCAATCGACGCCGCCCGGCAGCAAATGGCCGGAATGCCCGCCCCTGGATCAGGTCTATACAGCTGCCCGCGCCGCCTTTCCCGGCATTCGCATCGGCGGCGGCATGCTGAGCTATTTCACCGAACTCAACCGGAAGCGCGTCCCCGATGGACAGCTCGACTTCGTCAGCCACTGCACCAATCCGATCGTGCACGCGGCCGACGACCTCAGCGTCATGCAGACATTGGAAGCGCTGCCCTTCATCACGCGGTCGGTGCGTGCGATCTATGGCGACAAGCCCTACCGGATCGGTCCATCGACGATCCCGATGCGGCAGAACCCCTATGGCAGCCGCACGATGGACAATCCGGCGGGCGCGCGTATCCCCATGGCCGATCGCGACCCACGCCACAATGGACGCTTCGCGGAGGCCTTCGCGCTCGGTTACGCGATACGGGTGCTCGATGCCGATCTGGAATGCCTGACGCTCTCGGCCTTATCAGGCCCGTTCGGTTTGATCGCCGGTCCGGGGGAACCGATCGAGCAAGGCGGACGGCGGCCGTTGTTCAACACCGTGTACACTTTGTCCCGATTGGCTGGCGCATCCTGGCAGGCATGCGTCTCTTCCTCGCCCTCCGAGGTCCTGTCCTTCGTTGCACGGGATGCCGCGGGCGCCAGGCTTCACGTCGTCAATCTGACGGGCGAAGAACGAAAGGTCGATTGCGGCGCGTGCCGGCCGGCGGATTCGGGCAAAGCGTTGCTGCTCGCGCCGTTTGCGACCGCAGCCCTCCCGCTGGCGGATTGACCTTCGGCGCTGCAACCGCATTTATGCAGGCGGAGCTCGCACTTGGATGATCAACATGAAAACGAAAAAGCTTATCAATGCCGGCGCAGATGCCGTCGATGAGATGCTGCAAGGCGTTCTGGCGGCGCATCCGCGCCACCTTTACGCCGTGGAGAAGATGCCCCGCGCGATCATTGCCAGAAACGGGCCCCGCAGGGGCAAGGTCGGCTTGGTCATCGGCGGCGGATCGGGGCACGAACCGACGTTTCTGGGGTTTGTCGGCAAGGGGCTGGCGGACGCGGCCGCAATCGGCAACGTCTTCGCCTCGCCGCCGCCCGATCCGATCGTCGCCTGCGCCATGGCGGTCGACGGCGGCGCCGGCGTGCTGTTCATGTATGGCAATTATGCCGGCGACGTGATGAACTTCGACATGGCTGCCGAGATGCTTGCGCTTGACGAGATCGAAGTGCGCACCGTCCTCACCACGGATGATGTAGCGTCCGCCCCTGCCGATCAGCGGGACAGACGTCGGGGCGTGGCGGGAAACGTCTTCATCTTCAAGGCTGCCGGCGCGGCATGCGATCTTCTCTACTCTTTCGATGAAGTCGAGCGCGCTGCCCGCCATGCCAACGCGCGGACCTATACGATGGGTGTGGCGCTCTCGCCCTGTTCGCTGCCTCAGACTTTGAAACCGAACTTCCTGATCGGCGACGACGAGATGGAGATCGGCATGGGCATTCATGGGGAGGCCGGCGTGGCGCGTGAGCCGCTGAAACCCGCCGACGCGGTGACCGACGAACTCATGGACAGTATTCTTCGGGAGATGAAGGCAGCCCGCGGTGATCGTGTCGCGGTACTCGTCAATTCGCTGGGTTCGACCCCGTTGATGGAACTCTACATCATGATGCGGCGCGTCAAGTCCCGGCTCGACGACGCAGGTCTTATCCTCCATACGTCGCTCGTTGGGAATTACTGCACCTCGCTCGAAATGGCCGGCGCGTCGATCACGGTCATGCATCTCGACGATGAGCTTCAGCGATTGATCGATCACCCCTGTGATTGCGCGATGTTTGCGAGGTGATCGATGATGTTTACGACCGAAGATCTGCAGCGTTTGTTTGCCGGGATTGCCGAGGATATCGCGGCGGAACGAGATCATCTTTGCGAACTGGACGGTGCCATTGGCGATGGGGATCACGGCCTTGCCATGGATGCGGGCTGCCGGGCAGCGGCGAAAGCGGTCGGCGAGCTTGACGCCAGGATCGCCCCGACAGCAGCGTTCAACGCCGCGGCAAAGGCTTTCCTGAATGCAGTCGGCGCTTCGTCAGGCCCGCTATATGCCACGGCCTTCATGCGCGCCGGAGCCGCCGCCAAAGACAAGCAGACATTGAGCGATGATGACTTCCTGCGCGTCTTTGCGGCAATGGCAAAGGGAATCCAGGAACGCGGAAAGGCCGAACCCGGTGAAAAGACGATGGTTGACGCGTGGAGACCCGCGGCCGACGCGGCACTCGAAGCGTGGCAGTCGGGAAAGCCCCTCCCCCAATGCTTCGAGGCAGCGGAGCGGGCAGCGCGGGCAGGCTGTCAAGCGACCAGCAACATGACGGCGGCCAAGGGACGTGCTTCGCGATTGGGGGACCGCGTGATCGGACACATCGATCCCGGCGCTGCGTCTGCCGCTATCATCATCGCGGCAATGACAAAATTTACTCGTTCCGTCGATTAATAGAAGGGCACGTCTAAACGATAGTGAAGCAGGGCCTCTCGAGCCGAAACAAGGATGTCAAGACATGCATATTCGAAGGGCCGTCTCTGCTGACGCGGAGGAGCTGAGCAGTCTTTTAAACGAGATCATCCTTGCCGGCGGAACAACCGCACTCGAGACGCCGCTTTCGGCTGCCGAGTTTGCGGACTGGTTCATCGATGGCGAGTTTCCTCTGACCTGCCATGTTGCAGAGCACGATCAGTCGCTCGTCGGTTTTCAGTCCCTGAGCTTATACGGCGATCCGCCGAAAGGCTTCGCCGACATCGCGACTTTTGCCCGTATGCACCCAAGGACCGCAGGCGTCGGCAGCGCTCTCTTCCCCGCAACCCGAGCGGCAGCGGAAGAATTCGGGCTCGAATTCATCAATGCGACCATTCGCGCAGACAACGTCAGCGGTCTGAGGTATTACGCGAAGATGGGCTTCGAGACCTATGACCGGCTAATCCAGGTTCCGCTTCAGAACGGGGCGCCCGTCGATAGGATCAAGAAGCGTTTCACAGTGGGCGGTGGGCACCACAAGATGCCGGGCACCTAAACGTGTTTGTGGGAGTGCCTGGTATCCGAAGACCGGACCGCGCCAGCTTTGTGACCCTAACCTCATGATATAGCAACGTGGTTTTCCGTAATGGAAGAGATATGACTTTTAACTTCCGTCACAGGTTCCATTCCGCTGAATCAAGCGTTCGGGATGCCAAGAGCGATTTGGAAGCCGCCGGGACGTGAAAAAGAGATTGATTATAGCCGAGTCCGGAGATTTAGCCGTGCCGACTGCGTTGTTCACAGCCGACGAACGCGGTGATCCGCCGCGCTTACGCCCATCAGATGGTGGCAACCACCGTAACCACGAGCCCGTGGATCGAAGCTGCCTTCGCCACCGTCCCGCGCGAAAAATTCATCGGTGCGCCGCGATGGGGAATTGCGACGTGGGCCATGGATATCGCCCCTCCCCTCCTCCGACTTGGTTCTGACCTATCAGGAAGCCCGACAAGGGTGTCAACAATGGCAGCCTCTCACTGCACGCCCGACTCTGGCAGAGCTGGACATAGAAGTCGGCGATCGCATCGCCCATATCGGTGCCGGCACCGGCTATTACAGCGCTATTCTTTCGGAGCTTGTCCCGCTTCCGGTCATGTCTATGTCGTCGAGATGGATCCCAATCTCGCTGCCCACGCTCAAACAGCGCTTGCCGATCGGGCCAATGTCAGCGTCATTAACGCCGACGGCAGCCAATGGCCGCTGGAAGAGATGAATGCGATCGATGTGAATTTCGCCGTCGCGCGGCCCGCGGAACCCTGGATCGAAAGGCTTCGGCCTGGAGGGCGTCTCGTGCTGCCACTCCGCCGAAAGGCGGCCGTCACCTACCCCATGGTGCTGCACTTCGTATTGAGCGCGGCGAGGGTGGATTTGCAGCACGCTGGATCGGCACAGCTTATTTCGTCTGCGCCAATGGTGGATTAACAATCGAAGATAACGAGATCGAGGCGCTCACCGCCGCCTTCAGCCGCGGCGGCATCGAGTTCGTCAAAGAGCTGCTCTGGAAGACGGAGCCGCGGATAGGACGCTGATGGCATATCGGCGACCAATGGGCGCTTTGCTATGATGGCGCCTAAATATCCGCGCCGACTTCGCGAAAGTCGGCCGCCTCACCTCAGCCGAGCAATATAGCGCGCCGCGGCACCGAAGAGCTTGACGTCCTCGACACCATCCTCCTTTCGACCGCTAGCTCGCCTTCCGACCGACGATGGCGTCGCCACGCTCAAACATCCGGAGCAAGGCGTGGGCGAGAACACGCCCCTGGGTGCCGACCTCGGATGCAGCTATCTCAAAGCTCATTGCAGGCTCCCAGCCGGCGACCCGTCGGGCTTATCGAAATCTGTGAGCAGCAGGAGCCGGACAGTCCGCGCCGTCTGGCGACCTCTGGCCGGTCCGAACTTACCGGCGCGATCCCACTACGGCTCTCGACGCCCCTCTGGGAGGACGGCACTCAGACTGGCGATGAAGGCCAGTAGGCGACGGCCCTCGATCGGCGGCGTCTCGGCGGCGTGCCCCCACCCCGGACGATCACGGCTCCTCTGCTGGCTGCAGCACGGCAGCAGCGACACAGATTGCCGACGCACGCAATTGATCGCCGCCGCTCGGCGTTCCAAATCGCCGCCGAAACCGGTTCGGGGACCGGAGCGACAAGAATGGAGGACAAGGAGACGCTCGCTGACCGGCGAGGACGGTGGGTCGCGGAGGCGGCAAAAGCCCGGCGCGGGAGAATGCGCCGGGCTTCGATAGTGACCGACAGCCTGGGAGGAGGAGTGCTGTCCGTCGGGCCGAAGCGGCTCGGAGGGGTTTAGCGCTTCGGTCGGTCACGAGGTAGTGCCGCAATGCGGCAAATTCAAGCCTAGCGGCCGCACTGATATCGCAGACGAGCCTCAAGGCAAATGCAGCCTTCTCTGGCACGCTATCGGCCCGGGCGCGGGTTGTCCGCGGACAACTTGCCGAGCGGGGATCTTGGCGGAGGGATTCTCTCCGACGTCCTGGCGCTTGATGAGCGCACCAGGATCGCACCGCGGCTGTGCCAACAGCATGACGCGAGGAGATCATCTCAATGATCGACGGCGATCCGTCTTGGTCGCACAGTGCCCCATCCTTCGCCCAATAGATGTTCTGGCTTCACTCATTTCCACCCGATTGACGGCGGAATTGATCGAGGCATCGAAGAAGGCGATCGCCAACCTGACAGATCGCGCGCCGATTACAAATGACGGCGACAACACCCACTATCCAGCCACATTTGCGAATGCTGCGGCCGGCGCTCAGCCATCCACTCCATCATCCATCAACCTTCGGCCTGCAGTCGGCCAGTCGACATAGCTTGAACCGGACCAATTGATCGACCCCCTTGAACCAACAGACTGATCGGTTCGCTGCCGTTGCGTGCCGCCCTCTCTACCCAACTGGGGCGGCCGGTGGGGCCTCGAAGGACTGGCTCGCCGCCTTCTTCCCGATTAGCTCAGTTGGGGCACCCGCTCTGCCCAAACGCCGCGTTGCCGTTAGCCAGCCTGCCTTTGTCAAACGATGGGAGTCTCGATTGCTGCCCCATGCGACGCAAGAGCCGCAAGGATGATGGCGCTGCGGCGGCCCACAACCTTTGCCATTCGATGAATGAAGCCGCAGCGCGCACAGTGCCGCGATTTGTCGATTGGACGGCGCTCTTCTCGTCGCCAAACATGGTGCATGCCTCGGCATTGCGGACAGAGATCTTGAAGCCGCACATGTGACGCCTTTGAGGCTTATGAACCGGCTTTTTGCACGACGTCAGGCAGAGCTGTTGATCCCGCCGCAATATCCTTGCGAACCAGTTGCTGCGGAACCCGCTTCAGGAGCAAACGATCTTGCGGAACATGCGGTTGTCCGCGGACAACGGCGTGATCAGCCAACGTTCTGCCTTGGTCATGGCGTCGGCTCCTCAGTAGTCGGCCAGCAGTCCGACCGCCTCGCTGTCATCCGTTTCATCGTATGGCCGAGCGGTAGGGGAGGGCATCCTTTCATTCCGCAAGATCGGGAGCTCACGGCCGAGCCCGTCGGGCGCATCAGCCCATTGCAACAGGCAGTCGCTGACGTAGACCACGTCCGTGAGCGCACTGCCGCAGCGGCGACTATCGTCGACATGCCTGCGACAGTGAGCCGAGCATATGTGGGGACGGCAGTCATGGGTCCACCTTGTCCTGAGATAGCCGACCTCAGAGCCCAGACCGTCCCATCATGCTCGATGCGCGGCGCCCGTCTCCGATACAGCTACTGATAGCGTGCAGCCCCGCTGCCAGCCACTGTAGGAGAGCTGCGTTCATCCCCGACCGACATGCCGGAAGATGTTCCTGCACCTATAAACGGTACGCCGGGGAGCAGCACCTTCAGCGCAGGTCGACAGGGGCGGGTGCCGCAAAGTAGCGCCACGCTGCAAACTAGCCTGCGGCCGAAGCGGCGTGCACCGCACCTCCGCCACCTCGCGCTCGGCTCAGCCCACGCGCGGCCACTTGATCGATTTCAGCTCGTACCGCCGAGACACTATCGAGCAATCACCGAGGCCATCGAGATCGCGTCTTCAGGCGGGCATTCTCCCGGTGTCGCCGACGCTTGCCAGGGGACACACGGAGGGAAACAATCGGCTCGCAGCCAGAGCCGTAAGCGGCTATTGCACGTCGGTGTCAACGGCGTTATTCTTATAGGCACCGAGACAGAGGCCATTGCTGCAGATGCCGGACGCTGGCGCGCGGATCGGGTGACAGCAAGGGATTCCGATCCAAGCGCCGCTTCCTCTTTTTGGCTGCGCACCGATCTGCCCGTAGCGGCACCAAAGCACCACCATGGAGTAAGGGAACTAACGCCCGCGCTTGCTTCCGCAAAGCGGGCAATTTGCAGTAATATCAATGGATTATGATTTCTGAAACTACTCCATTGGCCTTGCTTTAGGAGATACTGAGCGCGGTGGCGACGCGGCTTAATCGGTTCGATCCTCACACGATTCGTCAAACGGACGATCTCAGTCCCGCATCAAGTGCCCGCAGCCAAGCAATGGCTTGCATCCTTTAGCGGCACGCCGCGTTATCTCCGCACTAGATCGGAGACCATCCATATGCCTGATGTGCTTCAACGTAAGAGGTTCTCTACCGCGGCTGCAATGATGGCCGCAGCGGTCGGCGCACTTGTCTACATGCAGGCAATCGAGCGCAGGTCGGCCGCCCCGTCTGCGGAACCTGGCCACGCAGTTGACGATCATGGCCGCAGCGCCAGCACGCCCGAGGCTATCCCTTTCAGCGGCCTTTGCGACGTATTCTGGCGCGTTTTCCATGAAATTCTAGATGACAGGGTCACTCTCATCGCGGCAGGCGTGACCTTCTATCTCTTGCTGGCGATATTTCCTGCCCTCGCGGCCCTGGTCTCTCTTTACGGGCTGGTTGCCGATCCCGCTACCATATCAGAACACCTTCGCGAACTGGCCGTCCTCATGCCACCTGGCGCGTTCGACCTTCTTGCAGATCAGATCAAGGCGCTCGTCGAACGGCGCGACAGCACACTCGGGATCGCCTTTTTCGTAGGCCTCGCGATCGCGCTATGGAGCACGCATAATGGAACGCTGGCGATATTCGACGCCATGAACGTGGCCTATGAGGAAAAGGAGAAACGAAGCCTCGTGCGACTGAATCTGACGGGTCTCTGCTTCACCCTATGTTCAATGGCTTTTGCGGTCGTCATGGTGGCCCTCGTTGGCGTAATGCCAGTCGTGCTCTCCTATCTTTGGCTCGATCAATTCAAGGAGCACCTGGCTCTTCTTCTTAGGTGGCCGCTGCTCCTGCTCGTGGTTGCGGTGGCCGTCACACTGGTCTACCGCTTTGGCCCAAGCCGGGAGCCTGCAAAAGCCCAGTGGATGACGTGGGGCGCGGCTTTGACTACTGTTGGCTGGGCCCTCATGTCGCTCGGCTTTTCCTTCTATCTGAATCATTTCGCCAATTACAACGCGACATACGGCACCCTTGGAGCGCTGATCGGCTTCCTCATGTGGATTTGGTTGTCCGTTGTCATTCTCATCATTGGGGCAGAGCTGAACGGCGAACTCGAACATCAGACCGCCAGGGACACGACGACGGGGACACCGCTGCCAATGGGAGCGCGAGGCGCCTATGTCGCGGACACTTTGGGCGAGACCAGGAACTGACCGCGAAGATTGCTCCTCTCCTACAGTTTTGATGTATTCTGACATTTCGCCAGTCCGACACAGGAGACGATGATGACCGCCCCGCATCCTTCCAAAACTCATATCGGCAATCATGCCCTGCATCCCGAGACGCAGATGCTGAACTACGGCTACGATCCGGAACTCTCTGAAGGGGCAGTCAAGCCGCCGGTGTTTCTCACCTCCACCTTCGTGTTCAAGACGGCCGAGGATGGCCGCGACTTCTTCGATTATGTGTCGGGCCGTCGCGAGCCGCCCGAGGGGAAAGGGGCCGGCCTCGTCTATTCGCGCTTCAACCATCCGAACAGCGAGATCGTCGAAGACAGGCTCGCCGTGTACGAACGGACGGAAAGCGGCGTGCTGTTTTCATCCGGCATGGCGGCGATCGCCACCACTCTGCTCGCCTTCGTCCGGCCGGGCGATGCGATCCTGCATTCGCAACCGCTCTACGGCGGAACGGAAACATTGCTGGCGAAGACCTTCCTGAATCTCGGCGCCGCCGCCATTGGATTTGCCGATGGCGTCAGCGAAGGATCGGTGCAAAAGGCCGCGGAAGAGGCGATGGCCAAGGGCCGCGTCTCCGTCATCCTGATCGAGACGCCTGCCAATCCGACCAACAGTCTGGTCGATGTCTCGATGATCCGGCACGTGGCCGACATGATCGGTGCAAGACAGGGCCATATGCCGATCATCGTCTGCGACAACACCCTGCTCGGACCGGTCTTCCAGCGGCCGATCGAGCACGGCGCCGATATATCGCTCTATTCGCTGACGAAATATGTCGGCGGTCATTCCGACCTGATCGCCGGCGCCGTCCTTGGTCGCAAGGCGGTGATCAAGCAGATCAAGGCCCTGCGCGGCGCGATCGGCACCCAGCTTGATCCGCATTCCTGCTGGATGCTCGGCCGTTCACTGGAAACGCTGCAGCTGCGCATGGAACGGGCAAACAGCAACGCCCGCGCCGTCGCAGATTTTCTGCGTGATCACCCGAAGGTCGAGAAGGTTCACTACCTGTCCTACCACGATCCGGACTCGCCGGCCGGGCGGACCTTCATCGCCCAATGCACCGGCGCCGGTTCGACCTTCTCTTTCGACATCCGCGGTGGTCAGCCAGCCTCGTTCAAATTCCTGAACGCGCTGCAGATCTTCAAGCTCGCGGTCAGTCTCGGCGGCACGGAATCGCTTGCGAGCCATCCGGCCACCATGACGCATTCCGGCGTGCCCGCCGACGTCCGCCAGCGCATCGGCGTTTTGGAATCGACGATCCGCCTTTCGATCGGCATCGAGCATCCGGACGACCTGATTGCAGACCTGGAACTGGCGCTGCAGGCGGCCTGACGCCAATCGCAGCGATGTCATTGATATCGATGCCCGACGACGCCGGGCATCGATGCGTTGATGACCTCATTTGTCGTCGGTCGTCAGTTCTTTCTCGTCCGTATTCAGCACGAAGACCGCAAGCAGGCGCGCCGGCTTGGTCTTGCTGGCGTTTTCGCTGACGCTGTGGTGATCGCCAGGAAACTCGGAGAAGCTTTCGCCGGCTTTGTAGGTCTTTACCGGCCCGTCATTCACCTGGCTGCGGATCGCTCCTTCGAGAACGGTGGCATAGATGAAGGCCGAATCCGGATGGGTATGGCCGGGTGACGTGCCGCCCGGTCCGTATTCCACCAGCACGGCGCGCATGCTTTTGCCGGGGACATTGGGAAGCTTCTGGTCGTAGACGACGCTGAGCTTGGCTTTGCCACCCGATGCGGCGTAAGCCTGCGCGCCGGCGGCAATAGCGACGGCGAATGCGGTCGTCGAGATAACCTTTCTGAGCATATCTGATCTCCTGCGTTAAAGGGAATGGTCGCGAGGCCCCCTATTGTTAGGCGCTCTTTTTCTGAGGCGGCTGCCGGCTCAGCCAATCGTCGAAGCGGATCTGGCCGAGCCGCGCCTTGGCTCCGGTCACGAGCGAATTGTCCTCGAGCTCGACGCCGAAATAGCGGGCGTGCGGATCGGCGACCACCTGGCGCGGATCGTTCGTCGCCTTGAAGAGACGCGTCACGATTTCGGTGAGGCGGACTTTCTCCGGCCCGCCGATCTCGATCGTGCCGTTCACAGGCGTGCCGAGCGCCACCTCGGCCATCACGTCGGCGACGTCGTCCGAGGCAATCGGCTGCACATAGGCCGGCGACAGATGCACGGTCTGGCCGACGGCACCCGACTGGGCGATGCCAGCCATGAATTCGTGGAACTGGGTGGAGTGCACGATGGTATAGGGTATTCCGGACGTCTTGATCAGCTCTTCCTGGGCCATCTTGGCGCGCATGTAGCCGCTGCCCTGCAGGCGCTCCATGCCGACGATCGACAGCGCGACGTGATGCTTCACGCCGGCGGCAGCCCCTGCCTTGAGCAGATTGCGGCCCGACGTCTGGAAGAATTCCAGGACGGCCTTATCCTCGAACGAAGGCGAGTTTGCGAGATCGAGCACTACTTGCGCGCCAGCGAGCGCTTCCGCCACGCCCTTGCCGGTGATTGTGTCGACGCCCGAATTCGGCGAAGCCGCCAACACCTCGTGCCCCTTGTTGCGCAATCTTTCAACGGTCTTTGAGCCGATGAGGCCAGTGCCGCCGATAACGACGATTTTCATGGGTAGTCTCCTTGTTCTCTAGGAGGAGTTTCCTCTGTTGACTTGCCTTTGTTGACTTGAAAGCGAGCAGGCAACTGCCCGGCATGCCCCCGCCTCCTCGGTGAGTGAAGCGACTTCATCGGGACCGTCGCCGGTACGGCCGGTTGGGACCGATAGGCAGGAGAATGCGCCGGATCGCGGTGCCAAACTATTCTCCCTCGGTCGCTGTCACCCTATGCGAACGCAGTAGGGCAGCTGGCTCTGCGGTCGAGGCAGCCAGGCGAAATGGCGGAAGATCACGTCGACAGGCATCGGCCTGGTCTACCATCGGGGCAGATGGCCGACCCGGAAAGCAAGGCGTATTCACTGGCCTGCAAGCCGAGGCTTGCGTCATCAATCCTCTCACGATGGAGATAAGAATGATCAAGCGCCTGAACTTCATGGCCCATAAGAACAGCGGCATCGACGGTCTCGTGGCCGTTGAAGGCTGGATTGGCAAAAGCTTCGATCCGAAGCTGCTCGAACTCGTCAAAGTGCGCGTTTCCCAGATGAATGGATGTGCTCACTGCCTGCACATGCACCGCCAGGACGCGCTGAAGCTCGGCGAAACGGATGACAGGCTGCTGCTTCTGAACGCGTGGCGGGAGTCGCAGCTCTTCACCACTCGGGAGCGGGCCGCACTCGCCTGGGCCGAAGCTCTCACTGAGATTGCGAAAAGCCATGCGCCGGACGATGTCTATGAAGAAGCGCACGCCAACTTCTCGGATGACGAGCTGGTGGCGCTCTCGATCGGCATCGCAATGATCAACGCCTGGAACAGGCTGGCGATTGGCTTTCGGCTTCAGCATCCCGCCGATCACAAACGCGCCGCCGCCTGACGGTCTGCGCCTTCGGCGGTCAGGAAAGCTGAGTAGCCTCGAACATGGCGGTCAGCCCTATGCCTCCGCCGATGCCGATCATGGCCAAGGCAGTCGCACCGGGCGCCCAGGCATCCCCGGTGTTGCGGATCAGTTGGCTGTACAGCCTGGTAACGAGGATTGCGCCGGAGGCCCCGAACGGATGGCCTAAGGCAATGGCTCCGCCGTTCCTGTTGATCGTGTCGGCAGGAATATCGAGCTGATCTACCGATGCCAGAACCTGGGCGGCGAAGGCCTCGTTGAATTCGATGGCATCGATGGCTACGAGCGAAAGCCCGGGCTGACGCTGCAGCAGCTTCCTGGTCGAGGCGACCGGGCCGATGCCGAGCAGGTTGGGATCCACGCCGGCAGCGGCGCTGTCGATGAAGGCAAGGCCCTTTTCGATGCCGAGGCTTTTCGCCATGCCGCGGCTCATAACGAGAACCAGGCAGGCGCCGTCGTTCAGCGGGCAGGCATTGCCGGCTGTCACCGAACCATCGGCCAGGAAGACCGGCCGGAGGTTTGCGAGCGCCTCGAGAGATGTGGACGGGCGCGGGCACTCGTCCCGTTCGATCGGCCCGTGGCCGGTGGAAATGTCGACGATCTCGGGGCGAAAGATGCCTGCCTCCGCCGCCGCTACGGCGAGCCGGTGGCTGCGCAGGGCGAATTCATCCTGTCTCTGCCGCGATATGCCGAACTGACGGGCGACGTTTTCGGCAGCAATCCCCATCTCCGGGTCGCCGATCGTGTCAGGCGAAAATCGGGCACGCCCGTAAAAGCGGGGCAGCGCCCCATTCGCCTTTGGTCTTTCGACGCGCCATGGCGCGGTGCTGACACTCTCGACGCCGCCGGCGAGAAAACATGCGCCGGCTTTCGCCTGGATCAAGCGGGCCGCCATGATGATCGCTTCCAGGCCCGAGCCGCATTGCCGATCGATGGTCACTCCCGGAATCGCCATGGGCAGACCTGCGGTGAGCGCTGCCAGCCGCGCGATGTTTCCGCCGCCGCCAGCGGCATTGCCCACCAGCACATCGTCGATATTTTCGGGCGCAACTCCCGTTTCGGACACGATCCGGCGGATGATCGGCGCAAGCAGGTCTTCTGCCGTAACCGTCGACAGCGATCCGAAAGCTCGGCCGATCGGTGACCGGTAGGCGGCAACGACAACTGGCTGCCAATCCTCGTCAGGCTGATAGGCGTAGGACAAGATCGTCTCCAGAAACCACGGCCCGCTCCACTTGCCCCCTCGAGATCTTGCCGCTGCTTGTCATCGGCCAGGACCTTATATGGTAAAATCGCTTGGGGATCTTGTACCTGGCGAGCATCCGCGCGCAATGATCGGCCAGGATTTTCGGATCCGCCATCTCTCCCGAGATGACGGCGACGATCCGCTGGCCGAAATAGGCGTCCGGCAGCCCGAAGACAACGGCATCTTCTACCCCAGGGCAGGCTTTCAGCGCGCTCTCGACTTCGGCGGGATAAATGTTGTTGCCGCCTGATATCATCATGCCACCCGCCCTGCCGATCACCCGCAACATGCCATCGGCATCAAGTTCGCCGAGATCTCCGACCGTCGCTCCCGCTTCTGTGACCCGGAAGGCCTGACCGTCATCGCCCCAGAGATATCCATCCGCGATCAGGTCGCTGTCAACGAATATGGTTCCCGGCACATTGGTCCCAACGTCGTTCTCATCGGGGTCGCGAATGGAAATTTTGACGCCGGGATAAGCTTGTCCGACCCGGTCGATCGGAAAATCGATCTCGCCGCCCGCAAGGGTCGAGACGGTCATGAAACCAATTTCGGATGCGCCGTAATATTCCCGGATGCGGGCCTTCGGAAAAAGGCGACGCATGGATTCGACCCCGTTCCTGTCAAGCTTTGCACCGGCGGTCAGAACGTCACGCAAGGAGGTCAGAGCGGGTTCACCCGCCCACGCCCTTGCAATGGCCGCTATATGTGTGGGGACTGCGACCAGCCGTTCGACGTGCCAGGAGGAGAGCGTGCGTGCGACCGCGACGGGATCCCATTTCCGGACGGTATGGAAGGTTGCCCCAGCATCAACAGCTTCGACCAGTGCATAAAGCGCCAGGCCATGAGCCAAGGCTCCCGGACACATTGTCGAGGGCGCATCTTCGAGCTCGAAAACGACGCGTCCGCGATCGAGGCTCCGGCGCCATTGCTCGCGCGAGCGATAATAGGCTTTCGGCTCGGCGGTGGTTCCCGAGGTAAAGCCGATCAGAAAGATCTTGTCGGCATCGACCGGCAAGTCGGCTTCCTTTCTCGTCGCAGCGAGGTCGAAGGCCTCCGCTCCGGCGGTGACGACGGGAATGCCGAATCTCCGGGCAATTTCAGCACTTGGCCCGGCATCGTCGTCGACGATCAGAACGTCAGGCGCCAGGCGCTCGATGATCCGTTCGATCCTTTCCACCGGCATCGTCGGGTCGATCACCGCACAGGCATTCGGGAAAGCGGTGGCCGCCGTAAAATACTCAGCAAAGCCGATATGATTGCCAAGGCTGAGAGCGGCAAGCTTCTCCACACCGGGCAGATCGAGCATGCGGCGGTTCGAGCGGGGCAGATCTCGGAGAAACCGATAGATTGCCTTGGCGCGCAAATAGAGCTCGCCATAGCTGAGCGATTGCCCGTCGATCACCAGCGCCGGTTTATCCGGTGTCTCCCTTGCATGTCGAAGAAGCTGCGCATGGATCGGCATGGACACCCGTTGGTTTGATCGATCGGCAATCAGCCGGGAGACAGAGCGGCTCTGGTCGCTTCCGGAATCGGCATCGGGCGGCTGTCGGAGAGGCCGACGCAGACCCAGACGAAATGCGCCGATGCGCAATGGGCGCCATCGCGCTGGCGAAAGAGTTCTATGGCAAAGGACAGGCTCGTGCGCCCGATTTTTTCTACGTCCACCTTCACTTCCACGACATCGTCGAGGTCGATCGGACTGTGAAAGATGATCTCCGCCTTCTTCACGTGATAGGCAACGCCGGAGGAGGTGTGACGGAAATGGCTGAGAATTTGGCCTTGCCGCAGGAACTCGACGACCGCATCTTCGCAATAATCGAGATAACGGGAATTGTGGACGTGACCATAGATGTCGATGTCTCGCATCGAGACCCGGAACGATGCTAGAGGCCTATCGTCAACGCTCATTCGATCACCAATTTGACGGAGTGATCTAATCGCAGTGTGTGGGGGATGCAATGCAATATCAGGCAGTCGTGCGAAAATTCGGCCTGGCTCAGGATGTCGTCGAGCTCGAGCGCGCTGCGCTGCCGCCGCTGCGGCGCGACCAGGTCAGGGTGCGCCTGCTGGCGCGGGCGATCAATCCGTCCGATATCATCACCATATCAGGTGCCTATAGCGGGCGCACGACATTGCCCTTCGTTCCCGGCTTCGAAGCTTTCGGCGTGATCGAACAGCGCGGCGAGGAGGTTCATGGGCTTGCCCCCGGAACACGCGTGCTGCCCGTGCGCAGCGCCGGCGGCTGGCAGGAATTCAAGGATACCGATCCAGGCTGGTGCCTGCGTGTTCCAGGCGAGCTTACCGATTTCGAAGCTGCGACGAGCTACGTCAATCCGATGACGGCCTGGTTGATGCTGCATGCCAAGATCGGGCTGAGACCGGGAATGCGTATCGCCATCAATGCCGCCGCCTCTTCGATCGGAGCGATATTGATCGGTCTCGCCAATGCCGCGGGCGTGGAGCCGATTGCGATCATCCGCAACGAAGGATCGCTTGAGCGCCTGCGAGGCCGGGTTGAGGCTGTCATTGTCGATAGGGAGGAAAGCGAACTGGTCGCCGGGCTCGCCGGCCGGCATGGGCTCGACGCGGTGCTTGACTGCGTCGGAGGAGCGCGGGCTGCAATTCTCGCGGATGTGCTGAAACCCGGCGGACACTTCGTGCATTACGGTCTGCTTTCGGGGCAGGGCATACCGGCTTCTTTCTGGACGGCACATCCCGATATTGCCTTTTCCTATTGTCACCTCCGGGAATGGGTTCATTCCGAAGCGATGAGCGACGTCCAGCGGGCCTATTCCGAGCTCGCCGCGCAGATCGCCTCGAAGGTCATCGCCACGGAGGTGCGAGAGGTGTTTCCTCTGGAGAAGGTCAGCGAAGCACTGCGATCCGCCGTTCCGTTCCGGACGGGCGGCAAAGTGCTGCTGGCCTAACGAACGTGAGCAGGCCGCGACAACGTTTTGACGGCTAAGCGGGATTAGAAGTAGCATCCATGGCAGCGGCAAGGTGGTCAAAGCGGTCGGCGCGGTGGAGATGCAATGATGAAACACAAACCTTTCCTCCTGACGTTCGCGGCGCTGGCATTTTGTTCCGCGTGGCCAGTATCTAACGCCTTCGCTGCCGCGCAGCCTATCTTCTGGAGTGCTTTGCGGCCGGCCGATCAGGCCAAAGCGACAGTGCCGCTGTCGGGCAAGGCGGTGAGCGGCCCACTGGGCGAAACACTCGCCTGGCATGGCGAGGAGTATCCGATCGAATTGACGGGCTTCGTTCTGCCGATCGACCAGGATGGCGATCTTGTCTACGAATTCATGCTGGTGCCTTGGGCCGGAGCCTGCAGCCACATGCCTTCCCCTCCGCCCAACCAACTGGTTCGTGTCGTTCCGGAAGAGCCTTTGCACTTGGCAAGAATGTACGAGACCGTCACCGTGAGGGGTACCCTGCGGCCCGGCCTGGATCAGGCGCAATTCTTCATGATCGACGGTGACCGCGTCCTCACCTACGGCTACAGCATAAGCCACGCCCAGGTGGCGACAGTCGCGGCGACGACCGATCCCGATCTGCTGTCACTTTCGCCTTTCGGCATTCTGCCTCGCTAGAACAGGATGATTTTGGGCCCGTTCGGCCTAAAATCTGAATCTTGTTCTACATTATAGCATGATGTCGTCCGAAAACCGCTCACACTTTTCGGCATCATGCTCTAGTAGAAGGCGCAGAAACGGGTGCTGCGCACTGCCCTCCCGCTCGAAAGCTGGAGCAAAAAATCTTGAATGAGCCCCGTCAATCGCGTATATACAGTGGCATATATACGAGCTTCGGAGGACACCCATGCCGCAATACGCGCGCGTATTCCAATCCGGCAATTCGCAAGCCGTCCGGCTGCCGAAGGAATTCCGCTTCGACGTCGACCAGGTGGAGGTGACGCGGGAAGGCGATGCTGTGATCCTTCGGCCACGGGCCGATCGCAACATGCGGTGGGCATCGTTGCATAGCGCCTTGGAGCGCGGCCTCAGCGACGATTTCATGGCGGAAGGGCGAGAGCAGCCGGAGGAGCAGGAGAGACCGGGTCTTCAGGACCTGTTCAAGTGATCACGCATCTTATCGACACCAATGCGGTGATCGCCCTGATCGGCGGGAAATCCGAAACACTGCTGAAGAGCGTGATCGACAGCGATGAGGGATCGATTGGGCTGTCGACCGTGGTGATGCACGAGCTCTATTATGGCGCCTATAAAAGCGCGAAAATTTCCTACAACCTCGAAACCCTGCGCCTGTTCGTGGCGGATTTCTCAGTTGTCGGTTTCGAGCAGGAGGATGCGTTGGCCGCTGGGGAGATCCGTGCCGCATTGGCGGCAAAGGGAACGCCGATCGGTCCCTATGATGTTCTGATCGCCGCTCAGGCCAGGACCCGGGATCTGGTTCTCGTCACCAACAATGTCGGGGAATTCTGCCGCGTCGATGGCCTGAGTGTCGAAGACTGGACGGTCGGGCAGTAGGTCCGGTCTCCGATGAAAAAATGCCCGGGCGCAGCCGAAACGGCGCCCGGGGAAAATGCTGTCGATCAGACGATATCGAAGCGATCGGCGTTCATGACCTTGGTCCAGGCCGCGACGAAGTCCTTGACGAACTTCTGCTTGGCGTCGGACTGGGCGTAGACTTCGGCAAAGGCACGCAGTTGCGAGTGCGAGCCGAAGATCAGGTCGACGCGGGTGCCGGTCCACTTGACCTCGTTCGTGTTGCGGTCGCGCCCTTCGTAAACGCCGTCCTTGCCGGCAGCGGGGGACCACTGCGTGCCCATGTCGAGCAGGTTGACGAAAAAGTCGTTGGTCAGCGTTTCCGGACGGGACGTGAAGACGCCATGTTCGGGCGCGCCGGCCTTCAGCACACGCAGGCCGCCGACAAGAACGGTCATTTCAGGTCCGGTCAGCGTCAGCAGCTGGGCACGGTCCACCAGGGCCTCTTCCGGCTTCATGAACTGCCGGCCACCGATATAGTTGCGAAAACCGTCGGCGCGGGGCTTGAGCGCTGCGAAAGAATGCGCGTCGGTCTGCGCCTCGGAGGCGTCCATACGGCCTGGCGTGAACGGCACGCTAACGGCATGACCGCCGGCCGCTGCCGCTTTCTCGACGCCGGCTGCGCCGGCCAGGACGATCAGATCGGCGAGCGAGATCTTCTTCGCCCCGGCCTGGGCGGCGTTGAAGTCCCTCTGGATTCCTTCGAGAACGGCGAGCACCTTGGCGAGCTGCGCCGGCTGGTTGACCTCCCAGTCCTTCTGCGGGGCAAGACGGATGCGCGCGCCATTGGCGCCGCCGCGCTTGTCGGAGCCGCGGAAGGTCGAGGCGGACGCCCAGGCGGTCGAGACCAGTTCCTGCACGGTGAGACCTGACGCAAGCACCTTTGCCTTGAGGTCGGCGATATCCTTATCGTCGACAAGCGGATGATCGACGGCCGGGATCACGTCCTGCCAGATCAGGTCTTCGGCCGGAACCTCCGGGCCGAGATAACGCACCTTCGGTCCCATGTCGCGGTGGGTCAGCTTGAACCATGCGCGAGCGAAGGCATCGGCGAACTCGGCAGGGTTTTCCAGGAAACGGCGCGAGATCCTTTCGTAGATGGGATCGAAACGCAGCGCCAGGTCGCTGGTCAGCATGGTCGGCAGATGCTTTTTCGACGCATCATAGGCATCCGGGATAGAGGCTTCAGCGTTCTTTGCGGTCCACTGATGCGCGCCGCCCGGGCTCTTGGTCAGCTCCCATTCGAAAGCGAACAGGTTTTCGAAGAAGTAGTTGCTCCACTGGGTCGGCGTCTGGGTCCAGGTCACTTCGAGGCCGCTGCCGATGGCATCGCGACCGACGCCGGTGTTGAACTTGCTGATCCAGCCCAGGCCCTGAGCCTCGAGCGCGCCGCCTTCCGGGTCGACACCGACAAACGACGGATCGCCAGCGCCATGGGTCTTGCCGAAGGTATGCCCGCCGGCGATCAGCGCCACGGTTTCTTCGTCGTTCATCGCCATACGGGCGAAGGTTTCCCGGATGTCGCGGGCGGATGCCAGCGGATCCGGAGTGCCGTTCGGGCCTTCCGGATTGACATAGATAAGGCCCATCTGCACGGCGCCAAGCGGCTCTGCCAGTTCGCGTTCGCCACTGTAGCGTTCGTCACCCAGCCAAGTTCCCTCAGGACCCCAGTAGAGTTCTTCCGGCTCCCAGACATCGGCGCGGCCGCCGGCGAAACCGAAGGTCTTGAAACCCATGGATTCGAGCGCGACATTGCCGGTGAGGATCAACAGGTCAGCCCAGGAGATCCTGTTGCCGTATTTCTGCTTGATCGGCCACAGCAGGCGGCGGGCCTTGTCGAGGTTCACGTTGTCAGGCCAGCTGTTGAGCGGCGCAAAACGCTGCTGGCCGGCCCCGGCGCCGCCGCGGCCATCGGTGATGCGGTATGTGCCGGCGCTGTGCCAGGCCATGCGGATGAACAGGCCGCCATAATGACCGAAATCGGCCGGCCACCAGTCCTGGCTGTCGGTCATCAGCGCGTGAAGATCCTTCTTCAGCCCGTCGAGATCGAGCTTCTTGAACTCTTCGGCATAATCGAAGGCCTGGCCGAGCGGGTCGGCTCGGCCGGAATTCTGGTGAAGAATCTGCACGTTCAACTGATCCGGCCACCAGTCGCGATTGGATCTGCCGCGAGGCGTATTACCGTGTGCAACAGGACATTTGCCTGCGCTGTCAGTGGGGTTGTCCATGATCGTCTCCTTGATTGCTTTATCTGTCTGCTGTCCAAAAAGATGAGCCGAGCTGGCGCCCCACTCTCTCCCTGGCAGTCTTCATATCGGAATCGTGTAATAAATTTAAGTTGGATTTACTGATCGTTGCGATAAGCTGAGGTTATGAAGAATCTTACCCTGAAACAGCTACGCTATTTTGAGGCCCTGGCACGAGATGGACGCTTCCGGCGCGCTGCCGAAGCCTGTGCGATCTCCCAGCCGGCATTGTCAATGCAGATCAAAGAACTTGAGCAAGAATTGGGCGGTGAGCTTTTCGAGCGCAACGCACGTGAGGTGAAGCTGACCGCTTTCGGTCAGACCGTCGCTCTCAGGATCCGCGATATCCTGCGTGGCGTGGACGAACTGGCGGAACTGGCGCGCGCCGCGCGCGATCCCTTCCTGACGCGGCTGCGCATCGGCATCATCCCGACGATTGCGCCCTATCTGTTGCCGGCCATCATCAATGACCTGAACAGGAGCTTTGCGGGAATCCAGATCGAAGTGCGCGAAACGCAGACGTCGAAGCTGGTTCAGGAGCTGGCGCAAGGCCAGCTGGACACGGCAATCGTTGCTTTGCCCGTGTCGGAACCCTCCCTAGCAGAACTCGAGCTCTTCAAGGAAGAGTTCGTGCTGGTCCGGCGGCCCGAAGACGAGGGTAAGCCGGTGCCCGAACGCGAGGCGCTTCGCGAAATGCGGTTGCTGCTGCTCGAGGAAGGCCACTGCTTTCGCGATCAGGCTTTGTCGTTCTGCAAGATAGGGCACGCCCGTCCCCGGGAAGTTATGGAAGGCAGCTCTTTGTCCACCCTGGTCCAGATGGTCAGCGCCGGTATCGGCATTACCTTAATTCCGGAGATGGCCGTTCCCCTCGAAACGCGCTCGGCGCATGTCTCGATCTCCCGTTTTCAGTCTCCGCAGCCGTCGCGGACGATCGGCATGATCTGGCGCAATTCAACGCCGATGGCCAAACAGCTCCAGCAGGTTTCCGAGGCGGTCCACCGCTCCGCCGAAACCATGCGCGAACGGTATATCGCGCGGTGATGGAGCTTTCATCGTCTCGCGTCAGGATCGCCGCTTGAAGGTGTGCTCCGCTGCGGGAAACTGTCGCGACCGGACCTCTTCGGCATAAGCCGCGGCGGCGGCCGAAATCCTTTTGCCGAGTTCGTCGTAGCGCTTGACGAAGCGCGGGGTGAAATCGTTGAAGAGCCCCAGAATGTCGTCGGAAACCAGAACCTGGCCGTCGCAGGCGGAAGAAGCGCCGATACCGATGGTCGGGACGTGCATGGCGGCCGTCACCTCCCGGGCGAGCGGCTCCACCGTGCCCTCGATGACGACGGCAAAGGCTCCCGAGCCGCCGATCGCGTGCGCATCGCGGCGGATCTTCGACGTCTCGTGTTCGGAATGGCCGACGGAACGATAACCACCTGCGGTTTGGACCTGCTGCGGCATCAGGCCGATATGGCCCATAACCGGTATCCCCCGCTTCGTCAGAAAGGCGATGGTCTCGGCCATCTCCTCGCCGCCCTCAAGCTTGACGGCATCGCAGCCGGTTTCCTGCAGGACGCGGACAGCGTTGCGGAAGGCAATCTCCTTGGATTCCTGATAACTGCCGAACGGCATGTCGACCACGACGCAGGCCTTGCCGACGCCGCGCATCACCGCCTTGCCGTGCGCGATCATCATCTCGAGCGTGACGCCGATGGTGCTTTCCATCCCGTAGAGCACCATGCCGAGCGAATCCCCGACCAGCAGAAGGTCGCAATGCTCATCGAGCAGCCGCGCCATGGGCGTCGTATAGGCGGTCAGGCAGACGATCGGCTTGCCGCCCTTCATGGCTGAAATGCGCGCTGGCGTAAGGCGCTTCTGAATTCCTGCCGCGCTCATCTGGTCACTCCCTTTCCCGGCAGGCCCCGCCCGCCGACAACCCTGTTGTACCCGATCATCGCTTGTCACCAACGACCCTGTTGTCGAGAAGCCTTGTCGAGCCGACCCGAACGAAGAGCGCCACGACGACCGGGTCTGTGATCGACGTGACCTTCTGCAGCGTTGAGGCATCCCTGACGGCGACGACCTCGGGCTTTGCCAGAGGCTCGCGACTAAGAAACGCCGTGAGCTTTGCCTCGAGTTCTACCGGATCGGCAAGGCCGCCGGCGACCAGACGCTCGGCCTCGTCAAGGGTCTGGGGGACGATCGCCGCGGCACGACGCTCCGCCCTACTGAGATAGACGTTGCGCGACGACAATGCGAGGCCGTCGCTGTCCCTGACCGTCGGCACCGATATCACCCGCACCGGCACGGCGAGATCCTCCACCATGCGCTTGATGATGACGACCTGCTGGTAATCCTTCTCTCCGAAATAGGCGGTCTGCGGTTGCACGATGTTGAAAAGCTTGCAGACGACCGTGGTAACGCCGGCAAAATGCCCAGGCCGAACCGCTCCTTCGAGTTCGCGCCCGAGATCGGGAACGTCGACGACAGCAAGCATCGGGTGCGGATACATGTCCTCGACGCCAGGCGAAAAAAGGAAATTGACGCCGGCCTGTCTCAGCATGGCGGCATCGCGTTCCAGATCGCGCGGATATTTGCTGAGGTCTTCCGCCGGGCCAAACTGCAGCGGATTGACGAAAATCGAGACGACGACGATGTCGTTTTCGGCGCGCGCGCGCGCGACCAACTCCATATGACCGGCATGGAGATAGCCCATCGTCGGAACAAGGCCGACGGTTCGCCCCTGCCGCCTCAGCGCGTCGAGCGTGTGGCGCAACTCGTCAATGCTCGAGAAAACCCGCATATATCCTCCCCCCGGCCGGTCGCTCCATCTTTGGCGCGGATATGAAGTGTAATCGATGCGGCAGGTCAATGCATATTTCTCGATAAAAACGATTAGATGCATCGGCGGCCGATGACGCCAGGCCAAATCAGCTCCCGGGAAATGGCTTTTCGCCGCTCGGCTCCTGTTCCGCAGCCCACCGGCTTGCAGTGGAAACGACGATGTGCGACTTCCGTTACTCGCCCTGCCGTCAAGATACCATCACAGTCGGTCGCTATGGACGTTACATGGAGGACGCATGGACAAGCCCTGGAAGATCAGCCGCGGACCGATTGCGGCAACCGAGCTCGACGTGGAGAAGGCAAACGCGATCAATGTGCTGTTGATCCGGCCGGTCGGCGTCCTTCCGGCCAAGGCGGGAGATCCGGTCCTTCCTTTTGCCGTCGGCCTTTTCAACGAACTCCGCCCGCTCCTGAAGCCCGATGCCGGTGTCACCACGCTCAGGCGAGCGACCGCGGCCTATGTCCACTGCCGGCGCTATTATTTCGCCAGCGCCCAGCCCGATTCCATGCGCCATGGCGTTGACGGCGAACCCGTCGAACCACTGTCGTCCGAAGACCGGCTGGTTGCGCAAAAGCGCTTCCTGAGCCTCAAGCAGGCCGCCGGTAAGACAGACGCGCCTGAGCAGACACCACCGGTTCCCGCTCCCCTGTTGTTGAGCAAAAGCGAACAGATCCGCGCAGCCCTCCTCGGCAAAAGGAACGCCGCCAGCTAGAGCAGGATGACATCAGCGTCTCATATCCGGCTTGCCGTCATTGCGGGTTCTGGGTCATGCGACCGTTATTCACAAGGGCGACTTAGTTGCTCTCTGAGCTTGGCCGCATCGGGGGCGCGGAAAACGCGCCCCCGGCTGGCGCCGACCGAAGGGGAGGGGCAATCGGCCGGGTCAGTTCAACGGCGCTTCGCCTGATGTGATCCGTTGCTCGTTTCCGGCAAACAGGTGAACCGCATCATGGATTGGCGCAATCCTCAGCACCTCGCCGGGGGCGGCCCTGATCCGTTCCCTGAAGACGCAGGTCAGCGTCTGCGTTCCTAGCCGGACAATGACGAGCGTTTCCGAACCCGTCGGCTCGACGACCACCGTCGTGACCTCGATGCCGCCTGGGTCCAACCGGATATGTTCGGGGCGAATGCCGTAGGTCACGGCCTCAGGCGCACGCCGCTCACTCGGCAGGAGCAGGCCGTCGGCGGTTCGAAACCCCTCTTCCCTCATGTTGCCATTGATGAAATTCATCGCCGGGGAGCCGATGAAGCCGGCGACGAAAAGGTTGTTCGGACGATCATACAATTCCAGCGGAGAGCCCGACTGCTCGATCAGGCCGTCCTTCATGACGACGATCTTGTCGGCCATGGTCATGGCTTCGATCTGGTCGTGGGTGACATAGATGGTCGTCGTCTGCAGCCGTTGATGCAATTCCTTGATCTCCGAGCGCATCTGCACCCTGAGCTTGGCATCGAGGTTAGACAGGGGCTCGTCGAAGAGGAAGACGGCCGGGTCGCGCACGATCGCCCGCCCCATCGCCACACGCTGCCTCTGGCCGCCCGACAGTTGCTTGGGGTATCTCTCCAGGAGACTTTCGAGGCCGAGGATCTTCGCGGCGTTGCCGACCCGCTGAGCGATCTCCGTCCTCGGCATCCGTTTCAGCCGCAGCGAAAAGCCCATGTTCTTGGCAACGGTCATATGCGGGTAGAGCGCATAATTCTGGAACACCATGGCGATATCCCGGTCCTTGGGCGCAAGCTCGTTGACGATATGCTTGCCGATCTGGATCTGCCCCGAGGTGATGCCCTCGAGGCCCGCGATCATTCTCAAAAGCGTGGATTTACCGCAGCCCGAGGGACCGACCAGAACGACGAACTCGCCGTCGCCGATATCGACCGAGACGCCTTTTATGGCTTTGAACGCGCCGTAATCCTTGCGAGCATTGTTGACCGAAACATGGGCCATTACCGTCCTCCCGAAATTGCCATCAAAGTCCGCTCAGGACATTTCTCAAATAATCAAGGCCGAGGCGCTCGCCGTCTTTCCGCGCGGCTAAGTCCTTGCCCGGCCAGCCATAGGCGGCATCCTCATGTTCGATCGACAGCGTGCCGTCGAAGCCAGCCCTGCTGGCCTGGCGCAGAAACCTCGGCCAATCGATGAGGCCGAGCCCGGGCAGCTTGTATTGCCACCAGCCCTTGTCGTGATAGCCGATTGCCTGCAGCCTCTCCGGATCGATTGCCGTGTCCTTGACATGAAGGATGGCGATGCGATCTTTCACCGCCTCGATCGCCTGATAGGGATCGACGCCGATGCGAATGAGGTGGGAGGGATCGAATTCCAGCCCGAAACGAGGATCCCTGATCCGCTGAAAAAAGCTCCTGCCATCCTTTCGGTGTCGTTCCGATGAAATTGTCCTTCGGACCCGGCCAGTTCTCGATTGCGAAGGTGAGGCCATACGGTTGTGTCTTCGCGATCAGGCCGTTGGCGAAATCGGCGAAGTCATCATAATTGGCTTCGTCGCTGGCGGTGTCGTCCCGGCCCGGGAAGATCACGAAGATCGGGACGCCCGCTTGCCCGATCGCGCTCGCAAATTCGGCGGTCGTCTCGCGAAGTGCCTTTCGTTTTGCCCGGTCAGCATCGAGCTGATTGCCGAAATAGGTAATCGACGACACGAAGAGGTTGCGGCTGCGCGCGAGTGCTACGGCGGCCTCCACCCGATCGGGCGTCTTGATATGGCCGCCGACGTCGATTTCGATGGCGTCAAAGCCGGCCGACGCGGCGAAATCTACCACCTCCTCCAGCGGGCGATCGTTGAATGTCGAGGTGTAAAAGCCGATCTTCACCAAAATCCTCCCATCTTCACCAAAATCCGTTCTTCACCAAAATCCGCGGGCCTTGCCGCCCGTTCTCAACTGTTCAGACGATCCATGTTCTTCAGTGGCGAACGTGTGCGTTGCGCAGGGTCTGCCGATGCGAGCATCAAGGCCGCTGCCATCGGCATGACCGCCGCCCCCATGGCAGAGGCATCCTCTCCGAGCGAGGCGCGATGAAGCGAGGGAAGGTTGGGGTCCTCGGCATCGAGATGCTCGTGCACATAGCGCAGCAACTCGTCTACGATGCGGATCGGCAATCTGCCGCCGACAAGGACGGCGTCGGGGTCGACGACCATGCCGATATGCTTGACGGCGACTGCCAGATGCGCGCTCATTTCCTTCAGCCACTGCGACACGAGGCGCCTGCCATGCGCATCCAGCGTCAGGAGATCGTGGGGAACACTCACTTCGACGCCGTGTTTCGCGAGGAAATCATAGAGGAAGAACAGCGAGAATATCTCGCCGAGAAGCTGGACCTTATGGGCCTTCCCGTCACCGCCGTCGGCAATCGGCAGCCAGCCAATTTCGCCGCTGAGGCCCATGGCGCCACGATGACCGTTGCCGTCGAGCACGAGGCCGCCGCCGGGGCATGGATTGATGGCGATGTAGAAGAAGCTGCTACTTTCAGCACCCAGTCCGTAATCGAGTTCGGCAAGGGCTGCGGCATTGGCTTCGTTCTCGATGAAGACAGGATGCGGCGTCAGGTTCTCCAATGCGGCGCGCACATCGAATGCCGTCCATTCCTGATAGGCCTCGGGCTTGCCGAGGAGCGAAATCTCGCCAAGCCAATCCGGCATCGCCAGACCGATACCGGCAAGGCGCGCGTCGTCGATGAGCCGGCTGCGCTGGAAATGCGAAATCGCGTCGGCTGTGAGCTGCAGGAATTCCGCCGGCAGGATGAAACGTTTCTCATGATGAACACGGGCGCGGACATTGCCGACGGCATCGACGGCCAGGATCGTCAGATGGTCGCGATCGATGTTGATGCCGATGGCAAAGCAGGCATCCGGATTGATTTCGAGTTCGATCGCCGGCTGGCCTCTCAACCCGTGCCGCCGGCGGGCTTCCATGATCAGCCCCTCGTCCAGCAGTCGATCGACGATCCGAGCGATTGCCGGTTTGGTAAAACCCGTCCGCCTGGCGATTTCGGCGCGCGAAATCGGCGCCTGGCGATGAATGCAGCGCAGCACGACGGCCCTGTTGTGCTCACCTGCATCTTCGACATTGGCGCCGGTCAGATCCGGGGACAGCCTGGCGCCGAGTGTCTGGTTCATGCTCGAAATCCTTCCTTGAGCATAGCCTAAACCGCTCGTCATCCCTTGACCGCGCCGCTGGTCATCGCACCGAGGATCAGCCGTTGGAGCGACAGGAAGGCGACGATCGCCGGAACGACCGCGATCAGGCAGGCGGCGGCAAGCAGTTGGATGGACGAGTCGGTTTGCATGCCGCGGAAGTTAAAGATCCCGACGCCGATCGGCATCAGATCATTTTTCGTGAGCAACAGAAAAGGCACCAGAAATTGCGACCAGCCGGCGATCACCGTGATGATGAAGACAGAGGCGATGCCCGGCGCCGATAATGGCAGAATGATGCGCCAGAAGACCGAAAATCGATTGCAGCCGTCGATCATGGCCGCTTCGTCGAGGCTGCGCGGGATGCCGTCGACCGAACTCTTCAGAAGCCAGGTCGCCAGCGGAACGCCAAGCGCGATATAGACCATGACGACGGCAAAATGCGTATCCAGTAGCCCCAGACGGTTCATGTAGCGGTAAAGCGGCACCATGATCACAAGTGGCGAGATCATCTGGAAAAGCAGCAGCCCCATCATCGACAGGCCCTTGCCCCGGAATTGAAAGCGGGAAAAAGCGTATGCGGCGGGCAGAGCGACGATCAGGACGCCCAGCCCGCTAAGGGCGGCAAGCTTGAGGCCGTTCCAGAGATAGATCGGAAAGTAGCTGTTGTTCAAAACGGTGATGAAATTGTCGATGGTGGGATTGTTCGGAATATATCGCGCCGCGCCGCGATAGATCTCGCGCTTGTCACGCATTGCCATCGACAGGAGATAGGTGAGGGGGCCGGCGAAGAACACGAACATTACCAGCATGAAAAGATAGCTCATGGCATCGCCGAGCCGCGTTCCGGTCCGTCCGTTCATTGCTCTTCCTCCTTCGGCAGGAACGACGCATAGATGAAGGCCAGCCCGAGGCTGATGATCAGCATGAGAACGGAGAGCACGCTGCCGCCGGACAGGTCGTAGTTTCTAAAGACGATATTGAAGACGTAGAGTGAGATGACCTCGGTCGCGCGCCCCGGACCGCCGCCCGTCAGCGTGATGATCGCATCGAAGGTATTCACCGTCTGGATCGTAATGAGGATCATGTTGACGAGGATTGCCGCGCGCAGCTGCGGAAGCGTGACGAAGAAAAACTGCTGCGATGCCGTCGCGCCATCGACCTCCGCCGCTTCATAGAGCGAGGGATCGATCGACTTCAGCGCCGCATACATGACGACCATCGAAAATGCCGTGCCGCGCCAGATGTTGGAGATGAGGGTGGACCACGGCGCAATAGCAGGGTCCGAGAGCCAGGCGACCGTCGGCATGTGCATCAATCTTAGAATGCTGTTCAGCGCACCATAAGGAGCTTCGGAAAAGAGCATCTGCCAGATGATGCCGCCGGCAATTCCCGGAACGACCCAAGCAATCAGCGCCGTCGTTCTGAGGATGGTGGTGCCGAACAAGCCGCGCTTTTCACCGCGGATGACCACGACGGCGACCGCAAGGCCTAAAATCTGCTGACCGATGACGCTGCCGCCGACGAAGATCAAGGTTGCCCATAAAATGTCTGGCAGCTGCGGCGAGCTCAACGCATTGGTGATCGACCCCAGGGTATAATCCTGATTGTCGCCGATCAGCGTGGCATTGGTGAATGAAAGCCTGAAAACGTCGATGACGGGGTAAAGGTAGAAGATGCCGATGACGACGATCACGGGCATGATCCAGGGCAAGGGCGCACCGGCGAAACGGCGCATGAACGATCTGCTTTGAGGCGGGCTGTCAACCTCGATGGCAATGGGGCTCATTGGCTTCTCTGTCCGGGGTTGGCATTTGAGTATGACTGGTCGGTTCTCGCCGGTGGCTGCCCCTCACCCTAACCCTCTCCCCGCTCGCGGGGAGAGGGGACGTGCCCTGCGAGAGGTAGATGGGGACGGAGAGATCGCGGCATATTCCTTCTCCCCGCAAGCGGGGAGAAGGTGGCGGCAGCCGGATGAGGGGCAGGTCGCGATTTAGCCGTGGCATCACAGACGCTTGTAGGCCTCCAATGCTGCGTTGAAGGCGGCATTCAAGGCGTCTTCCGGCTTTTTCGTCCCTGAGAGAACGTCGCCCATCATGATCTGGATCTGGTTGGAGATTTCAGGATAGATCGGCACGCCCGGGCGCGCCTGTCCGTCGACCAGAGCCTTGGCGAAGGTCTTGTTGGCTTCGGTGGAGAAGACCTCATATTTGTCGAACAGCGATTTCCTGGTCGGCAACTGCTGCTGCAGCGCGTTTGCCGGCCCCATATAGACCTCGCGTGCGAGGTTGGCGCACATCTCGACCTTGTCCTTGTCCTTGCTGAAGGAGGCGATCGTCCAGCCGCCGGTGCCGGTCGAACGCTGATCGGCGCTGGGGCCGGGAATCGGCGAGAAGGTCCATTTGTTGAACTCGTCCTCGTCGAGCGTGGCCTTCAGCTGCGCATATTGCCAGTTGCCGCCGATGAAGAGCGCCGTCGTCGCCGCTGCGGCCGCAGCATTCATATCGTCGTAGTTCGCGATCGTGCTGACGCGCTTGGGCGCGGCACCGGAATCGACGAGATCTTTGAAATAATTCAGCGCCTTCAGGAATTTCTCCTTGTTCTCGCCTTCGCCGAAGACTGGCTTGCCCGAGTCGTCGACGAGCTTGCCGCCCAGCGCCCAATAATTCGCCAGCCAGTCGAACGTCGTCCCTTCCCAGCGCCCGCCGTTGAAGAGAACGCCTTCCATGCCTTCCTTGGTGGAGGCGAGCGCGGCCTTTTTCAGGTCGTCCCATGTCTGCGGCGCATCGGCAACGATCGACTTGTTGCGGTAGAGCACACGAAGGTCCGTATCCCACCACCAGGCGCGGACGGTCTGGTCCTTATCGGTGATGCCGCTGCGGATGAAGGGGAACAGGTCGTCCACTTCCTCCTTCGAAAAATACGGCGTGAAGTCCGCAAGCACATGATTGACCATGAACTGCGAGAGGACGAAGGAGTCGACGGCAGCGCAGTCAGGCGCGTTGCCGGCCTTGGCCTGCTCCAGCATCTTGGCCTGTTCGGTGCCGATGTCCGAGGACATGAATTGCATCTGCAATTTCCAGTCCGGATGCTTCTTGATGAAATCGACGAAGAGCTTCTGATAGCCCTCGGCGATCGCCGGATCCGGATTGTTGGGACTGTCGTTCGTCAGACGGACGACGAGGGATTTTGGCGCATCGGCAAGGCCGATCCTGTCTTTCGTGGCAAGTTCCTGGGCAAATGAAACGGATGCTGAAAATAACATAGTGCTCAGCGCAAATGCGCTGACGGTGGCGCTCTTCATGATGGGTCTCCTCCCCATTTGAACGGATACAGCCTGGCGGTCAGTTGACCTCTCCTCATTTCCGTGCTGCATTAATTAGATTAAGTTACTTTGATTTGATGTCAAGCCACAGCGTGGGAGCCAGAACCTGGGAGGTTGAGATGCTGGCGACAATCAACAGCAGCTAGCGCAGCGTTCCGGAAAATCGAGATCGATTTTCGGAAAAGGATCTGCGTCGTGAAGGTGATGGAGCGTCCCGTGGGACGCGCGGCGCATCCACCGCAATTTTCCTGAAGAAAAGCACGAGGCAATCGCGGATGGATGCGATGGCGTGAGTGTGGTTTTGCCCGGCGGAGCCGCGGCGGAAGTTAATTCCATGGAGGATAAGATGCGTTTACTCATTCTTGGTACCGGCGGAATGGCCAACCAGCATGCTGCCAACTTCAAGGCGATAGAAGGCGTCAGTGTCGTCGGCGGCGTCGATGTCGTCCCGGAAAGGCTCGCTGCCTTTTGCACCGAACATGGCATCGCCAATCATTTCATGACCCTCGAGGATGCTCTCGCCTGGGGCGAGTTCGACGCAGTGGCGAACGTCACGCCGGACCGCATTCATCACCCGACGACGCTGCAGGCGATTGCAGCCGGCAAGCACGTCTTCTGCGAAAAGCCGCTCGCCACCGATGCCATCAAGGCCATGGAGATGACCGAGGCCATCGAGCGATCGGGCAAGGTCGGCATGGTCAATTTCACTTACCGCAACTCGCCCGCCCTTCAGAAGGGCCGGCAGATGGTGCTCGCCGGCGAAATCGGCGAGATCAGGCACGTCGAGGCGTCTCACCTTCAAAGCTGGCTGGTCGGTCGCCACTGGGGCGACTGGAAGAGCGAGAGCAAATGGCTTTGGCGGCTGAGCAAAAAACATGGATCGAATGGCGCGCTCGGCGACATCGGCATCCACATCGTCGATTTCGCATCCTATGGTTCAGGGCTCGACATCGCCCATGTCTTCGCCCGGCTGAAGACCTTCGACAAGGCACCGGACCATAGGATCGGCGAATATGATCTCGACGCCAACGACAGTTTCACGATGAATGTCGATTTCGCCAATGGCGCAATTGGGACGATCCAGGCGACGCGGACGGCGGCCGGACAGATGGATCAGCTGCGCCTCAGGGTCTATGGCGAAACCGGCTCGATCGAGATGATCTACGATACCGGAAAATCGACGCTACGCGCCTGTCGTGGAGAAGACGTGCACACGGCGACCTGGCGCGACGTCCCCTTCGATCCGGTCGAGACGAACTATCAGCGTTTCGTCCAGGCCGTGCGGGCGGGCAGGACCCAGGAACCCTCGTTCCGGCGGGCGGCCAATATCCAGAAAGTCCTGGACAAGGCGCTGGCCTCCGATCTCAGCCACGCCGATGAAGCGCTCGCCTGACCCGGCCATCAGGCCGAAGCCGGCGGCAGCAGCAAAGTGTTGAGGAAGGGCAGGAGAGCTGCACCGAGCGCAACGCCGCCGCCGCTGAAGCTCGCGGGTTTCATCGGCGAAATCCAGGGGGTCAGCAATGGTCTCGTCGAGGTGTCGCGCCGCTCGATCGAAAGCTGATGGATCAGCGCTTCGATCACGCTCTGCGGCAGGTCGCTGCCGATCATGACAACGCTCGGGGCGAGAAAACCGGCCATGGCGATGATCGGGTCGAGCAGGTGGCCGGCGGCTTCCCGTATCCATTGCGACAGTGACAGCGAGGAGAATTCCTCCCCTTGCAGTAGGCGGGTGAATGCCTGGTCGCCGATCCGTGATCGCAGCGACTCGAAACCGACCACGGTGTTCAGCTGGACATTGTCTGGACCTGTCAGCATTTCGCCGATGCTGCCTGCCCGGCCATGCACGCCGGAATAGGGAATACCGCGAATGAGAAAGCCGGCCTGAACGTCGTCGTCGATGATGATCATCGCCAGTCCGCCTTCCCTGCCGGAGCTGCCGATCGTGCGCTCCGCGAGAAGGCTCGCCGTGCACTCGTTCTCGACATAGGGACGCGCGATCGTCGAGATCGCGGCGATCTGCTCGCTTTGATCGTCTGTCCAGTCGTTGGCGGCGATGCCGAGCCCGATGATCGGCAGTGCGGCGTGGCGATCGACCATATCCCTGACCGCCGCATGCAGCAGGCCGACTCTATCAGCGAGGTCCAGGCCGAAGTAGACCCGGTCGTGCACCTGGCCACTCAGATCGATGAGCACGGCCTCGCCACGCCTTTGGCGAAGTTTGACGCCGATCGAGAAAGCACCTTCCGGTCGAAGCGCGAATTCGGTAGCAGTGGCCCCTCCGCCAACGCCATTGCGGCGGTTGGAGGTGACAAGCTTTTCGTCAGCCAACCGCCGCAGAATATTGGTGATGCCAGGCCCGGTCAGGCCGCAATGCCGGCCGAGCTCCATTCGCGTCAACGGGCCATGGCGGCGGATCGCCTCCAGAATGACGCGAATATTCCGGTCGGCGATCTCGCCCGACCTCAGACCCACCGTTTTGGCGCGCGGACCGCCCATCTCCTGGGTGTGAAGCCGACGCGGCCCTGACCGAAGATACCGCATGACCGTCTTTCCTAGAGCACTATTCGGTTGTGTATCACGCTTGCAGGTGTTCGTAACGATTTTCCAGTAGATGCTCGTAACGAAGGGCCGCGGCTCTACATAAGGTGTGCGGAATTACTTCCGTGGAGAGTTGAATTCAACCGATGACTGATGAACCTTCTACCGCCGCTCACCGCGACCCAAACGCCACCCAGCCAATTATCGTACTGCGAGGGATCGTTAGATACCTCTTCATGTTCCTTGGCGTCATGGCGCTCCTTTTCGTTTACCTCTCACTTATCGCCCTTGGGCAGATCGAAATGAGCAGAGCTACGAGCGGTGTCGGAGAGGGCCTGTTCGCGATCCTGCTCCTCGTCGTCATCGTTTATGTTGCGGTAAAGGCTCGGCAGGTGGACTTCAGAAAGCCCACAATGGTGGTCGGACCCGACGGTATCACTGGTCAAAAGCTGCCGAAGCTCCTTGGTCAATGATCGAACGCGTTGATATCCCTCAAGCCGGGCAGGCGGGATTTATCTACCTGACTGTGCGCAAAGATGCCGATCCGGAGATACTTGAACAGTTGCGCAAGCGTCAGCCTCTTGAAAGGACCGTCGCGATACCGCACAGATGGGTTCCGGGATTCAGTTCAAGCGAAGTCAAGGACATCGTGAATCGCTACTTTGAACGTTCACGACAAAGCTGAAGCGGAATGAATATTTGCTTCCGACGGCTCATCCGCTGATGTCGCTCGTCGAGCAGCCATTGCCTCTAATAGCTGCAAGGATGATCGTTGCCGAATCCATCGCGGCAGGCAGGCCTGAGCGAATAGTCGGCGCCGGTATATCCAACCGAGCCGGTTTGCATCGAGTCATTCGAGCTCGTCGTGCAGGACGATAAGGCAACCACGATGACGGCTGTCGCGGCTGTCAATAATTTGCGGACTTGAAGCATCCCACCCTCCCCAGCGCTGCCTGAAATTTGCGATATCACTGCAATTCTCGGTCACATAGGGCCGACCCAGTGATCAGTCTATGATCCATACGCCAGTTTGAAGCGCTCGACGAGCATGAACCAGTGACGAGCGTTTCATTCAATAACTCATCTCGCGGCAGCTCAGCGGCGTTTCGCATATCTTTCCAGCACCCGCGTTGAAGCAGACGATGAGATTTCCAGATAATCTGGGTTGATGTTCGCGTAGCCGCGACGGGTTCCACAGACAGTTCCGTCATCGGCGAAGATCTCGACGATTCCACGGTCATGAAACAGACGAAGCTCCTTTCCGTCGCCAAGCTCCGCCACGTAACGGATCGAGCCGTCGTCCTGGGCGAGCCGGATCGAGAGGATACCGCCTGCGACGCCCACCTCGAATGCAAGTTCGCCGCCCTGCGTCGCAACGACCTTGCTACCTTCCAGGGCGCCGGAAAGGCGGATTTCAATGGGCGCCATCGGTAGCGAGAATTTGCCGCTTTGTTCCTCGACGATAGGGTCAGCGGCAAAGTGAACGTCGACTTCGATCGCCGGCAGCATGCGCAGCCTCTTCCTATCTTCGCTCAATCTCAGAACACGGGGCAGGGACAGCTCCCCTGAATAGGACGAACCCTCAAGCTTGCGGTATTCCCAGTTGAACAGCCAGGCAAAGGCGATCTGGCGCCCTCCCGCTTCGAAACTCTGCATCGCGTAATAATCGGTGCCGAAATCCAGCAATTGCAGTTCCGGGTTGTCGGGCACGAAGCAGTCGTCAATAAACTCGCCGATCAGGGCATAAAGGAGATTGTGGCGCCGTGTTCGTGGCTCGACATGGCCAACAAAACCCATCACCAGAACCCACTTTTCCTCCAGCCGAAAGAAATCCGGGCATTCCACCGCACGCGCGCCCTCCTGGCGGAATTTAACCGGCGCACGGTAGAGCGGCCTGAGATATTGCCAATCGAGGCCATCGCCGGAGCCGAACAACAACACCGCGGGATCGCCTTCAATCGATGCGCCGAGTATCATGCGATAGGCGTTGGCTGCGTCGTCCCACCAAACCTTTGGATCGCGGAAATCGTGCTCGACCCCGTCGGGGCGCTCTTCCAACACCGTCACAATGCCTTCCGCCTTGATCATCCGCCGATCTGGGCGCGCTATTTTCTGAATTTCCCGATAGCCCTTGAAAAGGTCATAGGCGGGCAGGCGCTCGGTGTAAAAGAACATCAAACTTCCATCTCGATCCCGAAAAGCATTGCCGGAGAATGCGCCTCCTGTAGCGCCGAGACGCCACAGGTTCTGTTCCGGATGCAGAAATACCGGCATATGAAGCCAATTGACCAGATCGCGGCTGGTCGCATGTCCCCAGTGCATCGGTCCCCAATCACTGCCGCCGGGATGGAATTGATAAAAAAGGTGCCATAGCTCGTCGATCTTGCAGAGACCGACCGGGTCGTTCATCCAATGCCGGATTGGCGAGAAATGAAGCACAGGACGATCCGGATCGGACCGAAGCCAATCTTCAATTTCCGCGCCGGTGTGCTGAAGGATCCCTTTTTGCGAGAATTCAAACACCGTTATGCCGGTCTCGTTCACGGTTTGAGGCTGATATCCATAGGCCCACAGAACAGCGTCCGGGGCATTGGTGACAATGGTGACCTCGCAAGCTTCCCTGTGGTGATATTTGAAAAACTCCGGATCGATGGCAAATGACCGAACCTGCCAAACCGTTTTCCCGTCAATGTCGATACGAAAAAAGCCTTCGCCCGCGGCCCAAAGTTCCAAGCGGTATCCGGAGGGTAGGAACAGGTTTTGCTGCGTCAACGGGTCATCTTCCCGGTCCATTTGGTTCGCCATCAACACAACTCCGAATAATCACTGGATTTTCGACCGACGACCTGGATATGCCCGGTCTAGTGAAACTCTGCCGACGATTGCCCAGGAACTGGAGTGCCCCTGAAAGCATTCACCGTTCCGTCCATCTCGACCTGTTCGACACTGCCTGAATCCAGAACGGTATTCCGCACCGAACCCCGTTGCACCACTACTGCCGTTACCTCGAGCGCCTTCAAATTGTCCGTCGAAAGCAATGCGCCCACTTGCGTGGAAAAACAGGCGCTGTTTGGTGCATCGTTGATTTGCGACATTTCGGTTGTGGCCACGATGTGATTGTTGGCGATGTAGTTGCCGCTGCCGGCAACGACATTGATGATCACAGGCTTTGCGGCGAGAGGCTTGATATATTGAGTATCGATCGTCTCTGAAATGTGGTTGGCGATGACGGAATTGTTGCTGCCATCAATGTGCAAGAGTCCGAACAGGTCATCCAGGCCGTTATCGTACTTCTGCATCGGCGCCCACGGCTCGCGATCTCGCAAGAAGTGATTTGAGGACACCAGGTTTTCGCAGCAGTTCGCAGCAAAAACCAGCATTCCGGGATAGAAGGAATGGAATCTGTTTCCTGTGATCGAGGAACGCACCACGCCGGAAAAATAGACGCTGCTCGCGCCTCGGGGGAAGACGTTGTTTGAAGAGACCAGGATGCCGCCGTAATTTTCGGCGTAGACGGAATGTCCTCTATATCCGGCTCCGACAAAATTATTCGCTATCCTCGAGGCCTGACCCATACCTTTCAATTCGATACAGTTGCCGCACTCTGCAATGAAATTATTGTCTATCGCCAGCGCGTCCGCGTCATGAACAGTCACGCCATGTTCCAGATAGATAAGGCCCATCCCCGTTATTCGGAATGAGTCATTGGCGCTGCCCACATAGATTCCCGTTTTGCCATTCCTGTAGGTATTTTCCGCATCATTCTGCCCTGAACCGTCGTCCATGAAGTGCAGGCCATCGATGCAAAAATCAGCAAACTCCACAGAGCTTATGCGAGGATTGCCGGTGCGCTTGACATAAAACGCGGCTCCGGCAGCCCCGCCGTCGGCGGCGTCCGGAGATATGTCCACACATATGCGACTTCCGCCCGGCCACACTTCGCGCCACTGTGCCAGCTCGTCTGCGGGTGTATTGAAACGGATGCTCGACGACGTAAAACCATGTCCCGAGCCGACAATCTTAAGATAGCTCACGTCTATCACCACCTGGGTGACAAGACGATAATCGCCTGGCGGAATATAGATCACGGCTCCAGGCTTTCCGCCGTCATTCTGATCGGGCACCGCTTGCCTGCTTCTAATATCCGCAATGATGCTATTGATGACCGCGCCAATATCCTCGTAGGGGTTGCCTACGGGATATTGTGCAACGTCGTAAAAGTTGTCACTTGCCATGGTTCATGTCTCCTCGGCCATTTCCTACTCTGCAGCGAGAGTAGACCGATGTTCTTGATTGGCTTGTCGTGCCCAAGCCGCCTGGGAAAATGCGTTCAACCGGCTCTCTTGTGCGAGTTTGGAGATCCTGCGCACCATCACCAGATGCTGGTGCGGATGTCCGGTTCAAAAAAATGGAGTTCGTCGGCATCGATAGCGATGCGCGCGATGTCACCTGCGCGGACTGTGCTCTTCGGAGAAAACCGGGCTACAGCAGCCTTTTCGTTGCCGATGTCGGCGACGGCGTCCGGGTCGCCGGCATCCACCCGGCTGGCGTCGATATTCAGATGCACCATGGATTCAGAACCTAGCGCCTCGACAAGAGTAACCGGGGCCGAGATCTCGGCCGAAGAGGGCCGGATTGCGGCGTCGTTCATATGCTCGGGCCGGATACCGACAATGACCCGGCGGTTGGACGCACCGTTGAGCGAGGGGCGGTCTTCGAATACCCGGTCGGGGATTTCCAAATTGTTGCTGCCCAGGGTCAGCGTTCTCCCATTCAGAACGGCCTCGTACAAATTCATTGAGGGCGATCCGATGAAGGCGGCGACAAAGACATTGTCAGGACGATTGTAGAGGTTTTGCGGTGTGTCGACTTGCTGCAGCACGCCGCCTTTCATGACTGCGACGCGGTCACCCATCGTCATCGCCTCTACCTGGTCGTGGGTCACGTAAATCGTCGTGACATTCAGTTTCCTCTGGAGGCTGGCGATCTCGGCGCGCATCTGCACGCGCAGCTTGGCATCGAGGTTCGACAACGGTTCATCCATCAGGAAGGCTGCTGGTTTGCGGACAATCGCCCGTCCCATGGCGACGCGCTGACGCTGACCTCCTGAAAGGAGTGCCGGCCTGCGGTCGAGCAAAGTCGTCAGTTCGAGGATGCGGGCGGCTTCGTCTACGCGGCTGGCAACCTCGGTCTTCGGCAGGCCTGCCATCAGCAAGGGAAAGCCAATGTTCTCCCGCACCGTCTTGTGCGGGTAGAGCGCATAGGACTGAAAGACCATGGCGATGTCGCGATCCTTGGGATCGACATCGTTGATTAGTCTGTCACCGATCCTGAGTTCACCGCTCGTAATGCTCTCCAGGCCAGCGATCATCCTGAGCGCCGTCGACTTTCCGCATCCTGACGGACCGACAAACACCATGAACTCACCATCCCTGATGTCGAAGCTCAGATCGTGCAGAGCGTGAAACCTGTTTCCGTAGACCTTGTTGATATTGCGCAACTCTATGCCGGCCATGCCTTTGCCTCCCTTATCCCTTTACAGCGCCGAAAGTCAGGCCGCCGACGATCTGTTTTTGCAATGCGAGCGTTACGATGATGACCGGCAGCGAGTAGAGGACGGCTGCGGCGGTCATCGCCCCCCAGGCAAGCCCATATACCGAATTGTATTCAGCGATGACGATCGGCGCCGTTTTGGTCGCCTCCGACGTCAGCAGCAGCGCGTAGAGGAACTCGTTCCAGCTTGTGATGAAGGTAAAGAGCGCGGTGACCGCTATCCCGCCTGTCATGACCGGAAGCACGATCTTTCGAAACGCCTGGAATCGTGTGCAGCCATCCATGCGCGCCGCTTCTTCGAGCTCCTTCGGTATGCCCTCGAAGAATGCGGACATGAGCAACAGTGCCAGTGGTACCGCGGCCGACGTGTGAGCGAGCACCAGGCCTGGAATGGTATCGAGCAGACCCAGCGACTTCAAAAGCTGGAACAGCGGCACTCCGAGCGCCACCGACGGCACCATGCGCGTCACCAGGGCGAAGAGCAGGAAAATGGTCGTGATCCGGCGCCGGTACTGCGTGGCAACGTAAGCGGCAGGCACGGCCACCGAAAGCGAGAGAGCCGTCGTCAGCACCGCGACGGTGAGGGAATTGACGAAGGCTCTCGGCAAGGTGGAGGATCGCAGCACTTCGCGGAAATTCTCGAACGAGACAACGGCGGGAAAGAAGCTTGGCGGGATCTGCTGGACATCCGCCGCCGGCTTGATGGAGGTCATGAGGAGATAGATGTAAGGCAGCGCGTAGGATAGCACCAACACGAGGGCTGCCGCGTTGATCAGGATTCCGCTGAGATTGAGACGGGGAGCTCTACGCATGTACCGGCCTCCATATCTTCCAATAGGCGACTGCCGCCAAGAGCATCATGACGATGAGAAACAATGTTCCGGACGCGGAAGCCTCGCCGAGATCGCCGAACCGAACCATGCGCTGGTAGATGTTCATCGAGAACACTTCAGAAGCGTGACTGGGACCACCCTGCGTCTGTATCCAGATCAGGTCGAATGTCTTTGCAGCATCCACGCCCCGCACGATCACCACGACGGCAATCACTGGCCGCATAAGGGGAAGGGTGACATGCCAAAAGCGCTTGAGCGTATTCGCCCCGTCGATCCGCGCTGCCTCCAGCAGGTCTTTTGGGATGTTCGTCAGCCCGGCATAGGACACAAGGGCGACAAAGGAAGTCGTCAGCCAGATGTCGGCAAAGGAAACAGAATAAATGACGATATCTTCGCTGGACAACCATGCGATCGCTTCCGGATCGCTAATCAGTCCCAAACGGACGAGCCCGTAGTTCAGGATGCCGATATTGCCGACGAGCAGAAATCGCCAGAGTAGACCTGCGACGATGGGCGGAACCATCAGCGGCAGAGCGAAGATCGTGCGATGCCACCGCGATTGACCGGCAAGCGCCGAAAAAAGCAGCGCCGCACAGAAGCCGAACGTGAACTCGAAGAACAGCGCGAAGAGCGAATACTGAACGGTCCGCACAGCGCTTTCGATGACACGTTTCGACGTCAACGCGTCGACATAGTTCTGCAGCCCGACCCATTCGCGCATATGGGGCGTGATCGTATCGACCTTGAAAAAGGAATCGAAGACCAGGAGCCCCACCGGGTAAGCGACCAGCACGCCGAGGATGGCAACTGCAGGCGCGAGCATGCAAAGTACAAATCGGTCTTCACCCGACATGTCCGTCTCCGAAAGCTAAGGGCGGGGCATATTCTGCCCCACGATGTGGAGGAATGTACGAGGCTAGTTGAGAATGTCCTCGATCGTTTCCTTGGCTTCCGTCAGAACCTCCCCGGTATCCGCCTTGCAGGTGAGTGCCTTCTGGATAGCGGGCAGCACGGCTTCGTCGACGATTTCCTGATATTTTTCATTGATCGGCCGGCCCTGGGTGGCAGGCGCGCTCAGCGTCTCAAGAAGTGGGGGAAAGTGCTCGTAGCCGGCCTTGCCTGAATAGCTGCGATAGGCGGAATTCGTCGCGGCAAGGCCGAGCGGAGCTTCGATGCCCAATGCATTATTGGCAATGGCAAACGAGATGAATTTTTTTGCGGCGTCCTTGTGCTCGGATGTCGAGGGAACGACGTTGTACCAAGGCCCGGGAACAGCTGCGATCCCGGCGTCGCCGGCCAGCATCGGCACCACGCCGACCTGGCCGCTGACCTTTGAATCCGGAGGCGTCATCTTGTAGGCGTGCGCCCAGAACTTCATCATGGCTGTTTTGCCCTGGTAGAACAGGTTCTGCGCCTCGCCCCAGCCGATTTCATTCACGTTTTCAGGAACGGAATGATCAATGCAGTGTGGCGCGATGTAGAATTCAAGTGCCTTTTTGTGCGCCTCGTTGTCGATAATGACCTGCCCGTCCTTGTCGAGGATCACCCCTGGCGAACCCGCCTGCAGCACATGTGCCATCCATTCCTCTGAAAACGTGCCGATGGTGTCGGTGCCCCAGAAGTCGGTCTTTCCATCGCCGTCAGTGTCACGCGTGAAGAATTTCGCGATGTCGCGCCACTGCTGCCAGGTTTTGGGCGGCGCGAGAGGATAGCCATACTTGGCCTGAAAAGCCTCCTTTTCCTCCGCCTTATCAAACAGGTCCTTGCGATAAAACACGATCTCTGCATTGGCCCAGGCAGGCATGCCGATCAACTTTTCACCGACCTTCGCGTCGGCAAGCAAGGAAGGCGGCAGATCCGCGCGAACCGCATCGGTGAAAAGAGCCGAAAGATCCTCGACGTGGCTCGCGAATTTCGCATTCCACACGACGTCGATCGTCACGACATCGAACGCGGAAGAACCTGAGGCGATTTCGGCTGAGAACTTGTCGAATACACCCTGATAGGGAACGGTCGTGAAGTTCACCTTGATGCCTGTTTCGGCAGTAAACTTCTCGGCGACCGCCTTCTGCAACATTTCGCCACCGCCTTCGACCAAGATATTGATGGTTTCGGCATTGGCGGTGGCGGCCATGAAAACAAGCGCGAGTGCGCTGGCACCAAGCAATTTCTTCATTGATTCCTCCCATTTGGCTCGCTGCACTTGCACTGAGCCCTCCTTCTTGATGCGAAGGTAGTCCTCGTATGACGACGTTGTCAATATGAAATGACGACGTTGTCATAAAAATATGTCGACGTTGTCATTTGTCTGGATTAAAACGAATCCCGACAAGGAGATTGGCGTCCATGGTGAGCATAGTCAGCGTCGCGAAAGTGGCGGGGGTTTCCAACAAAACTGTGTCTCGCGTCATTAACGGCGAACCCTATGTGACCGAGGAAACAAGGGAGAGGGTCGAAAGGGCAATTCGAGACCTCGGATATGTGCCGAATATGGCGGCGCGCCAGATACGCTCAAGTCGCTCCAACACATTTGGTATCATCGCTGACTACGTGTCGACGACGCCTTATTCAGTGGATATCGTTCGCGGGATCCAGGATTGGGCTAATGCTAACGGCAAGACCATTCTGATGGCAAATACCGGCGGCGCGTCCGAACAGGAAATTAAAATTTGGAAAATGTTCCAATCGCACCGCATTGACGGTGTTCTCTATGTAACGATGTACCATCGCATCGTTGACCCCGAAGTCGGCGACGTCGCTATCCCCACAGTCATGATCAACTGCCGACCAAAAACGAGCGAATTGTTGCCGTCGATCGAACCCGATGACTATCAGGGTGCGCGAGATCTGACCCGCTATCTGCTTGAGCGGGGTCATCGAAAGATCGGCTACATCCGGCTCAATCCGATTTTGCTTGGTGCGGAACTGCGCCTCGATGCTTTCCGCAAGACCGCTGGAGACTTTGGCCTTGCGGACAGTGACCTCACGATCCGCCTTGGAATGGAAGGACCCGTCGGAGCAGAGAAGAACTACGTTTTTGCTGCCGCCACCGAGATGCTTCAACAAAAGGATCGACCGACCGCAATCATGAGCGGCAACGACGAAATGGCGATCCAAATCTATATCGCGGCGATGGCCTTGGGTCTTCGGATTCCCGAGGATGTCAGTATTGTCGGTTTTGACGATTTCCGGACAGTTTCCCTGGCGCTGAGGCCGGAGCTGACCACTGCCGCCTTGCCATATTACGGTCTTGGTCTGCAAGGGGCTGAATTGTTGAATAGCGTGGTGGCGGGAAGCGAAGTTTGCCCGAGCAGTCGAGTTATGTCCTGCAATTTGGTGGAGCGACTTTCGGCGTCCTCCTTGTAATCTGACCTCATGCGCGAGAGTGTCTGGTCGAGCAAGCAAGCTTTCGTAAGAACATGGCGTGACGGTGACATCCGGTAAACCCGGAGCGGTTCACTTCTTCTGGGCTTGACGCCAAATCAAAGTTACTTAATCTAAGACTCTGCAAGCCCGCTTGGAGGAGGGGCCGGGCAATCGCGATGTCGGTCGCGCCATCTTCATCTCCCCCAAAACCATGACCACGACCTCAAAAGCATGACGACAAGATTGTCAGCCGTCGATTTTCAACAGGATAAGCCATGCCTCTGACCATTGCCCAGCGCCTCGATCGTCTGAAAGTTCGCATTGCCGAGTTGGCGCATTGGCGGGATCGACAAAGTGCTGCGATCGACGGCTGGACTTTCGAGGGCGAGCCGATCGGCCATCACCAGGATTGGCCGCACCGCCAGGCAGTGGTGCATTTTGCCGCGACCGCTGAAGCGCCGGAGGCGTGGCCTCTGGCAGATATTCGCCTGCAGCTCGATCTCGGCGGCGAGAGCCTGATTACGCTGAGCTATCCCGACGGCGAGACGGAAACATTCGGTCTTGATCCCTATCACCAGGAATTCCCGGTGAAGGGCCGGCGCTTCTCCATCGCAACGGAAACCGTCGCCCGCTTTCCGTTCGGCGAGCCCAATCGAGCGCCCAAACTCAACAAGGCCCGGTTTATCTGGCTCGATGGTCCCGCTCACCGCCTGCATCTTCTGTTGAAGCAGGTTGCCGAGGCAATCGATGCGCTCGGCGAGCATGAAGTTGTGCCGCACCTGATGGATGCCGCCGAGCATGCGTTGCGCAGCCTCGACTGGCCGTCGGATACGGCGGCTTATATCTCCCGCACGTCAGGCGCCGTCATGCAGCAGAAGATCTGGGAACTGCCGGAGCTTGAGGTTAATCCGGCAGGCCTCACGGATGAGCAGAGCGCTTCGGCAACCACGGCCTTCGAGGCTCTGACGGCGCGGTTGAAGGAGCTGCAGAAACCCTTCCCGCCGAATGGAGAACTGCTGCTGACGGGCCATGCGCATATCGATCTCGCCTGGCTTTGGCCTTATCGCGAGACGCGCCGGAAAATGCGGCGCACCTTCAACACGGCTCTGTCGCTGATGGAGCGCTCCGACGATTTTCGTTTCAATCAATCGACCGCTCATTATTACGCGCAGATGGAAGAGGAAGACCCGGAACTTCTCGAGCGCATCAAGCAGAAGGTCGCGGAAGGAAAGTGGGAAACCGTCGGCGGCATGTGGGTGGAGCCCGACACCAACATGCCGACCGGCGAAAGCCTCGCCCGTCAGGTCCTCTATGGCCAGCGTTATTTTGAAAAGACCTTCGGCACCCGCCACACGGTCTGCTGGCTGCCCGATTGCTTCGGCTTTTCAGGTGCGCTGCCGCAAATCCTGAGACAGGGCGGCATCGACAGCTTCTTCACGATCAAGGTCAACTGGAGCGAGACCAACCATATTCCCTCCGATCTCTTCTGGTGGAAGGGTCTCGACGGCAGCCGGGTGCTGACCCACACGTTCGACAATCCGATGCAGGGTTATAACGGCTTCGTGCAACCCGATTGCTACGTGCCGACATGGAAGAATTTCCGCGGCAAGACGCAGCACCATACTTCGCTGCTGGCCGTGGGCTATGGCGACGGCGGCGGCGGCGTCACGCCGGAGATGGTCGAGCGCGAAGTGCAGCTGCGCGATTTCCCGGCAATTCCGCAGGCGCGCTGGGGCACCGTCAAAAGCTTTTACGAGCAGGCGCACCGCACCGCAGGCGAAAAGAACCTTCCCGTGTGGGACGGTGAAATCTATCTCGAACTGCACCGCGCCACACTGACGTCGCAAAGCGGTGTCAAGCGCAAGCATCGCCAGGCCGAACGGGCGCTGATCACAGCCGAAACAATTGCTTCGCTGGCGCATATGCTCGGAGCAGACAGGCCCCGAAGCCTCGAGGCGGATTGGCGCGTGGTTCTGAAAAACGAGTTCCACGACATTCTGCCGGGCTCGAGCATCCGTGAAGTCTATCAGGATGCGGAGCAGGAACTGGGGGGCGTCATCGAACATGCCATGGCCGAACAGGCGATGGCATTGCAAGCGCTGTCGGCCAAGCTGCCGAAGGGCGGGGTGGGCGATGTCCTCGTCGTCGTCAATCCGTCTCTTGCGCCGAGGCCGCTCAGCGCAACGCTTTCCGACGGTACGGTCGTCGCGGCAGCCGATCTCGTCGCGCCCTTGTCCGTCGCGGTCTTCGACAAGGGCTCGCTCAAGCCGGCGGGCGGGCTAAAGGCTAGCCCCGACCGTCTCGAAAACGACCACCTCGCGGTCGTCATTGGCAAGGACGGAGCGGTTGCGAGCCTTATCCACAAGGCGACCGGCCGCGAAGCGGTCGATGGTTCGGCAAACCAGCTCTGGGTCTATCCGGCCGACAAGCCGCGCAACTGGGACGCTTGGGATATCGACGCGGATTATGCCGAAAAGGCCGTCCGCCTCGATGCGCCTGATGGTATCACCCTCGTGGAAGACGGCCCGCACCGCGCGGCGATCCGCGTCGTTTACCGCTACCGGAATTCGAGCGTCACGCAGACCTATGTGCTGACGGCCAACGCCAGGCGGCTCGACATCGAAACGACGATCGACTGGCATGATCGCCGCACGCTGCTGCGCACCCTGAACCCGGTCGCCGCGCAGGCCCGCAAGGCGACCTTCGAATGTGCCTTCGGCATCGTCGAGCGGGCAACGCACACGAATACGTCCTGGGAGCAGGCGATGTTCGAGGCCGTCGCGCACCGCTTCGTCGATATCAGCGAGCCGGATTTCGGGGTGGCGCTGCTCAACAATGCCAAATACGGCCATAGCGCCCGCGGCAACGTGATCGGCATGAGCCTCGTGCGCGGGCCGATCTATCCGGATCCGCTGGCCGACGAAGGCGAGCAGAGCTTCACCTATGCGCTGATGCCGCATGAAGGCGCCTGGCATGAAAGCGGCGTTCTCGACGAGGCGACCGATCTCAACCAACCGCTCGTCTCGGCTGAATCCAGCGGCCTCTCCGCCGGCACTTTTGCGCCGCTTGCGGTCACCGGCATCCCCGTCGCATTCTCAGGCCTAAAGCCGGCGGAAGAGGGTGATGGGCTTATCCTACGCCTCTACGAACCGGCCGGCCGGCGCGGCAGCCTCGCCCTTAGCCTGCCTTCCGGATGGGCAGCATCGCAGCCGCTGAACATTCTCGAAGAGCCGATGGAGCGGAAGGGACCTGCCGACATCATGCCGTTTGAAATCCGGACTTGGAAGCTGCAGAATGGCTGACGCCTGACGCCATACGTGCCGGGAATCGAATGGCCTATGGCAAGCATGTAGCACGGTGATTTCAAGGACTGGCGGGCGCTTCTGAAAGCGGCCGCGATCCCCCAGAATTGGATGAGACGCCAGCTGCATCCAGCGGGCGAAAAGCGTCGGGTCGGGCGGCCAAATTCGCAACTACAAAATCCACGAAAGCGCGGACTTTTGGTGAAAGCTGACGATTGGACGGCCAGACGAGCGAGAGCGAGCCGTACGGCACCATGAAGGAGGTCAGGACAGGGACCAAACTTCCGGTTCGCATATGGGGCTCTGCGACGTAGACAGGCAGGTGCGCGATCCCCAAACCGTCCCGCGCTGCCCGCAGCCCTGCGTCCGTATTGTTGAATGTAAGGCTTCTTGGGAAAATTACCCGATCGTATGGCGAGCGGAATGTCCATGGTGCGAGCCGGCCGTTGGATGGGTATTTGAAGTGAATGCAGGCATGTTGGGAGAGGTCATCCGGCGTCTCCGGTTGTCCATGGCGCTTGAAATAATCGGGACTTCCGCAAACGACGAAATGCTGGTTGCCAAGATGGCGGGCAATCAATCGAGCATCGGCGAGCTCGCCACTCCGCACGACGACATCCAGGCCCTCCGCCACCAGGTCTATCACCTTGTCTTCGAAATCGATGTCCAGTTCGATCTCCGGAAATTGCTCGGCAAAAGTGGGTAGAACCGGCATGAGAAGGTGATGCCCGACAATATGCGGTACGCTGACGCGAAGGCGTCCCCTTGGACGTTCCCGGCTTCGTGAGATTGTGGCTTCTGCATCATCCATGTCGTCGATGATGCGTTTGTAGCGCTCGTAGAGGACCGCTCCTTCTTCAGTCAGGCTGATACTGCGCGTTGTCCGGTTGAAGAGCCGCACGCCCAGCCGGCTTTCGAGAAGCGCCACCGCCTTTCCGATCGCGGACGGCGAAACTCCGGCAACCCTGGCAGCTGCGACGTAGCTCTGCTGTTCGACGGCGTGAACGAAGGCGACAACGCTCGCAAGACTGTCCACATGAGCACCTGATTGAAGATATTTTATCCTTTATGTACGGCCACGAGGTGCCATTGATCAATATTGCATAGGAAATATCCTCGGTTCCCAGCGAATAACAAAGAGTGAGCGGTATGCGGGACTATGCAAAAGAAAGACCCGACCACACGGGAAAATACGTCGGAGAGAATGACCTATTTCTCGAAATATTTGATGCGCACAGCGCTTCGAGGCAGTCCGTTCGGCCGCCTTTGCTCTTCGTCCACGGCGCCTTTACCGGGAGCTGGATGTGGAGCAAATATATTCCTCATTTCATATCGGCTGGATGGAACTCTTATTGCATCAACCTGCGGGGTCACTACAAAAGCAGGTCGGTGGATTTCACAAAAATCCTGTTTGAAGATTACCTGGAAGACATCCGGCTGGTGATCACCGAAATCACCAAAGAATGTGGAACCCCGCCCATCGTGATCGGATTCAGCATGGGCGGAATCCTGAGCCAGAAACTGGCGGAAAGTGTGAAGATTGCCGGGCTGGTCTTGATCGATTCCAGCATTTGCAAGGAAGTGCATGCGGAGGCGCCCTATCGCGATCTCGCGTTGCGAATGCCCGGCCTCGTCGTGCCTGCTCCCGTGCGCGACGAGCAAATCAGTGTCGATGAAACATTCGAGGATATCGAATTCCAGCGGAATTACCTGTCCATGGAATCTGCAAAGGCGTTCAGCGCATTTTCCTTTCATTTCGGGGCGGAGGGGATTTCCATCAGAGGCGAGAAGATCGCCTGTCCCAGCCTCGTCATTTGCGCGATCAGCGACGAATCCGATGAACATCGAGGCCGAGCGACAGCACGTCACATCGGCGGCGAGTATCTAGGTCTCTGGGGTACGACACACACAGGTCTGCTTGTCGGCCAGAGGTATTACGAAGCCGTAAGCCGCATTATGGCCTGGTTGGCACGCTTTGATAGATGATAGATCTTCCGATAGAGCGTCATCCGCGACCGGCTCCCCAGCGCAGAGTCGCAAGCCAAAACTCAATCCTCCAAACCAAGGCTCACCAGCAAGCGGTCGACATAGGCTTCCAACCCGCCGACCATATCGAAGCGGGTGGGATCGCGCAGCCAGAGCATCTGAAGTCCGTCCATCACGGCGATCAGCTCGGCCGCCATCGCCCTGCCATCAATCTTGCCGTCTATCGAGCCATCGGCGACGGCTTGGTCGAAGGTGGCGGCGATGTCGTTCTGCAGCTGGGTGGCACGATCGAGAAACCATGCCTTCGCCGGGTGATCCTTCATCAGGCTCTCGGCATTCAGGATGGCGAAGGTCCTGATGACCTCGATCATTTCGGCGTTGCGGCGAAAGACCTGGACCATGCCCTTGAGCAGGCCGCGGAGATCGGAACGATGGGGCCCGATGAAGCTTTCACATTCGAGATCGCGCTTGTCCAGAATGGCAAGCAGGAGATCGACCTTGGTCGGGAAATGGTGCAGCAGGCCCGGCAGCGACAGGCCGACGTCGCGAGCCACATCGCCGATGGCGGCATTCTGGTAGCCGTCTTCGGCAAAACGTCGCATCGCAGCCGACAGGATCTCCGTGCGGCGCGCTTCGCCCTTGCGAGATCGGCGCCATCGCTTTTCGTCCTGTCCAGTCTTCGATTCGAGAAATTCTGCCATCGTCTCTTCCATCTGCTCTTTCTCCCGCCCTCCATCCATACATCACGGTTCGGCAGTTGACATCTTAAAAATACCGAGTAATCGGTAGGTTTAAGAACTGCGTGGCGCGTGGAGACGTTGGCGTCGCCGCCGGATGAATTGCCACCTGGCATGCTCGGCCAGCACTTCGCAATGCCCGAATTCCGTTGAAGGAGAGGTTTGCATGATCGATTCAATTCTCGACAAGATGACGCTCGAGGAGCAGGTCTCGCTGCTGTCCGGCGCCGATTTCTGGACGACTGTTCCCGTCGAACGTCTTGATGTGCCGAAAATCAAGGTGACGGACGGGCCGAATGGGGCTCGCGGCGCGGGTTCGCTGGTCGGCGGCGTCAAGGCGACCTGTTTTCCTGTCGCCATCGCGCTCGGCGCCACCTGGAATCCCGATCTCGTCGAGCACATGGGCGTGGCGCTTGCCCACCAGGCAAAGAGCAAGGGTGCAGCCGTGCTGCTCGCGCCCACGGTGAATATCCATCGTTCCGGGCTCAACGGGCGAAATTTCGAATGTTATTCCGAGGATCCGATGCTGACCGCGGAACTGGCCGTTGCCTATATCAAGGGCGTGCAGAGCCAGGGGATCGCCGCAACCATCAAACACTTCGCCGGCAACGAATCCGAGATCGAGCGGCAGACCATGTCTTCCGATATCGACGAACGGACGCTGCGCGAAATCTATTTTCCACCCTTCGAACAGGCGGTTCGCCGCGCCGGCGTTATGGCCGTCATGTCTTCCTATAACCGCCTCAACGGCACCTACACGAGCGAACATGCGTGGCTGCTGACCAAAGTGCTGCGAGAGGGGTGGGGATTCGACGGGATCGTCATGTCAGACTGGTTCGGTTCGCATTCGACGGCCGAAACGATCAATGCCGGGCTTGATCTCGAAATGCCCGGTCCGGCGCGCGATCGCGGCGAGAAGCTGGTTGCGGCCGTGCGCGAGGGCAAGGTCGAAGCCGCCACGGTGCGCGCGGCGGCACGGCGCATTCTGCTGCTACTCGAGCGGGTCGGCGCGTTCGAGAAGAAGCCCGACCTCACGGAGCGGGCGGTCGACCTGCCGGAAGACCGGGCGCTGATCCGGCGTCTCGGCGCAGAAGGCGCAGTCCTTTTGAAGAACGACGGCATCCTGCCGCTTGCCAAGACGTCGCTCGACCGGATCGCCGTCATCGGACCCAACGCGGCGAGCGCGCGTGTCATGGGCGGCGGCAGCGCGCAGATCGCGGCGCATTATACAATCAGCCCGCTCGAAGGGATTCGAGCCGCCCTTTCCAATGCCAACAGCGTCAGCCACGCCGTCGGCTGCGGCCATAATCGTCTGATTGAGGTGGCCAGGGGAAAGATCACCGTCGAATATTTCAAGGGGCGTGGTTGCCGGGGCGCTCCGCTCCATGTCGAGACCGTCGACAAGGGTGAGTTCTTCTGGTTCGAGCTGCCGTCGGGCGAACTCGACCCCACCGATTTCTCGGCGCGGATGACGATGCAATTCGCGCCGGAAGAGAGCGGCGATCATGTCTTCGGCATGACCAATGCCGGGCTGGCGCGGCTCTTCGTCGATGGCAGGCTCACAGTCGACGGCCATGACGGCTGGACACGCGGCGAGAACTATTTCGGCACGGCCAATAACGAACAGCGCGGCACGGTGGCGCTCGATGCGGGCAAGGCCCATACCGTCACCGTAGAGTACGACATGCCCGTGGCGACGGGGGACGGGATCAACCTCACGGCCATTCGCTTCGGCGTCGAAAAGCCCTTGGGCGAGGCCGATATGCAAGAAGCCGTCGAGACGGCGCTGAATGCCGATGTGGCGCTTCTCTTCGTCGGCCGCGACGGCGAATGGGATACTGAGGGCTTGGACCTGCCCGACATGCGGCTTCCGGGCCGGCAGGAGGAAATGATCGAGCGCGTTGCGGCCGTCAACGCCAACACCGTGGTCGTGCTGCAGACCGGTGGCCCGGTGGAAATGCCGTGGCTCGGCAAGGTTCGCGCCGTGCTGCAGATCTGGTATCCCGGGCAGGAGCTGGGTAATGCCGTCGCTGATGTCCTGTTCGGCGATGTCGAGCCCGGCGGACGCTTGCCGCAGACATTCCCGAAGGCGCTTGCCGACAATTCCGCAATAACAGGCGATCCAGCCGTCTATCCGGGTAAGGATGGGCATGTGCGCTACGCCGAAGGCGTATTCGTCGGCTACCGTCATCACGATACGTACGCTGTCGAGCCGCTCTTCCCCTTCGGTTTCGGCCTTGGCTATACGCACTTCAGCTGGGGCGAGACGCGTCTTTCAGCCAGCGAAATGGGTGCCGAAGGCGTGACTGTCAGCATCGATCTGACCAATATCGGCGACAGGGCCGGGTCGGAATTGGTCCAGCTCTATGTGCGTTCGCCAAAGTCCAAGGTGGAGCGGCCGGACAAGGAGCTGCGCGCCTTCGCAAAACTCTCGCTGCAGCCCGGCGAGACCGGCACGGCCGAATTGAAGATCCTGCCACGCGATCTAGCTTATTTCGACATCGAGGCCGGCGCCTTCCGCGCTGAGGCCGGCGAGTACCAACTGGTCGTGGCGGCCAATGCCACGGATATCAGGTTCGTCATCGATCTGCCGTCACCACGCGCCTATCTGCTGCCGCCTTCGCAGTAGGCCGTGGTCGCACACGGGAAAGGCCGCCATGTCGTCGTCGCGGTGGGACGACAGCGTCGGAGACGGGATGAAGAATGTGCGAGGCGAAGATCGCCTCGATGACACCGTCCGGAGGGCTCGTGCTAATGCTTTTGCCGGTCATGAACTTCTCCCAAAAATTTCCACATAAACGAGAACATCTTCAGACACCATTCGATTTAGGTGAAGGAAAACAGCGGTTAACAGGCTTGCAGCCCGCCTCAAGCCTCGCCCAAACTTTTTTTGGATGTCCTCTTGAATCGAAAAACGCCCGAAACCAGATCATTTTCGTCGACAGCGCAAAGACGGGTCGACCAGACCGGGGACGTGTTTTCGACGCGTCTCCATTCCATGTTGCTTTACGGAGGATATGGCTATGAGAAACGAACTTGACTTCGCACCCCTTTATCGGTCCAGCATCGGCTTCGACCGGGTCTTCAACCTCTTGAACAATGCGCAGCGGCTGCAGGCGATCGAGACCTGGCCACCCTATGATATCGTCAAGACGAGCGAAGACGACTATCGTATCCAGATGGCAGTCGCCGGTTTCGCCGAGTCCGATCTGGAGATCACCCAGGAGCGGAACGTGCTCGTGGTGAAAGGCCAGAAGGCCGAAGGGAAGGATGGCGAATATCTGCATCGCGGCATCGCCGGGCGCGCGTTTGAACGTCGCTTCGAACTTGCGGACCATGTCAGGGTCGAGAATGCGTCCCTGACGAACGGTATTCTCTCGATCGCGCTGAAGCGTGAGGTGCCGGAAGCCATGAAGCCGCGCAAAATCGCCATTGGAGACGGCCCCTTTCAGCAGGCGCCTCTTCAGATCGAAGGCGAGCGCCAGGTGGCTTAAGGAGGGCTTCTCGATGAAGTCTCGGAAAAAGCCGTTCACGGTCGAAATCAGAAAGCGCCGCGGGAAAAGCGCAAAGGACGCGGGAAAGCGTGTACTCTCCAAGCTTCTTGACAAGCTCCACTCCGGAGCCTCTATCCCGGTAGCGCGATCCTGAATTGAGTTGGATCCAGGAGGGCCGGCTTGGTGGCCGGCCCTTTTGACTGGCGGTCCTATGCGACGTCGTCTTGCCGCGAATTGCGTAGCTTCATCCGCTTTTGCGCGATGGGCATCGCGAAGAGATCAGACGGCGTCAGGCTGCTTGCGGAGGTTGGAGACGACGCGCCGGTTCTGCACTTTGCAGGAGCGCTCCGTGCAGTCGCGGACTTCGCGTTCGTTCCCGTAACCCTTGGCCCACATGCGCTTTGGGTCCACGCCCTTCGAGACAAGATAAGCCATCGCGGCATCGGCGCGCTTGTGCGACAGCATCTCCATTTTGGATGCGGATCCTGAATCGTCGGAGAATCCCTGTAGCTTGAGCATCCAGGTCGGGTTGTTGTTGAGCCAGTTGGCTTGGTTGTCCAGGGTCGCCATGGCGACGGAATCGAGCTTGGCAGAGTCCTGTGTAAAATATATCCGTCGGCCGACATTGAGGATAAAATCCTCCTCGCTGCCGGCCGCGACGTTTTCGAAACCAGGCGCCGGATCGTTCGTCTGGCCGGTCATTGGCGCCGCCGCAGGTTCTTCCAGCGAGGCCAGTTCGGTGGTGGAGCAGGCGGCAAGCGCCAAGAGCATTGTCGCGGCAAGAAGGCGCCTGGTAAATCCGGTCGCAATTGAGATCAAGGTGATATTCCTTATTCGGCCGGGGTTGTCTGGCTGACCTGGGTGGCGCTTTCAGCCTGGTCTGCAATATGCGGCAGAACCTGCACCGCAGTGCCGATGGGGCAACGCTGGTAAAGATCGATGGCGTCTTCGTTAAACATGCGGATACAGCCGCTGGAGGCATCCTTGCCAATGCTCCACGGCTCCAGCGTGCCGTGGAAGCGATAGCCGGTATCGACGCCGTCGCGATGCAGGTACATGGCGCGGGGACCGAGTGGATTTTTCGGCGAGCCTCCCGCCACGAATTCGGGCAGTTCCGGATGGCGCTTGCGCATCTCCGGCGGCGGCGTCCAGCGCGGCCACAGCGATTTATCGTCGATCGTGGCGCGGCCAAACCATTTGAAGCCCTCGCGGCCGACGCCGACGCCATAGCGGATGGCCGTCTTGTTCTCCATGATTACGTAGAGAAAATGGTGCCTCGTGTCGACGACGACGGTGCCGATTGGCTCGCTGCTGAAATATTTGACAACCTGGCGGTGCCACTGTCTGTCGATCTTGGCGAAGTTGGTCCTTCGGAACGTCACGCCATTGTCGACGGTAGTGCCGTCGAAATAGGAAGACGCCGTGGCAAATGCCGGTTTCCGGACCGCACCGGCGCCAAGTAACGCCAAACCACCCAGCACAATATTTCTGCGAGTCCACGGCATCGGCAATATCCCCCTTAAAGCCAAGCAGCGAAGCGTCAGTAAATCAGATTTTTCATTTGCCACAACAGAAAAATCATCTCCTCCCTAAAGGCGGAGATCGGTTCACGAGCCTCCTGTGTCTGGTATTGCCCCATCGTTACTCTGGAATGCCGCGGCGCTTCGAGTTAAAGGGCCGGGCATTCATCTCCTCTGAAGATCGGCATGTACTCTTTCCGCAACCACCTGCGAGCCGATGCTCTTCACACGCGACAGTTCCGTTTCTTGTGCAAATGCAAATGCCTCCACAAGATCACAAAGCATCTCTCGCGCCACGCCAGGAACCACATGATGGGGTAAATGCCCGACACCTGCCAGCAATCTGACGACCGGCCCCGGATGCTTCCTGCAAAGCCAATCAATATGCCAGTTCGGTGAAATCACGCGGTCCGCCATGCCGAAGAGAACGTGCAGGGGAAGATCGCCAGGCAGATCTGGAAGGCGTTCCATGTCTCCGTTGAAGGCGCGCAACTCGTCGGCCATCGTGCGGATGGTAATCGGATTGACCACGTGAGAGGCCGGCAGGTCCGCGAGATCAGAAGGCAGGGGATTGGGAAAAGAGGACGACCTCAGACCTCGATCGAGAAAGAATGCGGGCCACCGGCCGATGACGTGCCGGCGGATCAACGGCCCGACCACCGGAGCGACCGCCGATCTAAGCACAATCAACGGCTTCGATGGCACAGGCGCGCAACATGGGGAAATGAGAAAAAGTCCCCTGACGAGGTCTGGTCTTCTTGCAGCAAGGTGTAAGGCCGCTGCGCTGCCGATCGAGTGCGCGACGATCCTGACCTCCGGCAGGTCGAGAGACGCGAGAAGGCGCTCAAGCCAGAAGGACTGTCCCTCAGGTCCACGCTCAGCCGGTGCAGGTGGCGTGCTCAGTCCATAGCCAGGCCGGTCGGGTGCAATGATCCGGAAATCGCTGTTGTCGAAGGCGAGCAAAATTTCCTGCGCAAGACTGCCGCAGCCATGCAGGAGGACGACTGGAAGGCCATGTGGGTTGCCTCCGTCAAGGATGTGAACATCCTGATCTTCGATATGAATTGTTGTTCCGAGCCTCGGCTGGACTGATTGGTTCATTAACATGAGCCGAATAACAAAAATCGGAAGAAGAAGTTCCGGTCGGTTGCGAGACGGCGCGTGCGGATCGAGCCATCAAGACAGGATGGAAGGGAGGTCCAGCACTGCTGCCGCATCCGTGCTATCATCATCATCGCGGTCTCGAAGCGGAAAGATCGAATGCTCCTTCAGCGTGTCAGTTTTTATGTGCTTCTGGTCCTCGTGACCATTGCGTTCGTTGCCATCGTGCTACCGTTTTATTCAGCAGTATTCTGGGCAGTCGTCCTCGCCATCATCTTCTTCCCGCTTCACGCCCGTATCGAGGCCCAGTTGGGTGGACGGGCAAACCTTGCTGCAGCCCTCTCCGTGCTGGTCTGCCTTTGCGTCGTGATCATACCGGGGTTGGTGGTCCTCAGTTCACTCGTCCAGCAGGGCAACCTTCTCTACCAACGCATGGACAGCGGCGAGATCGATGTCCGGAGCTTTGTCCAGAAACTGCAAGAAGCAATGCCCTTGTTCCTCCGCGACTGGCTCCGGAGGATCGAGTTGAATGGCGTCGGTACGTTTCAGGACCGCGTTTCCTCGGCATTGATGCAGGGCGGGGGCTTCTTTGCCGGGCGTGCCTTGAGCCTCGGTCAGAACACCCTGCGGTTCTTCGTCACCTTCGGCGTGATGCTCTATCTCCTGTTCTTCATGTTCCGGGACGGGCGCGCCCTTGCCCGCGCCATCAGAAGAGCGCTGCCTCTCAGCGATGCTCATACACTTCGCTTCACCTCCAAATTCACTTCGGTCGTTCACGCGACCGTGCGAGGCAATATTATCATCGCCATCATCCAGGGTTCGATCGGCGGCATCGCCTTCTGGGCTCTCGGCGTCGAGCCAGCCCTGCTGTGGGGCGTGCTGATGAGCTTCCTGTCGTTGCTGCCTGCGGTCGGCGCCGCATTGATCTGGGTGCCCACGGCCATTTACCTGGCCCTGGCCGGTTTTTGGGTGAAGACGATTGTGCTGGTTGCGGTCGGCGCCCTCGTCATAGGTGTTGTCGATAATCTTCTGAGGCCGTCCTTGGTCGGCAGGGAGACCAAGCTTCCCGACTATGTCGTCCTCATTTCCACCATTGGCGGCATTTCTCTCGTGGGCATCAACGGTTTTGTGATCGGGCCGTTGATAGCCGCTCTCTTCATCGCCGCTTGGGGAATTTTCGTGGAGGAGGAGGGCACGTCGGATTCTTGACGAAGCGGCCGGTGCATTTAACGATGCCTTCCGGAACTTTCATCTCCCTGAGTGGTTCAACAGGTTCGAACCATCATCATGGAGGTGAAGCCATGAGCGCTTCGGGTGTCGCCGTCTTCGATAAGACGCTGCAAACCACAAATATGTGGCTCGACGATCTGATGGCCAACCAGGGACCTGATCGGCAGCTTGCCTGGCATGTGCTTGGCGCGGTTCTTCATACGTTGAGAGATCGTCTGCCGATCGATCTGGCTGCGCACCTGTCGGCACAGCTTCCACTCCTCGTGCGCGGCGCCTATTACGATCGATACGATCCTTCCAAACAACCCGTCCGCTCCCGTTCCCTGGATGAGTTCCTGGAACAGGTGAAGGACGAGCTCTCATCGACGCGTCCGGTAGACGCGAAGGAGGCGGTGCGGTCAGTTTTCCGGGTGCTTTCCCACTATATCGATCCGGGCGAGGTGCGGAAAGTGCGCCACGGGCTGCCGGCAGAAGTCCAGGCGCTCTGGCCGGATCCGGATATTCGCCATTAGGGCCTCGAGAGAGTGGCAGGAGCCGCAACCACATCGTTTCGGAAACGACTCTCACCGGAACATTCGACGTCCATTAACCGCAAAAGGCAGGAGGAAAGACCATGAAAGTGTCAGAGATCATGTCGCGCGACGTAGAAATCGCCAACCCTAATCAGACGATAGCCGAAATCGCGAGATGCATGGCCGACAGGCAGATCGGCTTCCTGCCGGTCGGCGACAACGACCGGCTCGTCGGAACCATCACCGACCGCGATCTCGTCGTGCGCGGGCTTGCAGACGGACTCGGGAGCGATGCAAAGGTGCGCGAAGTCATGACCCGCGATGTCAAATATTGCTTCGAAGACGACGATGTCGACGACGTGACGCGCAACATGGGGCAGGTCCAGGTCCGCCGCCTTCCCGTCGTCAATCGTGACAAACGCCTCACCGGCGTCATTTCGCTCGGCGACGCCTCCCTGGCGAACACCGCCGCCGCGGGAGCCGGGTTGAAAAAAGTCTCCCGTCCGGGCGGGGCTCATGCACATTAGCAGGAGGAAGGGGGCAGCGTCGAAGATCGCGTCTCTCTGACCAAGTTGTCGCTGCCCGAAGCGGTCTGTTGCCAGAACTCACTGGTTTTGCGGCTTACCGCGCATCGCCCATGTACGATCGCGGTGTCGACATTGCTGATTCGCGCCCGATCTGAAGGCCTGCGTTTCAAATAGGCACGCCGCCAACAAGATATACTTCGGTCGTGGCCTTCCTCTTCTCGATCGAATGTCAGGGGGCAAGGTCCATGAGCACAGTTCCGCTCCTGAAATCGACGGGCAAAGAGATGTGTTCGTGCGTGATCAGCCATTTGCTGTTTGAATGTTGGCAGCAAACGGTCGAACGCAGCCAAAATTCCTGCGGTCCCGACAGCTTGGTGTTGCCCTTGTCCTGGTGAAGCATATGCGCAAAGGCGACATCCGCGTTTATCGCGATATTCAAATCGCGGGTTTCCAAGCCGATCGGGCCTTTATATTCATTGAACCACCGCACAAAATTACTCCGGACCGCCTCAAATCCGATAAAGCGGAGAGGCGGCACGACATCGAAGTAGACAATCTCGGGGGAATAGAGCGACATGAGCCGATCGATATCCTTTGTCCGGCATGCCTCGACTCGACTGTCCAAAAGCGCTCTGAACTCGAATTCTGCTGAAGCCATTACGCACTCCATACGTGTGAACTGACCAATAGACCCTCTCTTTGGTGGATCGGCGGATGGGCGCATGTGTTTCGTCACGAACGCCGGGTGCTGTTCAAAGTTCCCGCAATTCCTTCGCCCGGACGGCGCGAGGACGTTATTCCCCGGCTTCGCCCGGAAACAGCGTCTTCAATCTGTGCTCGGCCGCTGCCCAAGCTCGAACGTGATAGCGCCGCAGAAGCAAGACGCTAGGGCGAAAACAGAAACTCCGGAAACCACGCCGAGAGCCACCCCTGCATGGATGAGCGATGTGACCGCTATGCCTGTGAAGACGCCTGCGATTGCGCCATCGATCGTGCTTACCATTCCGGCCGTCGTTACGAAGAACTGCCACGGCGACGGCCTCAGTCCCTTGTCGACGAGCACGGCCGAGCGATCATCGTGGGTGGAATGGATCAGGTACTTCCGCATGGCGGGCGCCAACTCGGCATAATAATGCCGGATCCGGGCCATGCCGCGGGCATGCACCATGTCCTCGATGGCGACCTGCACGGTGCGCACGAAAGTGACAAGACCGATGAAGAAGAGGCAGGGCAGCAGGATCAGGCTGAACAGCACGAAAGGCGTGCCCATCTGAGTGACTTGCGCGACGAAGGCGAGAGCGATCGTGCCGCTCGAAACCGATGTCAGGAACAGATTGGCGCGCTGATTGGCCTCCTGGATCGTGGCTGCACGGGCAGTCTGCAGCACGAAATGCTCCGTTGTCATGCACTGCAGGACTTGTTCTGCATCATTGCTATCATCCGCCATCCCATTCTCCTTGCGCGGGCTCAACAATCATCCCATCAAAATCGACTGCGATCGGCGTGTCGCGTTTATTTACATCGAAATCTCACGCCAGTACGCTCCGGGAGGGACCGCCGAAACGGTGCAGCTCGACGGCCGAGAGCCGTCGCGACCTTATCCTTTGCCGCATATCTTGGGAGAACGCCGAGAGCCCCAATGTGTTGCAACTGGCCTGGGAGATTGCTGCATCTCGGGACAATTCTCGTTTCTGCCAGCCAACGAAAGTTGCTTTCGTGCCAAGTCCAAGCGCAGACTGCTCGCAGCAAACTCAGGGGAAAAGATCGGGGAGTTCGGAACGTGCGATGCGTCGCAACCTGACCGCTTCTGCCATGTCTATCGAGCGATAGGGAAACCGCAAGCGGGTGCCCACGGGTCCCCAATTGCCGATCGCACTCAGAAGCTTGTCGAGAGCGGCGTTCGAATAGCCGAAATCCTGCCGAAACGGGACGATATGCGCGTCCATAAACGTGCGGATGCGTTGCTCCAGATGGAGTGCGGCGTCGATATCGTTTCGCATCGAGACCGTCCAGATCTGAGCGCCGCGGGGATTAAGGCAGGCTACGTTGGAAAAAGAGCCTGCTGCCACACCTTCCCTCGTGCCGGTTGCGAGATGATGGCCGGGGACGAAGAGCGAAAGCCCTGACAGATACAGGCGTGCCTCGGCATACCAGGAACCGTCGCCGTCCGCGAGCTTGATGCCGATCACCTCAGGCACCGCCGCGCAGACCGCGCCCAACTCCTTTGGCGCCAGTACGCGTTTTGCGTGCGGTGGATTGTAGAGGATGAGCGGAATACCGTCGGCAGCCTCAGCCGCTCGTTTCAGGAAATCGATCGCTTCGGCATCGGTGAGCGGCCACCAGTCCGGCAATATGAGCTGAAGGGCACGGGGGTCGAGCGCGGCGGCACGGCGGACGCGATTGAGCATGATCAGCGGGTCGGGCTGGCAGGCGCCGATCACGAACGGCATAGAGGAAGCCTTGCAGCGTTCGGCTAGCATTGCCTGGATCGTGTCGAACTCCGCCTCCGTCTGATTGTGGAATTCGCCGGCAGTGCCGTTCGAATAGATACCATCGACACCGGCATCGATGAGGATGTCGATCTCCTCGCCGAGCTTGTCGAATTCGATGCTGTCGTCGGCTGCGATCGGCAGAAGCAGGCTCGCCCAATTTCCGCCGATGGCGGGATGCGGCGTCTTTGCATTCATCTCTTGTTTCTCCGATGGATGACGGATCAGTTGAGGTCGTCGCGGATGCATGCCTTGAAGTGGCCCGGCGCGATTTCCCGCAATTGCGGAACGGCGCCGGCGCAAGCATCGAGCGCGCTCGGACAACGCGTGCGAAAAACACATCCGCTCGGAGGATTGGCCGGACTTGGAATATCGCCTTTCAGGATCTGCCTGTTACGGCGGGCGTCCGGATCGGGCGAGGGAATCGCCGAGAGCAGCGCGCGCGTGTAGGGATGCTGCGGTCTCGCATAGAGATCGGCACTTGGTGCGATTTCCATAATGCGGCCGAGATAGAGCACGATCACCCGGTCGCAGATATATTCGACGACGGCGAGGTCATGCGAGATGAACAGCATGGTCAGGCCAAGCTGCTGCTGCAGATCGCGCAGCAGGTTGATCACTTGCGCCTGGATCGATACGTCGAGTGCCGAAACCGGCTCGTCGGCGACGATGAATTCGGGCGACAAGGTCAACGCCCGGGCAATCCCGATGCGCTGGCGCTGGCCACCGGAAAATTCATGCGCGTATCGATTGATCGCATCGGCGGGCAGGTCGACCTGGGTCAACGCCGACTGCGCCCGTTCGAGCCTGTCGCGGGCGGTGCCGATCCCCTGGATCTTCAGGCCTTCCGTCAGGATCTCGCCAATGGTCATGCGCGGCGACAGGCTGGCGAAGGGGTCCTGGAAAATATACTGCATGCGCGGCCGTTGCCGTCTGAGCGCCGAGGCGGAAAGCGCTGTGAGTTCCGTCCCGTCGAAACGGACGCTGCCGGACGACGGTTCGACGAGGCGAAGGACGGAACGCCCGATCGTGGTCTTTCCGCTGCCGGATTCGCCGACAAGCCCGACGACCTCACCCTTGCCGATATCGAAGGAGATGCCCTGGAGAATGTTCAGCCGCCTGCCGCGGGAGGTATAATGTTTCGAAAGGTCGCGGACGGAGAGCAGCGGTGCGCTCATCTAGATCTCCTGCCATCTGATGCAGCGGCTGCGGTGCTCAGGATTGACCTGTTCGAGCGCAGGAACCGCGGCGCGACAGGCATCGATCGCGAACTTGCAGCGCGGGGAAAAGGCGCAGCCGCTCGGCATGTTCATCAGGCTCGGGACCATGCCGGGAATGGCCGCAAGCTTTTCGCCGGCCTGCTTCATTCGCGCGGCATCGCCGAGGCGCGGCATCGAAGCGAGAAGGCCCATCGTGTAAGGATGCTTGGGATTGCGGAAAACCTCGCCGACCAGCCCTTCTTCGACGATCCGACCGGCATACATCACCGCGACGCGATGGGCGATTTCGGCGACGACGCCGAGATTGTGGGTGACGAAGAGCATGGCCATGCCGCGCTCGCGCTGCAGCTTGAGGAGCAGGTCGAGAATCTGCGCCTGGATCGTGACGTCGAGCGCCGTGGTCGGCTCGTCGGCGATCAGCAGCGCCGGATTGCAGGCGAGCGCCATGGCGATCGTCGCGCGCTGCCGCATGCCGCCCGACAGTTCGTGCGGATATTGGCCGGCGCGGCGTCGGGCGTCCGGTATGCCGACGCTTTCAAGCAACGCGACGGCTGCGTCCATCGCCGCCTTGCGGTCGCTATCGCGATGGATGCGGATCGGCTCGGCGATCTGGTCGCCGATGGTGAAGACGGGATTGAGGCTCGACATCGGCTCCTGGAATATCATGCCGATGTCATCCCCCCTGATCCTGCGCATGCTCTCTTCATCGAGGGAGACGAGATCGCGGATCACACCGTCGCCCGTTGCAAGGCGGATGCTGCCTGCGGCGATCACGCCGATGTTGCGGGTGAGCAGCCGCATGACCGACAGGCTGGTGACCGACTTGCCGGAGCCGGATTCGCCGACGAGCGCGAGCGTCTCGCCGGCGGCAACGCTCAGGTCGATATCGTTGACCGCCGTGATCTCGCTGCCGCGGATGCGGAAGATCGTTCGCAATCCTCTGATGTCGAGTACGGGTTCGGCGGTCTGCTCCATCAGCCGGCTCAGTTCAGCAGGCCGGTTGCACGCAGGATCTCGTTGATCCGTGCCGTTTCGGCATCATTGAGAGAGGCACGCGGCCGCGGCATGACGGCGGAATCAATGATGCCGAGGCTACGCATGGCGGTCTTGAAGGCGCCGATGCCGGCTGCGCCGCCGCTGACGCGGCCCTGCGCGACCCAGACGATTTCGAAGAGGCGGCAAAGCCGCTCCTGCTCCTTCCTCGCGGCGACCCAGTCGCCGCGCTGGGCAGCATTCCAAAGCCTGATATAGCCGTGCGGATCGACATTGGCGATACCGGGGACAACGCCATCGGCGCCCATCAAAAGGGCGGTGTCGACGACGATCTCGGAGCCGGTCATCAGGAAGACGTCCCTATGCTCGGCAAGATCGAGGAGCGCGTAGCGGAAGTTGCCGTCGTCGCCGCTGGAATCTTTCAGGCCGATAATGGCGCCTTCCCTGGCAAGCGTGACGACCGTCTGGCGCTGCAGCTTGATATGAACGCAGACAGGAATGTCGTAGGCGACCAGCGGAACATCCACTGCGTCGCGGATATAACGGAAGTGGTCGAGGATCTCGGACTGGCTGGTGACGGTATAGAATGGCGCCGTCACCACGACCGCATCGGCGCCGGCGGCCTTTGCGACCTTCGCATGGGCGATGACGCGATCCGTGGTCGGATCGATGACCCCCACGATTAGCGGCACCCGGCCATTCACCACCTTGGCCGAATGTTCGATGATGTCCCGCCGGGTCTTCTCATCGTGGAAGATCACCTCGCTCGTCGAGCCGAGCACGAATACGCCATGGCAACCGGCATCGATCAGATGCTCGAGCACGCGTGTATAGGATGGGTAGTCGACGGTGAGATCCGGATTGAGCGGTGTTACGACGGGAGGCACGACACCCTTGAATTTGGTCATTTTCGCTTCTTTCGATTGTCAGTTCAGTTCGGCACGCGGGTCGAAGGCATCTCTGAGGCCATCGCCAATGAAGTTGATTGCCAGGACGGCAAGGATCAGCGCGGCGCCGGGGAAGAGCCATTGCCACGGATATTGTTCGAGCACGGCGGTCGAGCGTGCCGCGTTCAGCATGTTGCCCCAGCTTGCCGCCGGCGGGGCAATGCCGAGACCGAGAAAGGACAGCCCCGCCTCGAGCAGGATGGCATTGGCGATCTGCAGCGTTGCATAGACCACGAGGATATCGATCGAGTTCGGCAGGCCGTGGCGAAAGAGCAGATGTCCGATGCCGGCGCCCATGCCGCGGGCGGCCATGACGAAGTCGCGTTCACGCAATTCCAGCAGCCGCGAGCGGATCATGCGCGCCAGCAGCGGCCAGGAGAGCAGCGAGATGACGAGCACGGTCGGCCAGATGCCGGTGCCGGCAATCGAGGCGAGCACAAGCAGGAAGATGACGGGCGGCAGGGTCATCACCAGATCGACAAAGCGCATCGAGACGGCGTCCGTCCAACGTCCTGCAAGCGCCGAGATTGCCCCGAAGAGAAAACCGATGACCGCGGAAAGCGCGGTCGATGCCACGGCGACCAGCAGCGAAATCCGGCCGCCTTCAAGCACGCGCGCGAAGACGTCGCGACCGACGCCATCGGCGCCGAACCAGTGCGTTGCCGTCGGGCCGCTATTCATGGCCAGAAGATCGATGTCGTTCGGCCGGAAAGCCCACCACAGCGGATAGGAGAGGATCAGCAGCAGCATCGGAATGGCAATGCAGACGCCGGCAACGGCGGCGCGATTGAGCAGAAACCGACTGAAGGCGCGGGCCAGTGGTCCGGGGCTCCGGCGTTTTGAAGAGCGTGCCAGCATGATCAGCCCACCTTGATGCGCGGGTCGACGACCGCATAGGTGATATCGGTCAGAAGATTGACGACGATAACGCAGGTACCGATGACGAGCGTCGCGCCCATGATGACGGGATAGTCGCGGGTCTGAACGGCATCGACGAGCAAGAGACCCATGCCCGGCCAGTTGAAGACGCTCTCGATGAAGATGGCGCCGCCGATTGCGAGCCCGATGGTGGAGCCGATCAGCGTGACGATCGGAAGAAGGGCATTGCGCAAGGCATGTTTGGTGATCACCCAGAACTCGCGAACGCCCTTGGCGCGGGCCGTGCGCACGTAATCCTGGTTCAGGACTTCGAGCAGCGAAGCGCGCATGTAGCGCATGATCAATGCGGCTTGCGCAACAGACAGAAGTGCCGCCGGCAGGATCAGATGGTGGAGGAGATCGCCCACCGAGAACTCCTCGCCCGGCGTCAGCATGCCGCCGGATGGCATCCAGTGCAGGCGGACGGAGAAGATATAAAGGCCGATCAGCGCGCTGAGGAAGGCCGGGCTGGAAATCCCGGCAAGCGCAACCACCGACAAGGAGAGATCGGCCAGCGAATTGCGGCGGACGGCGCCGATCACCCCGAAGGTGATGCCTGCGACGATGGCAAAGCCAAGTGCGGTGCCCATCAACAGCAGTGTCGGGCCGATCCGTGACAGCACTAAACCCAGAACCGGCTGATCGAGACGCTTGATCGAATAGCCGAGATTGCCTGTCAGCGCCTGCTGCAACCAGCCCAGATACTGCACCGGCAAGGGCTGATCGAGCCCGAGGCTTCTGCGCAGATCGGCAAGGTCTGACGGCGACATCGGCAGGTTCGGATCGATATAGGCGTCGATCGGATCGCCGGGTGTCAGGCGCAGCAGCAGGAAGATCAGCATGCTCAGGGCGACGAGCATGCCTATTCCTATGATCAGGCGTCTGAGACTGTATTGGAGCATCGGCAATCCGTCTGTCGGGCCGTCTTGTCAGGCTGTCTTGTCAGGGTGGCCGAAGCCACCCTCAAGGCTTTCCCGGAAAACGCCTATTCGGCGATCGACCATTTCTGCGGGTTGGCCTGGTAGGGGCCGCCGCCCGGCGCCGGCGTCCAGACAAAATCCTTCACCTTGGTCGAGACGATGCCGTAGCGGTTTGCCACCCAGAGCGTCGCCCAGGGCAGGTTCGCGTTCATCACCTTGCAGACGTGCTGGTAGGCGGCATCCCGCTTGGTGCTATCAGGCTCGGCCAAGGCACTATCGAGCGCCTTGGTGAGGTCAGGCATGCGAACCCTGGCGACATTCGGCCCGGCCGGAGGGATCTGCTTCTCGTTGAGGCCGACATTGATGCTTCCGGCATCCGGCCCGTTCTGCAGCCCGGCATAAACCAACTGGAACTGGGCAATGTCAGGCGTCGCATTGAGCACGATGCTATTATAGGTCGGCGCATCGACGGCGCGCGGGACGATGTTGATGCCGACCTGGGCAAGCATCGCCTGGACTGCGGCAAGCACATTGGTCGCCAGCGGCGTGGTGTAATAGGTCAGAAGGGTGATTGGCTTGGCGCCATTGATCTGGTCCCAGCCGGCTTCCGTCAGCAGTTGCTTGGCCTTCTCAGGATCGTAGCCATAGCTGTCGATGCCCTGGGGTATCAGTTGGTCGGCGACATAGGCGCAATTGGCTGGCTTGGCCGCACCGCCATAGAGGCTCTGGATGATGGCGTCGCGATTGATCGCGTACATCACCGCTTGGCGGACGCGCACGTCTTTCCAGAGCGGGGAATCGTGGTTGAAGCCGAGATAGTTAACGACGAAAGAGTTGCCTTCGATGACCTTGAAATCCTTGTTGTCCTTGAAGGTCGGCACGTCGTTGGAATCGACATAGGTGAACTGGATTTCGCCGGCTCTCAGCGCCGCAATCGCTGCGGCCGGGTTGGCGAAATAGCGATTGATGATACGTTCCAGGGCGGGTTTGCCACCGCGATAATCGGTGTTTGCGGCAAGTTCGACATATTGATCCGAGACGTATTTGGTGAATTTGAACGGACCGGTGCCGATCGGAGCTGTGGACCACCACGTGTTCTTCGCCAGCTGGTCGGCCGGGATCGAGGAGAGCGCGTGCTCGGGCAGCATCATCACCTTGGTCACCGTGTCGAGAAAACTGCTGCTGGGTGCGCTGAGCTTGATGACAACAGTGTGATCGTCCGGCGTCTCGACCGACGATATGCCCTTCAGCCGCGCGGCGAGCACCGAGCCGGTTTTCGCATCCATCGCAAGGCCCATGGTGAACTTCACGTCCTTGGCGGTGAACGGTTTGCCGTCATGCCATTTGGCGTCCACCAGCTTGAACGTGTAGGTCATCTGGTCCGAGCTGACCTCGTAGGAGCTTGCCAGCGCGCCGACGACCTTCTGCAGCTTCTCGTCATAGGTGATCAGCGGTTCGTAGTAGATGCTGAGCCAGGTGAAGCCGGCGGTCGCGGCGAGCGGATTGAAGTTGCCCTGGAAGCCGCCGGGGCCGACATCGAAGCCGCCCGACAGCGCGGCTGCCTGAGCCTCAGTTGCAAGGCCCGAAACGACAAGAGACGGAACGGCCACCGTCGACAGCAGGGCGCCAAGCGCGATAACAGATAATCTAGACAGTCTTTTCATGTGTTCCTCCCACGTTTGAACTCGTCTTGTTGTTGGCAATCACTCGGGCAATGCCCTCGTAGTGACGATCCAGGCGTCTGCGCGCCTCCTCCAGATCTTTTGCCTCGATCGCATCGACGATCGCGGCATGATCGCGCCACGTCGCCATGGGATCGGCATTTTCAAGGTTGACGAAATCCGACGCCTTGTAGAAGGCGAGCCAGAAGACATCGATCAGCCGCACCAGCGTTTCATTGTCCTGGCAGCGAAACAGCAGTCGGTGGAACAGCTGGTCATCTTGCGCAAAGGTTTCGCCCCTCTCGGCATGGGCGCACATCCGATTGACGGTGGCGCGCAGCTCGGCGATGTCCTCCTCGCCGATCACGTCGATGGTTTTGCCGATCAATCCCACTTCCAGCGTGCGCCGGATTTCGAGGACCTCCTCGATCTGCCGCAGGGCGCCGCCGAGGCCGTAAGCGAGGTTGTCGAGAAGCGGCTCGAAGGAAAAGGCCTTCACGAAGATGCCGACGCCGCGCCGCGTCTCCAGCACGCCGAGCGATTCCAACGCCTTGATGCCTTCCCTCAGCGAATTGCGGCTGACACCGAGTTGGGTGGCAAGCTCTCCTTCCGCCGGAAGCAAGGTTCCGGGCGCTAAGCCGTTATCGTCGATATAGACGCGCAGACTTTCCTGCACGGAGACATGCAACAGCGGCGCGCGCGTCAGCGGCTTCATCGATTTCAATGTCATGCCCGCTCACTTTCCCGCATCGCCGATAAGAACGCATGTTACATATAGACTTGTAGGATATCTGTCAAATGGGCAGCCTGGACGACTGACACCGAGCCGGCTCGAAGCCGTTTGAGCGCCAGAATGACAACAGGAGCAGCGTACTCTTGCTGGAATTACTTCATTGGAGGCTTTGATCGATCTCACGAGAGTGGACCACCACGCGGTTGCGGCCCGTCTTTTTGGCAAGGTAGAGGGCCGCATCCGCTTGGCGCTGCATGTGCTCAGCTGACACGAGTTCACCGTTTTGCATCGATATCGCTAGTCCGATGCTGACAGTGACCCAGGGACCGACGCGGGAGGTAGGATTTGGAAGAGACGCAGCTTCTACTCGGCTGCGAATTCTTTCGGCGACCAACCCGGCCTCTTGTTCATCGGAGCCTGGGAGAAAGACGAGAAACTCTTCGCCTCCGTAGCGGGCGACCTTGTCCCGCTCGTCTCTCATGCTGCTCTGAATGATGCCGGCAATTTTCACCAGGCAGCGGTCGCCTTCGGCATGTCCGAGATTATCGTTGAGATGCTTGAAGTCGTCGACATCGCACATCAGCATCGCCGCGCCGCCCGTTCGTTTCAGGTCCTCGTTCCAGAAATGATTTAACGTTTCCATCATCGAACGCCGGTTGGCGACGCCCGTCAGCGGGTCGGTCCGTGCCAGCAATTCCAGCTGCGAGTTGGCGTCAGTAAGCTCCGCCAGGCGAGTCCGATCTCGTAACTCCAGCAAGAAGGTCTTCTCAGCGAAGACCGTTGCGGTGCGTCGGGCAACGACGGTTGCAGCCATACCGCTTGCGAAAAACAGCGTGCCGGCCAGAGCACTCCCAGCTTCGATGCCCGGATTTCGCAGTTGAAACACAAGATAGATACTGAGGGCAGAAGCACCGATCGCCATCGCCCAACCGAGTGGAATGGGAAAAATGATAATGGCCGTGACGGCCACAAAAAGCATGATGGTCAAATGCCGCTCTTAAAACTCGCCACCGGTGTTAACGCCCACCAAGGCGACCGACAGGAGGATGAAAAAAACAGCCGAGAGGAGGAAAACTCCCTGCGCCCACAAAGCATGCGGCCGCAGGAAGGCAATTGCGGCAACAAGAGCCGCGGGGGGAAGGATAGACGCCGGCCAAAGCATGGATATGACGGTTTCTGTCGGAAGCAAGATCGCGTTAAGGCCCAACGTCAGCACGTCGAGCACGATAACCCAGACCATCCACGAGCGGATGATCTTGGCGGTCCGCGTCCAGGAGCGTTCGCCAAAAAGCTGAGCTAGCTCCCCATTGAGGCGGATATCACGCGTACGTCCACCAAGCAGGTGCTCTACCTGCTCTACAATGGCCGGGCTCAACCTCTGGAGAGTTTCCGCGAAGACGCCCTTACCGATTTGATATGAGCTGTGGTTCGCTCGGTATCCATGTGTCGGATCTAGGGAGCAGACGACCGGAGGCAAGACGAGCCGCGAATTCCGCCCCAAAAGACGATCTGTGCCCTAATGATTTTGTACCAGGAGACGACAGTGTGCAGTTAGCGTGCCATATTGGGCCAAAGTCTCACACACGTGACAGGCCGAATTCACGGCTCGATTCCTTTCAAGACCGGCAGATTGACGATCGTCTCGGTCCCTTCCTCCCCGGACAGAACGGCCTGTTGAGCAATTCACCTGGCGCAGAAGGCGTCGATGCTAGGTGCAACCTTTTCAAGAATGTCGAACGCATTCATTTTATCGATTAAAAGGTACTAACACACTCATCTTAGTTGCACGGGCGCCATTAAGGCAGATACCGGACTGCTGTTTGCCGAGACGCTTTCTGCTTGGCGCGTTGGCGAAACCAGCGCACCCGTCACCGCGCGCAGGGGCAACCGAGTGATCACATCCAAAAGCCACAGCGACCGCTACGAGCCCATCGGCATTGGTGAGGCTGAACTGTGGCCTCTCACGCCCCTTAAGCCTCAGTCTGCCGTGGTTGTCCGGGGACAACAGCAGCCCGCTCGCCGATATCCGAGTATGCATGCTCAACAGCCGCCGCAGGAGATACCGGCCGGCGATGAAGGGAGCCCCATCCCGATCAAATCGGTAGGTCGATGCGCGCTCCCGTTCATCCGATGAAAGCGGCTGCATCCGTCGGTCCCAGTCGCCTTCGTTCCGGAATACTGCCAGAGCGCGATTTCAATCTCGGCAGGTTGATTTACTGGTTGCTGCATCGACCCGGTATGTGTTCGGTAGATCGAATTGCAAGCATGCAGCTGCTTGCCGAGCTCGCACTTGGCAGGACAGCGACCGGAGGTGCCGATTCTGGTCGATGTCGACCGATTCGGCCTGTTATCGAGACTAACACCGGGGTTATTTCAGCTCGCGACACGTGTCATATTCCTCAGATTCAAGGAACTTAAAGTCGCGGTGCGCTTATTTGATCGCGTAAGTATGGATCTGCTTGGCAGATCTGAGGAAATAAAGCGGGATCATTGTTTAGTTAATACTAAATTATTGAATCCGGTGCGAAATTTTACATCAGCCGGCACGCCGGTCGTCGTAGTACCTTGGAGGAGACCCGCATGAAACGCCCGAGTATCAAGCAAGCCCTGATCTTAAAGCTGTCGGTCATCAGTCTGTTCATGGTGGGCCTGTCCTATATCTCACTGACCACGATTTCGACGCTTCGTGCCAATACCGAGCAGATCGGGACCTTCTGGATGCAGCGGCTGGTGACGGCTCGCGAGATCAAGGATAACTTCCTCGACCTGAAATTAGTCTATGGACAATACCTTCTCGTGGACACGGCGGAGCAAAAAAAGGCCGGCCAGCAAGAGATCGATGCGGCTGGCGTTGAGCTGGACACGGTTGTCGCCGAATACGAAAAGGGTGTCCGCACGGAGCGTGGGCGCGAACTGATCAATCAGATCAAGCCGGAACTCGCCAAATATCGTGCGCTGGCAGAGCAAATGATCGCGTTTGAGAATGACGCGAAGACGCCTGAAGCTATCCGCCTCTTTAAGGAAAATATGGAGCCGCAAGCCGAGCTGGTGAACAAGGCAGTGGCGGATCTAGTCGCTTTCATTCTCAAACAGGCCGAAGGCTTTGTGACCGCGAGCGGTGATTCCGCGCAATCCGCCTTCCTGCTGACAGCCGCGATCGCAGGGCTGGCCGTGCTTCTTGCCATAGCCGGCATCTTCTTTGCGATATCAGGCATCGCCAACCCAATCCGAGACATTGCCTCCGCCATGAGGCGCTTGTCGGGTGGCGATCTTGACAGTGATATTCCCTATGCCGGTCGCGCCGATGAAGTCGGCGAAATGGCCGGTGCGGTTGAAATCTTCCGCCAGAATGCCCTCAATGTCGTCAGGCTCGAGAAGGAAGCGGCCGAATCCCGCAGAGAGAGCGAGGCAACGCGCGCCGCAGCCCAGCAGCGCGTTGAACGCGAGGCGGAACAATTGCGCTTCGCGACCACGACATTGGGCGAAGGTCTCCGGCGGCTTGCAGCAGGCGACATATCCTTCCAGCTTTCAGAGCAATTTTCGGCCGAGTATGAAGCGTTGCGCGGAGACTTCAACGCCTCGCTCCGGCAACTGGGTGCGACGATCGGCGCCGTGCTCGAGACGGTGCACAGCATCGATAATGGTACCGGTGAAATTGCATCTGCCGCGCAGGATCTGTCCAAGCGTACCGAACAACAGGCAGCCTCTCTCGAGGAGACGGCCGCAGCCCTGGATGAGATCACTTCGAATGTGACGATGTCGACCAAACGCACCGACGAGGCGCGCAACGTCGCCAAGGAAGCCGATATCAGCGCTCAGCGGTCGGCAACTGTCGTCTCGCAGGCGGAACAGGCCATGCGACGCATCGAAGACAGTTCACAGCAGATTTCGAACATCATTAGTGCAATCGATGAAATCGCCTTCCAGACGAACCTCCTGGCATTGAATGCCGGCGTTGAAGCTGCCCGTGCGGGTGAGGCGGGCAAAGGTTTTGCAGTGGTCGCACAGGAAGTCCGTGAGCTTGCCCAGCGCGCAGCTCAAGCGGCCAAGGAAATCAAAGGCTTTATTCAAAAGTCATCAACTGATGTGGAAAATGGCGTAAAACTGGTTCTCGAAACGGGAACGTCGCTCAAGTCGATCGGTGAGTATGTCGTGCAGATCAACCAACTCATGGATGCGATTGCCACATCGGCGCGTGAGCAGTCGACGGGACTTGCTGAGATCAACACGGCCGTCAATCAGATGGACCAAGCGACCCAGCAAAATGCGGCGATGGTTGAGCAGTCGACGGCTGCCGTAGCCTCATTGTCCTCCGAGGCAGGCCGCCTGCGGGATCTGGTCAACCAGTTTCAATTGGACGGAGACAAAAGCGCGGACGGGCAGCGCAGCGGACGGACCTTTGAAGGCAACGGGCCTATCCACTTGGTCGCTTCGCGGCGCGTGACGCAAAGATAAGGCGTAGCCGACTTCAGATCAGGGACATGAGACAACCCTGCCGGCGGTTCCAGTCGCGTTCGTTCCTTGAGCACTGGCCAGAGCGATTTCGATGCCGACGGGTTGGTTTCTGATTACCGCGTTGATCCAGTATGTGGCCCTGGGTCTGTTTTGTCCTGGTAGTCGCGACATCGAAAGCACTGCCGGCTATCGTCCGATACCGGTCAGCCATGCCGGCTTTTTCCGAATTCTGCCTCGACAGCTCCAACACTGCGGCCCGGTCGACGGCGACGATCTCCGCCGTTGGAAAGGCCTTCGCGATTTCGATCCCGAAGACGCATGGACCTGCAGCGATGTCCAACATCTTTTGGGAGCGCTCGGCCAGCCGGAGATTTCGTCAGCCAGTATTTGGCGCTGAGACCCGTGAAGCAGCCCATGCCACGCGCAAACTTCAACCAGACTGGATTGTCCGCCGGAAGGTTTGCAAGTCCGGCCGAACCGCCATTGCGCACGACAGCGGCCGGATCGCGCATAAAATTATCGAGAATTTCGGGTGCCGCGACGAACTCGACGGCAGAGCCCATATAAGGCCGGCGAACTGCGATCGAGGAAAATTCTGGTCGAGGGCGTCATTCGGTACTGTTCGCCCTCCTTGGTCAGGAAGCCATGGACCACGAGATAATCGCAGAGGATGCGCATCCCGGCCGGCTTGGCGGTGCGATGGAAATATACACAGTTTGCTTTCGCTTCTCTCCTGATCAGGTACCCCTCCGTTGAGGATCAGCCAGGTCAGTTCCGGTGACCGCCGCGAAAGCTTCAGCGGCGCCTGCGTGGCCTCTCGCCTACCTCAGGCCGCAATCTGGCATGCTACCGACTTTTGGTTTCTCGTTTCAATCGGCCGCCATGTGGATTTCAAATGGTCACGCCCTGACTTTCAATCGGTCATCACGGTAGTTTCAAACAGTCATCAAAGGAATGAAGTTGTGGCGCTGTGTCCAAGACTCGTTGAGCAACGCGTTGCCGACGCCATGTCAGACACGCGAGTCGTACTGATCGTCAGTCCCCGACAGTCAGGAAAAACAACGTTGGCCAAGAAGATGGCCAACAAGGGGATGGAATAATTAAACGCTGGACAATGCGACTACCCTGGACGCAGCGCGACAGGATCCAGTTGGCTTTGTAAGAGGTATGGATCGCGCCATCATCGATGAAATTCAGCGCGCTCCCGAGCTGTTGTTGGCCATCAAGGAAAGCGTGGATACCGACCAGCGCCCAGGGCGTTTCCTCCTGACCGGTTCAGCCAATCTAATGACGTTGCCACGCGTGGCAGACTCGCTTGCGGGGCGCATGGAGGTCGTACGATTGCTACCGCTTGCGCAAAGCGAGATCAGGACAGCCGACAGCAGCTTCCTGCGCGACGCCTTTCAAAACGAAGCCAAGGCCGGAGAACCAATCGCCGGAGACGACCTGATGGCGGCGGTGTTGGCCGGTGGATATCCCGAGGCATTGGGCCGTAAAACCCTGAGCCGCAGACAGGACTGGTATGCGGATAATATCCAGGCGATCGTTCAACGCGACGTTCGCGATGTCGCGCAAATCGAGCAGATTGCTCAAATGCCGCGCCTGCTACGCATTCTGGCACAGCATTCGGGTCAGCTCGTGAACTATTACGGAATTGGTGCGGCCATCGGTATGAACCACATCACAACGCAAAAATATGTCGGCATCTTCGAGAGCCTGTTCCTCGCTCGAACTGTGCAGCCCTGGTTTTCCAACAAACTGAAACGCCTGACCAAAACACCGAAAATACATTTCCTCGATTCTGGTCTGCTCGCGTCTCTTCGGGACCTCTCTCTCGACCGCCTGCGCGACGACAGGGGTCAGTTCGGAGCATTGCTGGAGACTTTCGTGTTTGGGGAGATCCTAAAACTCGCCAGCGGCGGGCATACCCGCTTCGAGTTTTCGCATTTTCGTGACAAGCAGCAGAACGAAGTCGATATCGTCATCGAAGACAGAAGAGGGAGGGTTGTCGGTATCGAGATAAAAGCGGCAGCATCCGTCTCGAGTTCCGATTTTTCCGGATTGCGAATTTTGGCCGAGGCATGTGGAGAACAATTTGTTTCAGGCATTGTCTCGTACGATCATAACAAGGTGGTTCCATTCGGCGAACGCCTATCAGCCGTGCCAATTTCGGCGTTGTGGCATTAACGCCTGGGAATTTCGCTTCAATCTCCAGACGTGAGCATTCCTGAAATTCCGACGGTGTCGATGAAAATGGGCCGCAGGTTCGATTCCCTTCAAGGCGCTCGTCCTGCTTTCTGTCGCAAAACATTATGGACGCAGCGATATTCTCATATCCCGCCGCATCCTGTAGGCTCGATATCTGCAGCCCTCGGGAAATTCTCAGATCGATGAAAAAGACTTTCAATCCGACCTCGGTGCGCCGGCCTTTCGGAAATTACAATCACGGCCTGCTGGTGCCGCCGGGCGCCGCGCTGCTCGTCACGTCGGGCCAGCTCGGTATCGGTCTCGACGATACTGTTCCGACCGACATCACTGCTCAGGCGGAACTCTGCTTCGAGGCGATCAAGGCGATCCTCGAGGAGGCGGAAATGAGTTTTGCCGACGTCATCCGCATTTCGGGCTTCGTCACCCGCCGCGAAGATTTCCCGGCCTATATGGCTGTACGGGATCGCTATACGCTCGATCCGAAGCCGGTTTCCACCTTGCTCGTCATCGGCGGCTTTACGCGCCCTGAGTTCTTGGTCGAGGTCGAGGTGACAGCCGCGAAAATCTTCTAAAAGCGCTCCATCGCGTCTCCGACGCGGGCGAGGAATTTTGCGCGCGTCTCCGGCGTGCAATTGTTCATGTCGTAGTGGGCCAGGAACGTCACCGGCCTTAGCGGATTGATCTGCGCCCTCAGTACGCGCTTGACGATTTTCTTCGGCGGGTTGCCGGCGGCGAAAGCCCTGAACGGCGTTGCCCCGTAAGTCAGGACGGCTGCGAGCTTGCGGATGTGGCGTAGCCGCGATTCTACCTTGCCGTTGACCAGCTCGAAGGAAACGCCCGGCAGCCAGACGCGGTCGAAATATCCCTTCAGGATTGCCGGAAAGCCGAAATTCCAGATCGGGGTGCAGATCACCAGCCCCTCGGCCGCTTTGAGCCGGTCGACATGCGATTCCACCAGCTTCAGATTTTCCGGATAGTCGTGATAGACGAGCCGGTCGTGGCGCGAGAGCACCGGATCGAACTGCTCTTCATAGAGGTCGCAGCCATCCACAACATGCCCGGCCTTCTCAAGGCTCTCGATGGTTTGCCGGTAAAGCGCCTTGCCGTAACTTTCCTCGACCGGGTGAGAGTGGAGGACGAGAACCCTCATGAGGCCTCCATCAGGGCCGCCAGGCCGGGGAAGAGATAGTTCTTGCCGGCGTTGAAATCGAAATCGGGATTATCCCATGCGATCATCTTGCCGGGATTGAGCAGGCCCTTCGGATCGGTTTCCTGCTTGAAGGCGAGTTGCACCGCGTCGGTGCGCTTCATGCCGCCTTCTTCCAGCGTATAGCGGTGCGGGTTGAAAATCGGGCATCCATTGTCCTGGTGGATCTTGATGATCTCCTCCAGCCGCTCCTCGGTGGTATAGCGCACCAGCGGCAGCCCGGAGCACTGGATCTGTCCGTCGAATTTGATGAATTCGAGATGACCCGGAACTTCGTCACCGAAGATTTCGACCATCTTCCGAACCTTGGCGACATGATCCGGCCCCGGATATTGCACCTGCAGATAGGTGAAGCTCGGGTCGACCTTCAGCGCACGCAATGTCGTGTGGTTCCAGGCAAGCTCATAGGCATGCGGGATCCCGCGCATGCTTTCCACCTTGTCGGAGCGGAACATGATCTCGCCCTTCTGCGCCGCTGTGAAGGCAAGAAAAGCATCCATGGAGTGCGGCGCGATCATCAGCACGGCGATCGACTGGCCCTGACGGATGTAGGGCTTGTGGCGGGTGAAATAGTCGCAAGGAATGGGAGCGGCAATCGGTGCGATCTCCTTGACGAGGATGCCGTTGCATTTCGCCAGTGCGTCTGAGAAGCGCACCGCTTCCATGAAGTCGTCGTAACCGACGAGCACATCGACCCAGTCATAGGCAGGTGCAAGCGGCATCTCGATCTCGGTGATGATGCCGTTTGTGCCGTAGGCGTGGCTCACCTTCTGCAGATCCCAGCCGGTGAGATCGAGGACACGCGGTTCGGCTTCCATGGTGACGACGCGCAGGCGCAGGATGTTGCCGAGGTCGCGCAAGCCGCCCCAGGTGATCGAGCCGACGCCGCCCGAGCCGCCGGCGATGAAGCCGCCGACCGTCGCCGTCTGCGCGGTGGAGGGATGGAAACGCAGCTCCTGGCCGGAATGGGCCTTGGTCTGCTTGTCGAGCTGGGCAAGCACGATGCCGGGTTCACAGATGACGCGGCCGGGATGGATCTCCTTGATCTTGTCCATGGCGGCAAGGTTCAGCACGATGCCGCCGGAAAGCGGCATGGCCTGGCCGTAATTGCCGGTGCCGGCGCCACGCGGCGTCACCGGAACGCCATGGGCATAGGCGACCTTCAGCGTCCGGATGACCTCTTCCTCGGTCTTCGGCGTGACGACGACATCGGCCGTCACATTGTCGAGCTGGGCTTTGAGTACAGGCGAATACCAGTAGAAATCCCGGCTCTTCTGGCGAACTAGCGCCGGATTATCCTCAACGGCGATGCCTTCGAGTTCCTTTTTGATCTTCTGATAATCGGCCATGTCAGGCTCCAACGACGTTATCGAGTTCACGGTAATCCGGCAGGCTGCGGTCGATCACCTTGCCGCGGCGAAGCACGACGCGGTCAGACTGCGGACGGGACAGGAATTCACTCCAGCGCCGCGCGCTGAAGAGCACGAGATCGGCCGGATCGCCGGCGGCGATGCGGCCCTTGTCCGGCCGTCCGACGATGGCGGCGGGCGAGGTGGTGACGACACGGGCGGCGGTATCGAGTGGGTGATCGAGATGCAGAATCCGCACGGCCTCGCGGAAGACCTCCACCGGATCGAGGTCGCCATAGGCATAGAAGGGGTCGCGGGTATTGTCGGATGCGACCGCGGTCGCGACACCGGCGGCGGCCAGTTCCTTGAACAGCGTGACGCCGCGCCAGCGCGGGGTGCGGCTGGCAGAGCGATCCTGCAGATACATGTTGCACATCGGCAGTGAGATGACCGCGATGCCTGCCTTAGCGACCAACTCGACGGTGCGCGCGGCGGTGTCTTCGTCCTGGCGGGCGAGCGAGCAGCAATGACCGGCGGTCACCTTGCCCTCGAACCCGTTGCGCAGCACGGACTCGGCGATTGCCTTCAGTGTTTCCGCGCCGCGATCATCCGTCTCGTCGACATGCAGATCGACATCCAGGCCCTGCTCTGCGGCAGTCCTGAAGAGCGTGTCGAGCTGCCAGACAAGCTCCGGCCCCATCCGGGTGACGCCGCCAAGCAGGCCGCCGTTCTGTCGGATTGTTGTGACGAGATCGGCAAAGAAGGCGCTGTCTGCCATGGCATCCAGCGGGAAGAGGGCGACCGCCTGCAGCGCAATTCTGTCCTTCCAGACATCCCGGATTTCGGCAAAAACCTCGAAGGAGATGCGATGCTGGGGCGCAAGCGAATCCAGGTGCGTGCGGATCAGGCTGGTGCCATGGGCATAGGCGGAGCGGAGCGAGAATTCCATGCGCCGTTTGACGTCTGCGGCTGACCAGTTGGCTTCCCGGTCGGCCCTGACGGCATCGAGCGCACCCATGAAGCTGCCGTCGGGATTGGCCTGGCGCGGCCAGATATGGCCTTTGTCAAGATGGGTATGGATATCGGCAAAGCACGGCCAGACCATACCGTCCTTAAGATCGGTCCTGGCGTAATCGGCGGGTGCGGCGCCGGCCGGCCGGATGGCGGCAATCGTGCCGTCGCTGATGACGATATCGACCGTGGCCAGACCTTCCGTGACCGGCACGTCGACATGCTCGACGGTGATGGCGGGCACCGTCGCATTGCTCAGCACGAAGCGGGCCGCATTCGGCGGGGATATGAAGGAATAGGTCATCAGTTTTCCCGTTTGACGCTGCTTTCATGCCAGCGATGAAGGCTCAGCCAGGCGATGAAGGTGGTGAGGCCGAAGATCGCCACCCCAAGCATGGAGAGCATCAACAGCGCCGCAAAGAGCCGCGGTATGTTCATCCGGTACTGTGCTTCCAGCAGGCGGAAGGCGAGACCGGAGCCGGCACCGGCAGAGCCCGCCGCAAATTCGGCGACGACGGCGGCGATCAGCGCCAGGCCGCCGCCGATGCGAAGACCGGTCATGAAATAGGGTTGGGCGGCAGGCAGTTTGAGAAAGAGCAGCGTCTGCCAGCGCGAGGCGCCGTAGAGCTCAAAGAGGTTGATCAGATTGTGGTCGACGCTCTTCAGGCCCTGGACCATGTTCGACAGGATCGGGAAAAAGGCGACGAGGAAGGCGCAGATCAGCAGCGCAACCTGCGTGGAGGGCGCGTAGATCAGGATCAGCGGCGAGATGGCGACGATTGGCGTTACCTGCAGGATGACGGCAAGGGGATAGAAGGCAAGCTCGACCCAGCGCGACTGCACGAGAAAGATCGCAAAGCCGACGCCGCCGACAAGCGCCAGCATCAGTGAGATGAAGGTGATCTTTGTGGTGACCCAGAGGGCAGGGGCAAGCGTACCCCAATCCGTCACGAAGGCGTTTGCCACAGCGGCCGGTCCTGGCAGGATATAGGGCGGGACGCCCGACAGTTTCACATAGGCGTACCAGAGGAGGATCATCAGGGCGATGACGAGGAAGGGGATGGCGATGCGCAGCGCAAGATCGCGGCGCCTTGCGCTTGCGGTACCCTTGACGAGCAGCGGCGATGTGTCTGTTTCGTCACTCATCAATGATCCCCTGCCGAATTGATCGCCCCGATCAGCGAATGCGATACCGTTTCGCAGGCCTTGCGGTATTCTTCCGAGGTGCGGTAGTGCGCGTCGCGTTCGAGGCTGGTGATCAGCGGGACGTCGGCATGCACGCGCCCGGGCCTTGCCTTCATCACGACGATGCGGTTCGAGAGATAGGCGGACTCGAAGACCGAATGCGTCACGAAAATCACCGTAATGCCGCTCGCCTTCCACAGCCGCAGCACGTCGTCGTTGAGCTTTTGGCGGGTGATCTCATCGAGCGCGGCGAAAGGCTCGTCCATCAGCAGCAGCTTCGGCTTCGTCACCAGCGCACGGGCGATCGAGACGCGCATCTTCATGCCGCCGGAAAGTTCGCGCGGATAGGCCTTGGCAAAATCCTGAAGGCCGACGGTGGTCAGCACTTCCATGATCTGATCATGCGTGGCTGCCTTCGAAACGCGCCTCAACCTCAGCGGCAGATGGACATTGTCGAACACGTTCTTCCAGGGCATCAACGTCGGCTCCTGGAAGACAAAGCCGATATCGCCCTCCGGCAGACCTCTGGAATTGATGCGCGAACTCGGCCAGTCGATCGTTCCCGAGGTGACATCGCCGAGACCGGCTATGATGCGCAGCGCCGTCGACTTGCCGCATCCGGAAGGGCCGAGCAGGCTGACGAACTCGCCGCTTTCGACCGTGAGCGACATGTTCGAAAGGGCGGCAGTGCCGCTGGAAAAGACCTTCGAGACCGACTGCATGACAACAAGCGGCCGCTTGCGCGTCTCTTTCGGGGATACCGCCTGGGCGTTTGCTGGGAGCATTGCTGTCTCGTTCATGCGGGAGGATACGGCCCGCCACATCCTCGATGGCGGACCAGGAGAGCCGTCAGTCGTCGGCCTACTTCTTCAGTGCCACGCCGGTGCTCTTGCAGACGAACTTCGTCGTAAAGGCTTTGGTGTAGTCCGTCTCCGGCTTGAAGACCTTGATCGCCACCATCTCGTTGAAGAACGTCTTGTAGTGCGCATCGGTGATGCAGCCGATGCCCTTGTCGAGGCTGTCGCCGGATTCGATGATGCCATATTCCTTCATCTTGGCGATGGAGTAGGCGAGCTGGCCGTCCGTCATTTCAGGATTGTCCTTCTTGATCAGTTCGTTCGCCTTGGTGTTGTCGCCGTAGAGGTAGTTGTACCAGCCTTCGATCGAGGCATCGACGAAGCGCTGCACGACGTCGGGTTTGCCGTCGATCATTGTCTGCGTCGTCGTGATCATCGTCGAATAGGGCGAGTAGCCATTGTCGGCGAGCAGGAAGACCTTCGGTTCGAAGCCTGCCTGCTTCTGGATCTCGTAGGGTTCGGAGGTCAGATACCCCTGCTGGGCGGAGTCCTTGTCTGCAAGGAAGGGGGCGGGACTGAAGTTATAGGGCTTGTACTGCTCGTCCTTGAAGCCTTTGAAGTTGGCCTTCATCCATTCGAAATAGGTAAGATAGCCGTCCTTGCTGAGGAATAGCGTTTTCAGCTTGGCGAGATCCTCGAACTTGTCGATGCCGTTATCCGGATGGGCGATCAGCACCTGGGGATCCTTTTGGAAGATCGCGGCGACATCGACCAGCGGAATGCCCTGTTCGACGGCGGATATCTCTCCTTGCGGACCGCCCATGTAGAAATCGAGCTTGCCGGAGATCAGCAGCGCGCTGTTTGCAGCATTCGGGCCGCCCTGCACGATGGTGACGTCGAGGCCATATTTTGCATAGGTGCCGTCGGCAACGGCTTGGTAGAAGCCGCCATGTTCCGCCTGGGCAAGCCAGTTCGTCCCGTAGCTCACCTTGTCGAGGGCGAGCGCCGGCGAGGCGGCGGCAAGCACCGAGGCGAGGCCGAGGCAGCGCAGAAATTGCATCTTCGTCTGTGCTTTCAACATGGTTGGCAGTTCCCCTTTTGAGCCGAGGGAAGCCTTGCTCAGCCCCCTTTTGAGGGAATTTGAGCCATTGCCATGCGCTTTGAAAAGCATCAAAATTCGTGCGCATTGATGCCTTTTCGGCATCTCTGGGAAAGCTGAAGATAATTTGTGCGCCCTGCGCAAAATTTATGCATTGGAGAGATCATGTTGCACTCCAGACGCCTTCTTTACATCAACGAGATCGCCCGTTGCGGTTCGATCCGCAAGGCGGCCGCGCGCCTCAACGTCGCGTCGTCGGCGGTCAACAGGCAGATTTTGGCGCTGGAGGAGGAGATCGGGGCGCCGCTTTTCGAGCGGCTGCCGCGTGGCCTGCGGCTCACGGCTGCCGGCGAACTCTGCATCGAGCATATTCGGGACGTGCTGAAGAATTACGAGCGCCTGGAGGGGCGCATCCGCAGCCTCAAGATGCAGCAGGCAGGCAAGGTGCGCATGGTGACGACCGTTGGGCTTGCCGCCGGGCCGCTGCCCGAAATCATCGCGCGCTTTCTTTCAGAGCATCCGCGCGTCTTCATCCAGCTGCGCAACGATACCGGCGGCACGACGGCCAACCCTGTTGTATCAGGCGAGGTGGATATCGGTCTCGGCTTCAACATCCCCGCCATGCCCGGCATCCGCACGCTCGGAAATTTCGATATCCCGATCGGTGTCGTGCTGCCGCCGGGGCATCAACTCATCGGCCCCGGGCCGATCAACCTTGCCGATGTCACCCAGGAAAAACTGGTTCTGGCGCAGCCGGGCACCAGCCTGCGCGAGGTGATCAACCTTGCTTTTGCGCGCCTGCCCATCTCGGTCGAGCCGGTGCTGGAAACCAATGCATCGGAGATGCTGAAACAGCTGGTCAAATGCGGCACAGGGCTGACGCTGCTCAATCCGCTCGACGTCATCACCGAATGCCGGCGCGGTGAACTCGTCTTCCGGCCGATCGCCGAGCCGCATGCGCGTTACCAGCAGATGAAGCTGTTTGCGCGTGCCCGCGCGCCCCTCGACGCGGCCACCAGCCTTTTCGTCGAATATCTGCTCGCCGAACTGCTCGGCCTGGTGCAGGAATTGCAGGCCAAGGGTCATATCCCACCGGATGTGAAACCCGCGGCTGAGCCTATTTCACATAGAGATTCGAAAGCGGATAGGCCTTGAGATCCTGGAGCAGCTCGACAAACCCCTTGACCTGATGGCGGCAGATCGCCTCGCCCTTTTCGGCTGTGGCGATCGAAGCATCGCCGACCACGCCGAAGGGATTGAGGTCATGCGCGATCCAGGCCAGCGAATGCGGCGGCAGAGGCTGAAGAAATTTCGATTGCTCTCGCATCCCTTTGGCCTTCGAGGCAAAGTTTTGGGCCTTGTCCATGCGCACCAGTTCGGGGCGGAAGTTGAGCATCAACGACGTCTCGACATCGCCGCCGTGGATGCCGTATTTGCTCTCGTGATCGCTGACCATGCCTTCCGGATGACCGAAACGGCCCCATTGGGTGGAGACCACCGCCATTTGATGGCGCACGCGCAGTTCGCGCGCGACGATGCTCATGATGTCGACATTGCCGCCGTGGGAGTTGACGATCACCATCTTCCGCAGCCCGGCTTCGGCAACCTTTGCGCCGATCGCCGTCCAGACTGGGATGAGCAGCTCGGCACCTAGCGACAGCGTGCCGGGGCCGTAGATGTGTTCGTTGGCCTTGCCGATCTCCTGTGTCGGAAGGACCAGGATGTCCAGATCCTCCGGCCGCTGCCGCCTCAACTCCGCCAGCATGCCAGTCGCGATCGCGACATCGGTTGCGATCGGCAGATGCGGGCCGTGCTGTTCCGTCGAGGCGATAGGCAGAATGGCAACCGTGGTCTCGGGAGAGAGGCCGGCAAAATCATATGTGTTGAGCTCGTTCCAGTAAAACGGCGTGGGCATGCGGTCATCCCTTTTCGTCACCTGCTTCGATAGGGAGTAGGGAATAAAGATAAGCCGGAAAAGCATCATTTTTTGCGCATGGCGCTGCTTTTTTTCGCGCGCATCGGCGGCCGTTACTCCGCGGGCGCTTCAGCATCCAAGCCAACTTTACTGAATATATGGTTCGCAGCATCGTATGGCCGCGGCTCGGGGAATTCATGAGCTAGATCGATAACCGTATGCAACGGAAAGGGACTAATCAGACGGCGGAGTTGCACTACCTCAGCAAACGGCGTCGACGCGCGCCTATGTCCAACGAGCAAGGTGGAACTGTTCATGCCAAGCCAGACACAACTGGAACTTTCCCGTCGAGATCTACTTATCTCGTCGGCCGCAACGATTGCGGTGACCGGAGCCGCTGCGCCCGCGGCGGCACAGTCCCCAGGAAATGACATGGCCTATACATCGAAAGTTTCTTTCGCGGTTAACGGCGAGAACCGCGATCTCGAGGTCGACAACAGAACGTCGCTGCTCGACGCGCTGCGCGAGCACCTGCATCTCACAGGCACGAAAAAGGGATGCGACCACGGCCAATGCGGTGCATGCACCGTGATGGTCGACGGCCACCGCATCAACGCCTGCCTGACGCTGGCGGTGATGCACGAAGGCGATCAAATCACCACGATCGAAGGCCTCGGCCAGCCTGAAAACCTTCATCCAATGCAGGCGGCCTTCGTCAAGCATGACGGCTTCCAGTGCGGCTACTGCACGCCGGGACAGATCTGTTCCTCCATGGCCGTGCTCGAGGAGATCAAGGCGAACATACCGAGCCACGTCACCGGCGATCTTACGGCTCAGGCGGCTGTCACTCCGGCCGAGATCCGCGAGCGCATGAGCGGTAACATCTGTCGATGCGGCGCCTATTCCAACATTATCGATGCCATTTCGGAAGTCGCGGGGATAAAAGCATGAGAGCCTTCACCTACGAACGCGCCTCGTCCGTCGAGGCCGCGGCCAAGGCGGCCGCTTCCAATCCCGAAACAAAATTCATCGCTGGCGGCACCAACCTCCTCGACCTGATGAAGCTCGAGATCGAGACGCCGACGCACCTGATCGACGTCAACGGTCTCGGCCTCGACAAGATCGAGCCCACGCCGGAGGGCGGGCTGCGCATCGGCGCTTTGGTCCGCAACACCGAACTTGCCGCCCATGAGACCGTTCGCCGTGACTACGGCCTGCTCTCCAGGGCGCTGGTTGCGGGCGCCTCCGGGCAGTTACGCAACAAGGCGACGACGGCCGGCAACCTCCTGCAGCGCACGCGCTGTCCCTATTTCTATGACACGAACCAGCCGTGCAACAAGCGGCAGCCCGGCAGCGGTTGTTCCGCCATCGGCGGCTTCAGCCGCCAGCATGCCGTCGTCGGCACCAGCGAATCCTGCATCGCCACGCATCCGAGTGACATGGCCATCGCCATGCGGGCGCTCGATGCTGTTGTGGAAACCGTCAAGGCCGACGGCAGTCGCCGCGCGATTGCGATTGCCGACTTCCATCGGTTGCCGGGCGATACGCCTGATATCGAAACTGTCCTTGAGCGCGGCGAGTTCATCACGGCGGTGCTGCTACCGCCGCCTTTCGGCGGCAAGCACATCTATCGTAAAGTCCGAGACCGCGCTTCCTATGCCTTCGCACTCGTCTCGGTCGGAGCCGTAATCCAATCGGACGGCACAGGACGGATCGCCGTCGGCGGCGTCGCCCACAAGCCATGGCGCGTCGAGGCCGCCGAAGCCGAGTTGCCGAAAGGCGCGAGGGCGGCGGCAGGCGTTCTTCTCGCCGATGCCCATCCGACCGAACAGAACCGTTTCAAGGTCGATCTGGTCGAGCGCACGCTCGGCGCCGTCATTGCCGAAGCAAGGGGTTGAGCCATGCAGTTCGATACGCCAGCGACAACCAACCCGATCGACAATCTGAAGGTCGTCGGACAGCCGATCCACCGCATCGACGGCCAGCTCAAGACGACGGGCCGGGCAATGTATGCTTATGAGTGGCACGATCCGAATATGCGCTACGCCTATGGTTATCCCGTCGGCGCGGCCATCGCCAAGGGCCGCATCACCTCCATGGACGTTTCCGCCGCCAACACGGCTCCGGGTGTGCTTGCCGTCGTGACGACACTCGACGTCGGCGAACGGAAGAAGGGCAAGTTCAACACCGCCAAGCTCTTCGGTGGCGACGAGGTTCAGCACTATCACCAGATAGTCGCCGTCGTCGTTGCCGAGAGTTTCGAGCAGGCGCGTGCCGCAGCCGCTCTGGTCAAGGTCGATTACGCTGAAGAAAAGGGTGTGTACGATCTCGGCCAGGCAAAGGATAAAGCCGTCAAGCCGGACCAATCGCAGCAGCCCGATACCGCAGTCGGCGATTTCGAGGCTGCCTTCAGGTCAGCGCCCGTCACTCTGGACGCGACCTACACGACGCCCGACCAATCCCATTCCATGATGGAGCCGCATGCTTCCATCGCTGCCTGGAGCGGCGATGAACTGACGGTGTGGACGTCAAGTCAGATGATCGACTGGTGGCGCACGGATCTGGCGACCACACTCGGCATCGACAAGGAAAAGGTCCATCTGATGTCGCCGTTCATCGGCGGCGGGTTCGGCGGCAAGCTCTTCCTGCGAGCCGACGCCGTGCTCGCCGCGTTCGGAGCAAAGGCGGTCGGGCGGCCGGTCAAAGTCGCTCTTCCACGACCGCTCATGCCGAACAACACAACTCATCGGCCGGCGACAATCCAGCGGATCCGTATTGGAACCGAGCGTGACGGCAAGATAACCGCCATTGCGCACGAAAGTTGGTCCGGCGACCAACCCGGCGGTCAGCTTGAGACCGCCGTCAATCAGACCCGTCTTCTCTATGCCGGAGCGAACCGCATGACCGCGATGCGGCTGGCGACACTTCACCTTCCAGAGGGCAACGCCATGCGCGCTCCGGGCGAAGCCCCCGGACTGATGGCGCTCGAAATCGCCATCGACGAGATTGCCGAAAAAGTCGGTATCGATCCCGTGCAGTTTCGGATCGTCAACGATACGCAGGTCGATCCGGAGAAGCCGGAGCGGCCTTTTTCCCAGCGCAATCTCATCGGCTGCCTCAAGCTCGGTGCCGAGCGGTTTGGCTGGAGCGAACGGGGAAGACCAGGTTCCAAACGGGAGGGAAACTGGCTGGTCGGCATGGGCGTAGCCGCTGCCTTCCGCAACAACCTCGTGCTTCCTTCCGGAGCAAGGGTGAAGCTCGACCAAGAAGGCGTCGTGACGGTTGAAACCGACATGACCGACATCGGCACGGGCAGCTACACGATCATCGCCCAGACGGCGGCCGAGATGATGGGGGTCACGATCGACAAGGTTGCTGTCCAACTCGGCGACTCGCGTTTTCCTGTTTCGGCAGGCTCCGGCGGACAGTTCGGTGCGAACTCTTCGACGTCTGGCGTCTATGCAGCCTGCGTCAAGCTGCGTGAAGCCATTGCCAAGAAGCTCGGCTTCAATTCCGAAGACATCGTCTTCGAGAACGGAGAGGTCCGCTCGGGCAATCGTTCGGTGCCTCTTGCCGAGGCCGCCGGTCCGGATGGCCTTGTCGGCGAGGACACGATCAAGTGGGGTGATCTCACCGAGACGCATCAGCAATCGACATTCGGCGCGCACTTCGTGGAGGTTGGCGTCGACATTGCCACTGGGGAAAGCCGGATCCGCAGGATGCTTGCAGTCTGCGCGGCAGGTCGCATCCTCAACCCGATCACTGCCCGCAGCCAAGTCATCGGCGCAATGACGATGGGGGCCGGCGGCGCGCTGTCCGAGGAACTGGCGGTCGACACCCGTCGTGGCTTCTTCGTCAATCACGACCTCGCCAGCTACGAAGTGGCGGTGCATGCCGACATTCCGCACCAGGAGGTGATCTTCATGGAAGAGACCGATCCGATGTCATCGCCGATGAAGGCGAAGGGCGTCGGCGAACTCGGCCTTTGCGGCGTCGCGGCAGCGATTGCCAACGCCGTTTACAATGCGACCGGCGTCAGGGTTCGGCACTACCCGCTGACGCTTGACAAGCTGATCGGCGGCTTGCCGGACGTGGCCTGATCACGTCGACGGCGGTCCGAAAGCCGGACCGCCGCTAATTCCTGTAGGATTTCCCATGCATCACACACTTGCACCCGTCACGGCGCCAATTCCCGTCAGAGCCTCGTCCACCGACGACCCTGCGCAACTGCTTCGCTTCGCGATAGACGCGCATCGTCGTGGCGCGGCGGCACTTGCCACCCTCGTCGACATCCGGGGCGGGGCTGCGCGCGCGCTCGGCGCTCATATGGTGGTCGCCGCAGACGGGCGGTTCTGCGGCTATGTCTCCGGCGGATGTGTCGAAGCCGCCGTCGCTTCCGAAGCGCTTCTGGCAATGGCGCAAGGGCGCGACCGAATGGTCAAGTTCGGCGACGGCTCGCCCTTCTTCGACATCGTCCTTCCCTGTGGCGGAGGAATCTCTGTCGCAATCCATGTCCTGAAAGATGTCGGAGCTTTGCGGCATGTGCTGGAGCGTCTCGAACGCAGGCAGGCAGCCGGCCTTGCATATTCGCCAGAGCGGCAGGCGCTCGAACCGGTAGAACCGCTGCCACGGACGTGCTGGCTCGAACGAGATTTCCTGACCGTCTACCGTCCCCGTACCCGCGTCCTCATTTCCGGGCAGACGATCGAAGCGCAAGCCGTCGTACGACTGGCCGAGGCTTCCGGCTACGACGTGATTGCCGTGGCGCCGGGCGGCGTCCGGCCGGTTGCCGACATCATCGATCCCTTCACGGCCATCGTGCTCCTGCATCATGAGCTTGACGCCGAAGCTGCCATTCTCGAGACCGCACTTGCCTCGCCTGGGTTCTACATCGGCGCGCTCGGCAGCACCCGGACGCATCGTCGACGTGTCGAGCGGCTGAGAGCCATGGCTTTCAGACGGGACGACATCGCTCGCATCAAGGCGCCTATCGGGATGTTCGGCCCGACACGGGATGCAACGTCGCTCGCCCTGTCGGTTCTGGCTGATATCGCCGCGGCAAGACTGGTGGCTTATGCTTAAGGCATCGGTCTCGATCGTCGTTCTCGCTGCCGGCAAGGCAAGCCGCATGGGTGAGGGCGGGAAACACAAGTTGCTGGCCGAATTCGACGGCGTGCCGCTCGTGAGGCGGTCGGCATTGATCGCGCTCGGTGCGGATGCCGGATCCGTCATTGTCGTCACCGGCCATCGCAGGAGCGAGATCGAGGCCGCGCTCGATGGGCTCGATCTGATTTTCATCGATAATCCCGACTACGCTAGCGGCATGGCGAGTTCGCTGATGGCAGGTGTCTCATCAAAGCGGGCTAACGGTGCCGACGGCATTCTCGTCATGCTGGCCGATATGCCCGGCCTTTCCACCGCACATCTCGATGCCTTGATTTTCGCATTTCGCAATGCGGGCGGCGAGGCTGTCGTGCGCGCCGTCTCACGCGGCAAGCCCGGCAATCCAGTTATCCTTCCCCGTTCTCTCCACCGCGCAGTGTTGAGACTTGAGGGCGACGTCGGCGCGCGCGATGTCATTGCGACGTCAGGTCTGCCCGTGCTCGACATCGATGTCGGCGACGCAGCTTGCCTCGACGTCGATACGCCGGACGATATCGTGGCCGCCGGCGGCGCGATTAAGAACTAGTACGCGGACAAGGCGGCGAGGTGGTCCGGTTGCATTCGGTCTGGAACCACCACGGCTAAAGGTGGGTCGAGATATGTTTGTTCACAGGTGACGTTGACGTCCGTCAGAACACGTCGTCACAGACGGGTTTCGATCCCGCGAAATAATTGTTATTGAGGACCCGGTTGCAGGTGTGAAAAACCTGCTGCAATGGAGAAGTGAGGACCGGCTCTATGCTCACTGAAGACGCTACTTTTTGGTGCCGGCAAGGCGCCTCCGCCCTGGACACACACCCTTACCAAACGGGGGCACCGTTTCAACCATTTCGCCCCCAGGTGACACGTACTCCGCCAATACAACGCGAGCCAGCGCGATCTTTCCATGGTTTGTCCGCATGCAGACCGTCGTTCTAACGGGTGGCTGCCAATGTGGCGCCGTGCGGTACGCGCTGGAGGAGCCGCCGCAAAACGTCCATATCTGCCACTGCCGGATGTGCCAGAAGGCTGTGGGCGGTCCGTTCGCGATCATCTGCCCGGTGATGAAGCCCGCTTTTCGCCTGACGCGTGGCGCAATCAGCTATTTTCGCAGCTCGGACGTCGGCCGACGTGGTTTTTGCCGTGACTGTGGCACCCCACTCACCTTCGATTATCCCGATGGTGACGACATCGGAGTTTTGGTCGGTACCCTCGATGAGCCCGATCGGGCGCCGCCCGAAAACCAATACGGCAACGAGAGCCGGGTATCCTGGTACGCCAACCTGGCCCAAGTGCCGGGCGAGCGACCGACCTACGCCGACGATCCCCAGATGTTGCACCGGATCAGCAGCACCAATCATCAGCATCCTGACCATGATACCGACCATTGGCCGCCGTCCGGCTAACTCTCAAACTTGTCCACCCACACAACGCGCGACTGGAGCGGCGACCCCCTCGGGCGGCGTGAAGCGGGCTGCAAGCCGTCGACCGAGGGACTACAGCTTATTGAGCGCCTGAGCGCAGTTTTTCAACGGCGACGGCAAGACAGGCCTTGAACGCGGCAAGATCCGTATAGAGCGCATCCCGCGCCGCGTCTCCGACGATGAGGACACCACCGCGCCGCTCGATCCCAGCGTGCAGCATCAGATTGTCGGCCAGGCCGAAATCCTCGACCGCAATTCCATTCGGGTCTCGCAATCGACCGTCGCCATCATAGGCGATGGCCCCGCCATAAAGATCGCTCACTCGTCCGCTGTGATCGCGAGCCACATTCGTGTAAGCGAATACAGGCTTACCGCTTGCGCACATAAAGCCGAGTTCGAAGGCTGTCCCTGTATCGGCCGCAATGCCGCGAAAGGGCGTCAGGTTGGCGATGATCGCGTCAGCCTCAATCATCATCTTCTCGTCCACTGCGTTTATCGCAGCCGCCCGCTCGCGCTTCGAGTTTGTGTGCGGGATTTCGAGGTCGCCGGGCGAGAGCGGGATAAGTCCCGCCTCACGGGCAAGTGCCGCCTTGCGGTCGAGCATTTCACGGGCATTGGGAAGGAAGACCTCCGGACCGGCGAGATAAACTTTTTTTGTCATAAAATCGCACCTAAAAGGGATGGGTTTGGCATCAAAATACCTTCCTCGCTCTACAGCGAAGTAGGATCACAATCCAGTGGGCGAAACCGCCCACTGGATTGTAAGGGCTGCGTCGGCAGCGCAACGCCATCGCCACATCGGGCCTGCTCGTGCTCGATGTCGAGATTGGCGACGCGGCCCCGCTCGACGTCGACACGCCGGACGGGTATTACCGCCGGGGTATCAACGCGCCGGCCGGAACGCCTCTCGCAATTCCTCAGCGAAGAGTTTGGGCTGTTCCCAGGCGGCGAAGTGACCGCCCATATCGACACGGTGGTAATAATGCAGCGTGGGATAGGCCTGCTTGCTCCAACTCTCCGGCGCCTGGTAGATCTCCTTTGGGAATACGCTGATGGCCACCGGGATCTTGATCTCTTTGGTCTTCTGGGCGTCAGCGCTGAAATTGTTGTTGTTGTTTTCCCAATAGAACCGCGACGAGGATGCCCCGGTGTTGGTCAGCCAGTACAGCGTGATGTCATTGAGCATTTCGTCCTTCGAAAAAACGCGTTCAGGAATGCCCTCACTGTCGCTCCACTGCGCAAATTTTTCGTAGATCCATGCAGCCAGGCCAGACGGCGAGTCGGAAAGCGAGTAGCCGATCGTCTGCGGACGCGTCACCATCACGGCCCCATAGGCGGCATTCCGGCCGAAGAAGGTGCTCAACGATTCATAGGCATTCCGCTCGGGCGCTGACAGTTCCGCAGGAGCCGGGTCTCCGCTGTTGATCGCCCTCGTGAGATTGCCCGGAACGGTCGCCGGCATGTTGAGATGGATACCAAGCAAGCCCTTGGGTGCCTGGCGCGCCAGCGCGTCGGAGATAACGGAGCCGTGGTCGCCACCCTGGGAAACGTAGTGCGCGTAGCCGAGCCGCTTCATCAGGATGTCCCATGCTCGGGCAACGCGGTCAGGCCCCCAGCCAAGCTCCGTGGGCTTACCCGAAAAGCCGTAGCCGGGGATGGAAGGGATGACGACATCAAATGCGTCCTCCGCTTTACCGCCATAAGCAGTCGGATCTATAAGAGGGCCGATCGCCTTGATGAACTCAAAGGTCGAGCCCGGCCAGCCATGGGTCAGAATGACCGGAAGGGCGTTGGGATGACGTGATCGTACATGAATGAACTGGATATCGACCCCGTCGATCGTCGTGATGAATTCCGGAAGTGCATTGAGCTCAGCCTCGGCTTTGCGCCAGTCGTAATCAGTGCCCCAGTAACGCACCAGATCCTGGACGCGCGAAAGCTGAATGCCTTGCGAGGCGTCGCTCACCGTCTCCTTGTCTGGCCAACGCGTTTCGGCAATGCGCTTGCGCAGGTCGTCAAGCTGTGACTGCGGAACGTGGATCTGGAACGGGCGGATCGTTTCGTCGGCCCCGATCGGCGTCGCCGCCCCGTCCGATGTGAGGTCGGCGGCACTCGCTGGCACAAGGTAGCCGGCTGAAAACAGCAACATTGGTCCAACCGCCATCACCATTGCACCGCGGGCAAGGCGGCGCCAGGCGAGAATATTGTCTATCTTCTTCATGAGGCACTCCATGTTGTTGTCGCCCAGGGGCGACATTTCGTGACGGAGTGATGTCTGACGGGTCTGCGTATCTGGCATGTTTCAAGAAATGCCAAAAAAGTATCGGAGTGTGGCGGCTACACAGAGGCGGGAACACGATCGTCATGGAACGACCTGGTACCACTGCGCCTGAATAGGAAATCAAACACCTCTTTGCTGCCTGCGGAGGCTCTCCAGCATAGCCTTGAATCCCGTGACCGCCCGCTTCGAAACCCCCTCCGGATTCTCGGCATTGGCGATCCAAAGCGCCATATGGCTGCTGGCGCCATTGATGAGGCGGGCGGCGGTTTCGGTGTCGATGTCGATGATCTCGCCATCGGCCTTGAGTCGGTCGAGGCTGCGGGAGAGGGCGGCGATACAGCCGGGGGTGTTCTGCCATTGCGAGATGTCGCCGAGGACAGCCGGGCCATCGCGAAACATGATACGGCGGATTTCCGGTTCAAGCGCCATTTCAATATAGGCGGAGCATTCGTCGACAAAGCCCTGCCAGCGTGTCGGAGCGGCGGCCGAGACCTCGTTCAACCGCTCCGTCATCTCAGCATCGATCTCCACGATGACAGCCTGCAGCAGACCCTTCTTGTCACCGAAGTGGTGATAGAGGGCCCCGCGCGTCAATCCCGCTTCGCCGGTGAAATCGTCCATCGACGCTTCCGCGTAGCCGATCGTGCCAAAGGCACGCCGCCCGGCTGCGATAAGTTTGCCGCGGGTCTCTGCGATCATCTCCCGGCGCGGTTTGCGCATGGCTTCTCCACTGGCATACGCCGCGTATCTTTTTCATTGACATACGGAGCGTATGCATTATTTCTGAACACATACGCTCCGTATATAAGTGTTCTATCCGATAGCTGGAAGGATCGTCCCATGTCAAATCCGTATAGGCAAATATTCGCGGCACCTGGAGCCAAGGGCTTCTCCGCAGCCGGCTTTTTCGCACGCCTTCCCATCGCCATGGCGCCGATTGGCATCGTTGCTATGCTCTCCCAGGCACATGGCGAATATTGGCTGGCAGGCGCCGTGTCGGCGACCTATGCACTCACCAATGCGGTGGTCTCGCCGCAGATTTCGCGAGCGGTCGACCGGCTGGGCCAGACGGCAGTGGTCGTTCCCACAACCATCGTATCGGTGCTGGCGTTCATCGCGCTGATCGCCGCGGCCAACCAGAACTGGCCGGTGTGGACGCTCTTTGCCTCAGCCTTCCTCGCGGCGGCTATGCCAAGCATTCCGGCGCTGATGCGGGCCCGCTGGACGGAACTCTTTCGCAACCGGCCCGAGCTCAACACGGCCTTCGCGTTCGAAAGTGCCGCGGACGAACTGGTCTATATCGCCGGCGCCTCGCTGTCGGTCGGGCTGGCCGTGGCGCTATTCCCGGAAGCCGGCATGATGGTGAGCACGGCTTTTCTGGCGCTCGGGACGGCCGCCTTCATCGTGCAGCGCGGCACCGAGCCGAAGGTGCGTCATGTCGCCGGCGCGGCTTCGGTTGGCTCCGCGATCCGCCAGCGTCCGGTGCAGATCATCACACTCGCGCTGATCTTCGTCGGCGCGATCTTCGCAACCGCCGAAGTGAGTGTTGTCGCCATCACCAAGGAGCTTGGTCAGCCGAATGCGGCAAGCCTTGTCATCGGTGTCTATGCCCTCGGTTCCTTCCTAGTGGGTTTGACCCTCGGCGCGCTTAATCTGCGCATCCCCTTGCACCGTCAGTTGCTGATCGCTGTTGCGATCCTCGCACTGACCTCGCTGCCGCTGCTCGTCGCCGGCAGCTCGGTAACCCTGCTTGCTATCGCCGTCTTCGTCAGCGGCATCGCGATCTCGCCGACCTTTATAACGGCCTTCGGCCTGATTGAGCGTCGCGTGCCGGAATCGGTGCTGACGGAAGGCGTCACCTGGGTGATGACCGGCATCGGCATCGGGATGGCGCTCGGCGCCTTCGTCTCGGGCTGGGTCGTCGACACCTACGGTCCCCAGAGCGGGTTCTGGGTGTCTGCGGCGGCCGGGGCCGCCACCGTCCTTATCATCGCGCTCGGTCAGCGTACACTTTCGGGAGAGTGCACCGACGGGGAAGATTGCGCAATGCTGGAGCCGGCGCAGTAGGGTGGGCGATCGAAAGGAACGGCGCAGGAGACTTCCGAAACGCAGATGTGACTGACCTTATGCTGCAGGATATTCTGGCGGGCGTTCTGTTGCCCGGAACCAGGCTGAAGCAGATCGATCTGGAGCGCTGATCGACGCCATCGCCGTCTGCATCGAGGAATGCAATCCAACCAAGTCAAAACATCGCCTTCGCCCCGAGAGCAGGGGCGAACAGCGTTCGCCCCTCCCTGGCTCATTTCGTGATCGTCTTGCCGCTCGGCAGTTCCACGCCAATGACGTCATCGACACTACCGGCGCCGGTCTCTCCGACGGGTGCGACAGTCGCGGCTGAAAGAGCGTTCGTGTTGAGGGCATTGGCCGTAATGGCGTTCGCGGTGATGGCGTTGGCCGTTATCGCGTTCGCCGTGATGGCATTCGCGGTAATGGCATTTGCCGCTATCGCGTTTGCAGTGATGGCATTACTGACGGTCTCCGCAGATGCCGGAACTGCTGACGCGGTGAGAAGTGCGGCAACGACGAGTTGGCGGATTTTCATGATCATTTCCTTTGGTTGAAGAGAACCGAGGACAATCCAGCGGTTTTGAATTCCTGCGCTTCAAGGATTTGAAGACAGGAAACGGTGTTGCCGCTAGTGGGAGCGGTTGAAAATCAACGCCTTGCCGAACAGTCCGCTTTTGGCGTTCTGTGCCGTGCAAAGCACCGAGCCGAGGCGGTTGGCGAGGCGGGGACAGGAGCGCTGCAGACCGTCGAGCGTCATCCTGTCCGGGACACGGGTATGAGCCACGCAGACAGCACCCGCGGTACTCCATCCCGCTTCGAAACTCAGCTCATCGCTCCCGGAACTCTCGGCCTCGCGTTGGATGCCGCGATCGTCGTAGATGTCGATCTTCATGCCCGTTCGGGTCGTGGCGCGATCGCCGCAATAGTCGGCACGGACCATATTGACGCAGGCGCGGTGATACTCCGCCAGATCCGTCCCGTCGGACAGGGTTTTCCAGGGCTTGTAACCGAAGCGGACGCACTTCCCCTGTGCTCCGGCTGAACATGTAAGGGTAAAACCGGACTGCGAAATCATCTTTCCCTCCGAATTCCATTGCCCCTTGAGCGGAAACATCCAGCGATTTCCATCAGGATCAGGGTCGCAGAGTTCGACCGGTGTTCGCCCGTCGACAACGGTGACTTTGTGCAGGAGCACCTCGCCGTCGGGATCACGGCTGTCGGTCACGATGTCATCAATGCGGACACGGTGGGCAACAGCATCGCCGGACAAGCGTAGCGACAGGGTTGCGCCAACGAGTTCCTTGCCCTGAAGAACTTTGCCGCTCGAGAAGGTAAATCGGAACGCAGTTCCGACCACCTCGGTTTTCTCGATCCGCTCCGGCGGCGACGCCGCGGCCGCAGCCGGAAGCGAAGAGCTCGCGAACGCCGCGCAAAAGAGCAGAGCGCCAACAGCCAGTTTCATAAATGTTGCGATCATTATGGCCACACGATCACAATAAGTACCGCAACGGCTCTTGCGCGTTGGCGCAGTTGATAGTGGCGGATCCATGGAAGGTCTCGAGATCGAAGTTCTATGAAAGAGCGCGTCGCGCCTTGAGCAACGACGTCTAAAGGACCCTCCCGGCGCCGTCGTCATCCGCAAGTATGACGTCTTAAGCTTTGTCTCCCGCAGAGCTTGCGCCACGAAAGCTTTCGATTGCATATCTCCCAGTATTCCTGCCAGTGTCTGGCTGGCAGAGGTGGAAGAAGCGATTGCGCAGGGGACCGCATGAGTAGGCTGGGTGACGAAATACTGTCTTCGATAATCGGCGATATCTATGATTGCGCTTTGAGCCCGGAAGGCTGGACGGGTGTCATGACCCGCATTACCAGCACCATCGACGCGGCCTATACGACGATTGCACTCACTAGCGTCACGGATAGCCGAGGTAGATTTGCGGCTCAGTCTCCCTGGGACGCCGAGCAGTTGAGAGCGCTACAGGACTATGAGCTCGACGCGATACCGGGCCTGAGGGCCGCGGTCATTGGCGACATTGATCTGCCGCAGCGGACATTGTCTCTCGTCAGCGAAGGGGAACTGGAGCAATCCGCATTCTTCCAAGAATGGGCAAAGCCTCAAGGCCTACGCGAGGCGTGTACGACGAAGTTCGTCCATACTGCCGACCGGATTGGACTATTCAGTACGACGACGTGGGCGAACCGGCCGCCCATCAGCGCCGAAGAACAGCGCTTTCTGGCCTTGCTTTCACCCCACCTGCGGCGAGCTTCCCTGATTGGCGACCTTTTGGATCAGACGCGCGTCACCACCGGCATGTATCGCGGTGTCCTCGACAGCCTCGCAGTTCCCGTCATTCTCACTGGGGCAGATGGGGCGGTTCTTCACGCCAACGCCCATGCGGCAAAATTGCTTGACGAGCGTATACTTCTGCGCTCGCGAAACGGCGTTCTTCAGGCCCAGACACCCATGGTTTCACGGGCTTTGCTGGAAGCAATCGGGGCCGCAGCCCATGCGGACGCCCTGTTGGGGTCGCGCGGTATCGGCCTTCCGATTTCCACTCCGGGCCAGTCTCCGGCGGTCGCCTATATCCTGCCGTTGAGCGAAGGGACGGCTCGAGCAGCTTTTAGGCCTGCATGCGCTGCCGTGTTCATATCAACCACCATTTCGGCTTCGCCTCCGCCAGAAGAGGTGTTGATCACGCTTTACGACCTGACCCCGGCCGAGGCGCGGGTCGTCCTGCAGATCGGCAGAGGATTGAGCGCTGCGCAATGTGCTGCAACTCTGGCAATCAGCGAGAATACGCTGAAGACCCATCTTGGCCGGGTCTATGCAAAGACCTCCACCGCACGTCAGGCCGATCTCGTCGCCCTCGTTTCGACGATCGCATCACCAATCATGCACGGGATGTCGCTGGCGACATCGGCTAACACCACGTGATACGGATTGCAGGGTCGATAACTCGATCTCACCCATGGCGACCGTCAAGACCTCACGGCACCTGCGCCCCACTCACCGCGACATAGACCGAATAAACCGAATGCGTCGCTGCAATAAACAGCCGGTTGCGTTTAGGCCCGCCGAAGGTGAGGTTGGCGACGGTTTGCGGGACGCGGATCTTGCCGATCAGTTTGCCCGCCGGGTCGAAGCAATGCACGCCATCGGCCGCACTCGACCAGAGGTTCCCGCTGGCGTCGGTGCGGATGCCGTCTGGGATGCCGCTATCGATGAGGCAGAAGACGCGGCCGTTTGCCAGACTGTTGCCGTCGATCACGTCGAAAGCGCGGATGTGGCGCGGCAGGCTTTCGTCGTGGCTTGCGGCCGAATCCGCCACATAGAGGATTGTCTCGTCGGGCGAGAAGGCGAGGCCGTTCGGCTGGATAAAATCCGTAACGACAGCCGCAAGCGCGCCGCTCGTCGGATCGAGCCGATAGACGTTGCGCGTCGGTTGCTCCGGCTCGGCGCGAAAGCCTTCGTAGTCCGACATGATGCCGTAGGTCGGGTCGGTGAACCAGATCGTGCCGTCTGATTTCACCACCACGTCGTTCGGCGAATTGAGCCTGGCGCCGTCAAAATGGTCGGCGAGCACGGTGATCGAGCCGTCGACCTCGGTGCGCGTGACGCGGCGCGTCCCATGTTCGCAGGAGATCAGCCGCCCCTGCCTGTCGCGCGTATGGCCGTTGGTGAAGTTGGAGGGTTGGCGATAGACGGAGACGCCGTTCTCCGGCGTCCATCGCAGCATGCGCTGGTTGGGTATGTCGCTCCACAGCAGCTGGTTGGCGTCGTTGAACCAGACGGGACCCTCCGCCCAGCGGCAGCCGGAATAGAGTTCGTCGAGAGCGGCACTGGTCACGATCATCTGCCGGAAGCGCGGGTCGTGGATTTCGTAAATGCTGGCCTCGGCCATGGCGGTCTTCCCGTTTATCGCATGCCAGCCCGGCGACCGCCGGCGAGCATGATGACGCTGATGATGATGAGGCCGGTCAAGATCAGGCGGATGCCCGCGCCGAACCCGTAAGTGTTGAGCATGGAGACGACCAGGAACATGAAGAGCGATGCGCCCCAGATCCCCGGCACATTGGAATCGCCGCCGGCAACCGCCGTGCCGCCGATCACCACGACGGCGATCGACATCAGCAGATATTCCGAGCCCATGTTGAGCGCTGCGCCGCCGGAGAAGCAGGCAAGCAGATAGCCTGCGACCGAGGCGAGCACGGCACAGAAGAGGTAGGTGACGAAACGCGTGCCGTCGACGGGTATGCCGGCCATGCGCGCGGCCGGCATGCTCTGGCCGATCGCTGAGATCCAGCGCCCGTAGATCGTCTTCTCGAGCAGGAACCAGGCAAGCAGCGAGATGAGGAATGCGACGATCGCCGCGTTCGGCATGCCGAGCGTGTTTGACGTCGTGAATTCCGCCAGCACGCTCGGTGGTTTGATGCGCAAGCCTCGGTTCGTCCAGATCGCCGCGGACTGGACGATGAAGCTCATGGACAGTGTGGCGATGATCGGCGGAATGCGCAGCGCCTTGATGAGCGCATAGTTGCCAAGACCGACAACAAGACCGATGACGATGGCGACAAGAAGACCCGGCAGGATCATGCCGTTTTCGACATTCATCAGCTTCAGTGCCACCGTGCCGGCAAGCGTCATGGTGGCGGGAACCGAGAGATCGATGTTGCCGGGGCCGAGCGTGATGACGAACATCTGGCCAATGCCGACGATGACCGAAAAGGCGGCGAAGGTGAGGGCTGCCTGCGACAGGCCGAGCGTGCTGGCGCCGAGTGTCACCATGATCGTCAGGAACCAGACGACAAAGGCGGCAAACCAAGACCAGATCCAGGGTTTGCGGAAGAGGCGCGAGAGCCGGGTCATCTACGTTTCTCCCGCTTCTCCAGGCGATTCAGCATCAGCCGAAGTGCCAGCACGATGATCAGGATCGCGCCCTGAGCCCCGATCTGCCAGTCCGGCGAGATCCGCAGGAAGGACAGGAACGAGCCGGCGAGCGTCAGCGTCAGCGCGCCGATGACGGCACCGATCGGGGAGACGCGGCCGCCGATGAACTCGCCACCGCCGAGGATCACGCCGGCGATCGACAGCAGCGTGTAGCGCAGCGCGATATTGGCATCGGCCGAGGTGGTCAGCCCGACGAGAGCGATGCCGGCAAGCACCGCGAAGAGGCCCGCAAGACCATAGGCGGCAGCGCGCGCGCCGACAATCGACCAGCCGGCGCGCTCGACCGAGCGTTGGTTACCGCCGATGCCACGCATCAGCACGCCGAGCGACGATCGCATGACGAGAAGATGGGCGACCAAGGCGATGACGATGCTGGCAACGATCGCCATCGGCGCCAACGGCGGCTTGACGGTCATCAGCCAGCGCACCCAGTCCGGCGCCTGCCCGCCCGGTGCCGGCAGCAGCAGGACGGCAAGGCCACCCCAGACGAAGCTCATGCCGAGAGTCACGACGATGGACGGCAGGTTGCGCAGATAGATGACGACGCCGAGGCCCGCGTAAGTTGCGATCGCGCCGGCAAGGATCAGCACGCCGGTCACCGGGGCATCCCGCAAAAAGGTCGCGGTGACGCAGGCGACGAAGCTGACGAAGGCGCCCATCGAGAGATCGAGATCGTTGACCGCCATCACGATCATCTGGGCGATCGTCGCAAGCGCGATCGGCACAGCCAGGTTGAACAGCAGGTTGAGCCCGACATAGCTCATGGCGCGCGGCTGCAGCCAGAAGACGGCGGCGAGCAGCAGGGTCAGCGACAGGGCGGGAATGGCAAGACGCAGGGCGTCGGACGACAGCCGGAACGTCATGCGGCGACCCCTTCGAAGGAGGCGGCGATGATGTTCTTCTCGTTGACGGCATCACCGGCGAGTTCAGTGGTGATGCGGCCTTCGCGGAAGACGTAGACGCGGTCGCAGAGGCGGACCTCGTCCATCTCCGTCGAGTACCAGATGAAGGTGCGGCCGCGCGCCGCTTCCTCGCGGATGATCGCGTAGACCTCCTGCTTGGTGCCGACGTCGACGCCGCGCATCGGATCGTCCATCAGCACGATTGGCGCGCGCGTCGCCAGCGCGCGAGCAAAGAGCACCTTTTGCTGGTTGCCGCCGGAAAGCGAGAGGATGCGGTTGCCCATATCGGGCGTGCGGATCTCGATCCGCCGCTTCCAGTCGGCGCCCTTTGTCTCCTCTTCACTTTCAAGGATGAGGCCGCGCCGGGACAGGTCGCCAAGCGAGGCGATGGAGAAGTTGCGCAGGATGCTCCACAACTCGAAGACGCCGTTGAGGCGGCGGTCGCCGGCGACAAAGGTGACGAGCGGATCGCGCTCGGGCAGCCAGTTGCCGGACTGGGCGGTATGCAGGGCAAGCAGCAGCTCGGTCTGCCCATGGCCCGCCAGGCCCGCCAGTCCGATGATCTCGCCCTTGCGCGCCGCAAAGGCAAGGCCCTTCCCCTGATGGGACAGAATGAGCGGAGCGGTGGATTGTTCGCGCCCCGAGCGCTGCTTGGTCTCCTCCTTCGCGACGGTGCCCATCGCTTCCACGAGGCCGTGATGGTCAAAGCCTTGCGCCGGGCGCTCGGCGACGACGCGGCCGTCCTTCATGACGACGATGCGATCCGAGGTTTCGAGGATCTCGTGCAGGATATGCGAGATGAAGATGACGGACCCGCCCGTGGCGATGAAGCGGCGGACATGGTCGAGCATCTGCCGGGCAAGGCTTGCATCGAGCGACGAAGTGGGTTCGTCGAGGATCACCAGCCGCGGGGGAATGCCGGCGTCGGAAAAGGCCATTGATATCTCGACCATCTGCCGCTCGGCGATCGAAAGATCCCCCACGGCCCGGCTGCTGTCGATGCCGTGGCCGGGAAAGACGGCGTCGAGGCTCGTCTCGATGATATTTGCGGCGCGCCTCCGCCAGCCGAAGCCTCCAAGATGGCGATGCATGATGCGCGTGTTCTCGACGATCGAAAGGTTGGGGCAGAGCGAAAGCTCCTGGAAGACGCAGCGCACACCGCGGGCACGCGCCGCGTTGATGCCATAGCGCTCCAGCCGCTCGCCGTCGCTCGCCACACTTCCTTCGTGTGGCATGAGGCCGCCGTTGATGACGCTGACGATGGTCGACTTGCCGGCGCCATTGTGTCCGACAAGCCCGACGCATTCGCCCGGCATGACGCGGAGGGTCACGCCATCGAGCGCTCTGACCGCGCCGAAGCTCACCTTGGCGCCATCGACGGCGATCACCGCCTTCACAACGTCATCCATGCTGCCCGCCATGCCTGCTTGCAAAAAATGCCGCGCGGCATCTGTGGCCGCGCGGCAGTCGCCGGGAGATTTACTTTGCCGACTCGATGACCTTGATTGCGTCTGCCTGCGTGTATTCCACGTTGGCGACGCCGCCGGCCTGGGTATTGGCGAGGTTGGTTTCGAGATTGTCCTGGTCGATGCGCAGGAAGGGCACGACGAGGTCTTTCTTGACTTGCTTGCCATCCAGGATCTGCTGCGCCACCCAGAAGGCAAGCGTCGAGACACCGGGCGCGATCGACACGGACATGGTCTCGTAGCCCTTCGCGTCCTTCTGCTCCTTCCACCACTTCAGTTCGTCTTCGCGGTTGCCCATGATAATGATCGGCATCTTCCGGTCGGTCGCAGCAATCGCCTGTGCGGCGCCATAGCCATCGCCGCCCTGCGTTACCACGCCGGCAAGGTCGGGCAGGCTCGGCAGGATGCCGGCAACAGCCTTCTGCGCCACGTCCTGCGCCCAGTCTCCATGAACGGAGCCGACAATCTTGAACTGCGGGTACTGTTTGACGCCGTCGTGAATGCCGGCCGAGATCTCGTCATCGACGAAGACACCGGCAAGACCACGGATCTCGAGCAGGTTCCCGCCTTCCGGCAGTTTCTTCGACAGGTACTCGACCTCGCTGCGGCCCATTTCCTTGAAGTTGACGGCGATGCGCCAGGCGCAGGGTTCGGTGACGATGCCGTCGAAGGACACGACGGTGATGCCGGCATCGCAGGCCTCCTTGACCGCGCCGTTCAACGCCGTCGGCGAGGCGGCGTTCAGCACGATGGCGTCATAGCCCTGCAGGATCATGTTCTGGATCTGCGCGGCCTGTTCCGTCGCCTGGTTCTCGGCAGTGGTGAAGGGGTCGGCTGCAGCAACGGTGCCGGCCTTTACGGCTTCGCCCGTCACCTTGCCCCAGCTCGTCAGCATGGCCTGGCGCCACGAATTGCCGGCATAGTTATTGGAAAGGGCGATTTTCTTGGCCGCGGTATCGGCAAAGGCCGAAACGGGCATCGCGGCGCAAGCAATAGCGGCCGATGCCAGAAGCATCTTACGGATTGTCATGTCTTCCTCCCTGATGATCGCGCTGGTCGGCGGATCGTTTCACTCCTGCCGGCCCAATTGGGTCCGAGTGAAAATTGTTCTTGCACTGAGCTTCCTCCTCTCAGTAAGGGCAGGATGCGGGAGATCGATCGGCCTGTACAGGGGCAAGGCGGCAATCCGTTTGCGGGATTTGCGCAACAAGCTGCGGGTTTACGCAAGACGGAGGCGCTTCCGCAGGCGCTTACTGGGAAGGGGGCGCGGCGGGTTGAGGAGCCTGCCGCCGTCTCGGGGAGGAACTGACGATGCTGCATCTCGTACCGGCAGCCATGTTCGACCATTATCTCGGCATTTCCCGGCTGCTCGCGGGCCAGCTCGACTTCCGCTCGGCTATCCGTTCCGTCGCGGCCGAGGTCGCCCATATCATCCCGCACGACCATCTCGATGTCTGCGTGCTGCTTGAGGGCGGCAACTATCACACGGCCTACGAGACGGGCATCGAGACCGCCTGGGGCGGGCTTGCCGGCGCGCCCGTTGTCAACAGTCCCATCCGCTCGCTGCTCTGGGGCGAGGTGGATTTTCTGCTGGCGGATGACGCCATGACCGACCCGCGTTTCCACTTCGAGGGCGCCTTCAAGCGGCCGATCGTCGAACAGTCGCTGAGGAGCCGCTTGCATGTGCCGATGAAGGTGCAGGGCACGATCATCGCAGCACTCTCCTGTTCGTCGCACAAGGCGGGCGCCTATACAATGGAGGATATCGAACGCGCCCGCATCATTGCCGATTTGCTGACGCCCTATTTCTTCGCGCTGCAGGCGGCCGAGCAGGCGCAACGCTCGGCCATTGTCGAGGCAGAGGCCCGCGCTCGCGAGGAGGGCCTGCGGCAAGGTGCGCTGAAGCTTACCGAAGCGCTGGAGCAGGAACGCCAGCGGATCGGCATGGATTTGCACGACCAGACACTCGCCGACCTGACGCGGCTCGCCCGCCGGATCGATCGGCTGTCGCGCAACGGCGAGGTGGCGCCCGAGACGCTGGAGCCGATCTCCCGTTCGCTGCAGCATTGCATGCAGGATCTGCGGCAGATCATCGAACAGGCAAAACCCTCCGTGCTGCAGCTCTTCGGCCTCGCCCAGGCGATCGAGCATCATCTGGACCGATCGACCCGCGACAGCGGATCGGGCATCGAATGGGGCCTTGTCGACGAGACGCACGGCGCGCTGGAGCGACTGGAACCAACCGTCAGCGTTGCGCTGTTCCGGATCGCGCAGGAGGCGATCAACAATGCGGTGCGCCATGCCGCGCCGCTCGCCGTCACGGTACGGCTCGAGGCCGACGAGGAACGGCTTTCGATCGAAATCTCCGACGACGGAACCGGGCTTGCCAAGGCGCGGGGACGGATCGGCGGCGGCATCGACAATATGAAGACCCGTGCGCGGCTGATTTCGGCGCGGTTCACGACCGGGCCCGGTCACAACAATCACGGGACTGCGGTGCGCGTCGTGCTACCGCTTGTCCCGCACGACCCGGCAATCGGGGCAAACTGAGGACAAGGGCATGATGAAGGTTCTGATCGTCGAGGATGACCCGCTGCACCGATCCTATCTGCACGAGGCGGTCAACGCGGCTCTGCCGGAATGCGACACGGTGATCGAGGCGGAGAACGGAACCGTCGGCGAGAAGCTCGCCCGCGACCACAAGTCGGCGCATATCGTCATGGACCTGCAGATGGCGAGCCGCAACGGCATCGAAGCGGCGCGCACCATCTGGAAGGAGCGGCCGGAGACTCGCATTCTGTTCTGGTCGAATTATTCGGACGAGGCCTATGTGCGCGGCGTTTCCCGCATCGTGCCGGACGGCGCCGCCTATGGCTATGTGCTGAAATCCGCCTCCGACGAGCGGCTGAAGCTTGCGCTGCGCTCGATCTTCATCGAGAGCCAGTGCGTCATCGATCGCGAGGTGCGGGGCCTGCAGCAGAAGAGCCTCGGCCAGACGAACGGCTTCACCGATTCCGAATACGAGATCCTCGTCGATATCGCTCTCGGCCTCACCGACCGGGCCATCGCCAAACGTCGTGGCCTGTCGCTGCGCAGCGTTCAGAACCGACTGCAGCAGCTCTACGACAAGCTCGACGTCTACCAGAGCGCCGGCGACGACCACGAGGATGGCCGCTTCAATCTCCGCGCCCGCGCCGTCACGGTCGCTTTCCTGCGCAAACTCCTGAATTACAGCGCTCTGGAGCGGGCTGAGGCAGAGCTGCAGGAGTGGCTTGAGGGAAAGTAGCTCTGGACTTGGGTGGAATGGCTGGGGACCAGAGACTTGGGCTGCGGCCCCTGCTTTTCACGGCGTATGAGCCAGCGCGATCGCATCGGCGGCTTCCTGATAGCGATGGCTGAGCGTGCTGGTCGCCACTCGAATATGACTGCTTGGCAAGACGGAGAATTTGCTGCCCGGGTTGACGGCGATATTGCGCGCAGCAAGCGTCACCATCGCGAATGGTTCGGAGACGACGGGCACCCAGAGGCACAGGCCCTGGCCCGCCGGTATCGGTATTCCCCGTTCGCTGAGCGCATCGGCAAGGGCGTCCCGCCTCTGCTGATAGATTTCGCGCGCCTCGCCGATAAGCTGCCAAGTTGCCGGATCGCGTAGCAGCCAGGCGGCGGCACCTTGCAGGATACGGCTGGTCCAGCCGGCGCTGAAGGAACGGTAAGACTGGATCTGGTCGACGATCGGCGCGGAACTCGACAGAACCGCGAGACGCAGATCCGGGCCGAGGCTTTTCGAGAGCGAGAGGATATGGATCGTCCGCTCCGCAAATCGGCCACCGAGCGACTGCGGATTTGCCGCCGACACGTCGCCGACGCCGTCATCCTCGATGATAAGCGTATCGCTGTCTTCCAGCACATCTCCTAGCTGATCGAGGCGGGATGAACTGACCGCAACGCCGGTCACCGAGTGCAGCCGCGGCTGGAACAGGAAAGCCGCCGGACGTTGCCGCAATGCGTCGCGCAGCGAATCCGGCAGGGGGCCTTCGCCGTCGCAGGCGACAGGGATGATTTTCACGCCGAGATCTTCGAGAATATCGAGCAGTCGCATGGCTGTGGGATGTTCGATCGCGACCGACGAGCCCGGGGAGACCAGCGCATGCAATATCGTATAGACGGCGTTGTAACCGCCATTGGTGGCGAGAAAGGCTTCAGCCTCATAGGGCCATCGCTTGGAAATGGCATCCTTCAACTCAGGGACGATCCGGCTGCGCTCATAGCTGTTGAGATCATCGACGGACGCGCCATAGGCCATTGCGTCGGCGAGGCGCGGAAGAAGTGCTGCATCAGGCCCGGCTAAGGTAAGGTCGAGCACACCTGCCCTATAGTTTCCCGAGCTGGCGAGGCGTTCCGGCTTGGCGACAAAGCGGTCGCCGCTGACCCAGGTGCCGTTGCGCCCCCGGCCGCTGATGATCTTCTGCCGCCGCAATTCGCTCCAGGCTTCGGAGATCGTTGCCGGACTGACATGCAATTCGTAAGCGATATCGCGGATCGCCGGCAGGCGCGTCCCAATGGGCAGGACACCGGCACGGATCAGCGCACTGGTTTCAAGAGCAATCCCCCGGATGCTGCTGTCGGCTATTTTTTCGGCAAACCAGGAGGCTTCGACCATGTCGTCCATTTTTCTCACTTTAAATGTTCAATAACGTAATAACATTTGTACTCTATATTTTGAACATTTAATTTGCCCCTCGTCGAGCCATTTCAGCGAGTTTTTTTGCATGCCTGTGCCGCTTCGCATCGCCCTTCGAGATTGGGATTACATGACACCGCTTGTGCTCGGTGATGTCAGCTCTTCCCGTCTTAATATCAAAGTGGATCGGGTGGGCACGCTGGTGTCCAGCCTCGCCGATGATGAGGCGCATGACGCCGCGGAAATGTCCTTCAGCCGCTATTCGCAGATGCGTCATGATGGCGATGATCGGGTTCTGGGCATGCCGAACTTCATCATGCGCGGCTTCCGTCATCGCTGCATCATCACCGCCAAGGGGAGTCCGCTCCGCACGCTGTCCGATCTGGCCGGCAAGAACATCGGCGTGACCGGCTGGCGCGATTCCGGAAATACCTGGACCCGTGCCGCTTTGCGCCGGGAAGGCGTCGGCGTCGAGGATGCGATGTGGTATGCCGGGCGCCTGACCGAGGCTCATCCGATCGTCGACCGTCTCGATGGTTTTGGACGGCCAGGCCGCATCGAGGCTGCTCCCGGCGAGCGCCCTATGGTCGACCTTTTGCTGGATGGCGGGCTCGATGCCGTGTTCACGCCTTTCATGCCGAAGGGTTTCTTCGATCAGGAATCGCCGCTCCGCCAGCTGCTGGATGACTTCCGCGCCGCTGAAGTCGCTTACCTCAACGAAGTCGGCTACATCCCGGGCATGCATCTGATCGGCTTCAAGGCTGATATCGTCAAGGAGCATCCCTGGGTCATGGATGAACTCAGCGAGTTGATCGACGAGTCCCAGCGTATGTGGCTGGAGAAGCGCGAGAAATACGCCGACACCACGCCCTGGATGATCGACGAACTGCGCCGCTGCGCGGCCGACCTGCCGCCAAGCTGGAACGTCAGCGGGCTTGCCGCGAACGAGGCGATGATCGCAGATTTTGCCGAGGAACTCTACGAACAGAAGATCATGCCGCGCCTTTTGACGCCCGCCGATCTGTTTCCGTGGCACGCCAAGGCCCGATGAACAAAACCCGGTGAAACCTTCAGAGGCCTCATCGTTGAACCACCCACTTTCGCAAACCAAAAAAGGGGAATGACATGCATTCGAAACTGATCGCTTCCGCCGCCCTGCTGGGTCTGATGATGACGACGTCGGTCTTCGCTGAGGAAACCGCCGTACCAAAGCAGACCGTCAATGACGCGCTTCGGGCCCGCCTGCCGGAGAAGATCCGCACCGACGGCAAGATGGTTTCCGTCAACAATGGTTCCTTTCCTCCCTATGAGATCGTCACCGGCACGAAATTGAGCGGTGCCAGCGCCGACCTGACTGATGCGATCGGCCAGATGCTCGGCGTCGAGATCGACCATGAAACCGTCAGCGGACTGACCGCATTGCTCGCCGGCATCAATTCCGGCCGATACCAGTTCGCCTTCGGTCCGATCGGTGACTTCAAGACCCGTGAGGAGGCTAATGATTTCGTCGATTGGGTTCAGGAATTCGTGGTCTTCTCCGTTCAGAAAGGCAATCCGAAGGCCATCGGCTCGCTCGACAGCGCCTGCGGCAATCGCATCGCCGTCATGGCCGGCGGCTCCGCCGAAAAGGTGATCCAGGCCCAGGTCGAAAAGTGCAAGGCAGAAGGCAAGCCTGCGCTCGAAGTGCAATCCTACACCGACCAGCCGAGCTCGATCCTGGCGGTCCGCTCCAAACGCGCCGACGCCTTCTTCTCCTCGCAGGCGCCGCTGACCTATTTCGTGTCTCAGGCAAACGGCCAGCTGGAACTGAGCGGCGTCGGCCAGAAGAATGGCTTCGACGATCTCTATCAGGGCGCCGTCGTGCCCAAAGGCTCGCCGCTCGGCCCCGTTCTGCTCGACTCGATCAAGGCGTTGATGGATAACGGCGCCTACGCCGCCATCATGAAAAAGTGGGGTCTTGAGAACAACATGATCAAGCAGCCCGGCCTCAATCTTGGTGGAGCCCTGCCGAAATGACCAATAACCGCACGACTGCCGCACCGCCTTCTGGCGGTGCGGACTTCCGGGATGTTGCCCACGCCCACAAGCCCTTTCAAACGGGCCGGCTCCTCCTGTGGGTGGTCGTGCTCCTGATTGCCGCAAACTTCCTGTGGATCGTCGCCCATAATGAGAATTTCGGCTGGCCTGTTGTCGCGGCCTATTTCTTCGATCCGACTGTCATCAGTGGCCTTTACGTCAGCCTGGGCCTGACGGTGGTTGCGATGGCCATCGGCATCGTGCTCGGCCTCGGGCTGGCGATCGCCCGGCTTTCGAATGACCGGCTCGCACGTTCGCTGGCATCGCTGTTCATCTGGTTTTTCCGCGGCACGCCGCTCCTGGTGCAGTTGATCTTCTGGTACAATCTCTCGACCCTTTTCCCCGAACTTTCGATCGCCATTCCGTTCGGCCCGACGCTGGCAAGCTGGGAGACCAATTCGGTGATCACGCCGATGACAGCGGCGATCGTCGGCCTGGCCTTGAACGAAGCTGCCTACATGGCCGAGATCATTCGCGGCGGTCTGCTCTCGGTCGATCGCGGCCAGTTCGAGACGGCGGAAGCCTTCGGCATGACCAAGGCGAGGGCGCTGTGGCGGATCATCATTCCGCAGGCGATGCGCTCGATCGTACCGCCGACCGGCAACCAGCTGATCAGCATGATCAAGGCAACGTCGCTCGTCAGCGTCATCGCCATGGCCGATCTGCTCTATTCCGTTCAGTCGATCTACAATCGCACCTTCGAGATCGTACCGATGCTGCTTGTCGCAGTCCTCTGGTACTTGCTTATCACCTCGATCCTCAATGTCGGCCAGAGCTATATCGAGGCCTATTACGGCCGCAGCGAACGGCGCAATAGTGTCGCTGCCGCAAAGCCCGAGGCCGTTGTCCAGGAGGCAAACCATTGACCGCCGCCGAGACCATAAAACCTCTCGTCAGAGCCCGCAACGTCCACAAATCCTTCGACCAGCTCGAGGTGCTGAAAGGAATCGACCTCGACGTCATGCCGGGTGAAGTCGTCGTGGTGCTCGGCCCGTCCGGGTCGGGAAAATCCACCTTCCTGCGCTGCATCAATCACCTCGAAGCGATCAATAAGGGGTTCATCGAAGTCGATGGCGAACAGATCGGTTATCGCCTCCGCAAGGACCGGCTGGAAAAGCTGTCGAGCAACGGGATCGCCCACCAGCGGCGCAAGATCGGTATGGTGTTCCAGCAGTTCAACCTCTATCCGCATATGACGGTGCTGCAGAACATCATCGAGGCCCCGGTCGGCGTGCACGGAGAAAGCCGCAAGGCCGCGACCGAGAACGCCATGCGGCTTCTGGAGCGGGTGGGGCTGTCGGAAAAGGCGGGCAGCTATCCCCGCCAGCTCTCGGGCGGTCAGCAGCAGCGCGTCGCCATCGCCCGTGCCTTGGCGATCAAGCCGAAGCTGATGCTGTTCGATGAGCCCACCTCTGCGCTCGACCCGGAACTCGTCGGCGAAGTTCTTTCCACCATGCGCGATCTCGCCAAGCAGGGCCTGACCATGATCGTCGTGACCCACGAGATCGGCTTCGCCCGCGAGGCGGCAGATCGTGTCGTGTTCATGGACGGCGGCAATGTCGTCGAAATGGGCAAGCCCGAGGATGTCATCGGCGATCCGCAACATCCCCGGACCCAGGCCTTTCTCGCCCGTTTTCTCTGACTGGTGTCAGCTTCTGCTTCGACCCTCCGGGCCGGAGCAATGGTTCCTTTCGATCAAAACTGGATGTTTTCATGCCCACGCTCGACAATGCCTATGCCCGCCTTCCCGATTTCGAAGCGATGGAGGCGGAGCTGAAGGCGACCCGCCAGTACCTGCATGCCCATCCGGAACTCTCTTTCGAAGAGGCGGAGACGGCGCGCTACGTCGCCGAAAAGCTGGAAGGCTGGGGTTATCAAGTGACCCGCAATGTCGGCGGACACGGCGTGGTCGCCCGGCTCAGCGCCGGCAAGGGCAGCAGGGGCATCGCCATCCGGGCCGACATGGATGCGCTGCCGATCGTCGAGGAAACCGGGCTACCCTATGCCAGCAGCACCCCCGGCAAGATGCATGCCTGCGGCCATGACGGCCACACGACCGTGCTGCTCGGCGCAGCCGAATATCTCGCCCGCACCCGTCGCTTCAGCGGAACGGTGACACTGATCTTCCAGCCGGCGGAAGAGGCGGGCAAGGATAGCGGCGCCCAGGCGATGATCGCCGACGGATTGTTCGAGCGGTTTCCGTTCGACGCAATCTTTGGCCTCCACAACCACCCCGGCGCTCCCGAAGGCACCATCCTGCTGCGATCCGGCCCGATGATGGCGGCATCGGATACCGTCGAGATGACTATCAAGGGCAAAGGCGGTCATGCCTCACGGCCACACCTGACCATCGATCCCGTGGTCGTGGCCTGCAATCTCGTCGTCTCGCTGCAGACGATCATCTCGCGCAACCTCGATCCGACCCAAACGGCTGTCATCACCGTCGGCACCATCCATGCCGGCGATGCAGTCAACGTCATTCCGGAATATGCCAAGCTTGCATTGAGCGTGCGCTCCTTCGAGCCCCGCATTCGCGACCTCCTGCAGGAGCGCATCACCAAGCTCGCCCGCTCTGTGGCCGAGGGTCACGATGCTGTGATCGAGATCGACTACGATCGCGGCAATCCTGTCGTCGTCAACTCGCCTGCCGAGACGGATTTCGCCCGGATCGTGGCGGCGGAACTGGTCGGCGAAGACAAGGTCGCGACCTGCCCGCTCATCCCCGGCAGCGAGGATTTCGCCCACTTTCTCGAGCACAAGCCGGGAAGCTTCCTGCGTCTCGGCAATGGTACGAATTCCGCCATCCTGCATAGCCCCAAATACGACTTCGCCGATGCCAGCCTGACGGTTGGCGCGGCAATGTGGGCAAGGCTTGCGGAACGCTACCTCCAGGACGACGCCTGAAGTCTCGGTCGCCATGCTTTACAGCGTCGCATTTGGAGCTTGCATTTTCTGCAGCGCAAAAGGAATTTGTAGCCCCTTGAAGTGAGGATCTCTCGCCGCAATCCAGGGTGCGCAGGATGATTGCCGATTATAACGACGCCGGACTCGACCTGTCTTACGATCTCCAGTTTTACGCACTGATGGCGGAAAGCTTCGAACGAAGTGTGGGACGCCGTCTGGCGCCGCGAGGCGAGGGTGCTGAATGGCTCTACGACCATTCGCCGGCAGTTGTCCTTGCCCACAACACCGACGCCGATCCGCGCTTTATCTATGCAAACCGCGCGGCCCAGGCTTGCTTCGAATATTCGTGGGACGAGTTCATCACTTTGCCATCCCGTCTGTCGGCGGAGGCGCCCGATCGCGCCGAACGTGACAGGCTGTTGAGCGCCGTAACAACGAATGGCTTTATCGCCGACTATCGCGGAATTCGCATCGCCAAATCAGGACGGCGTTTCTATATCGAGAAGGCCATCGTCTGGAATCTCGTCGACCGCAGCGGATGCCGTCGCGGTCAGGCTGCGACATTCGACTCCTGGCAAGACGTGCAGGCGGATTGAGCGTCGGCTGCCGAGACGCCGACCATGCGCCGCATATGTTTCCGCGACTTTGCAAACCATGTCGTTTGCCACTCGGTTGCCAAAAAACCATGATTGCGTCACATAGATCGCATATCGACACTCGGCATTAAGAATTGGATCAACGCTGAATGCGCATAGCCTACGTTTTCCTTGGTGCATTTCTTGCAATTGCACAGTCCGCATATGCTGAAGTCGCATCACCGCCTGTTTTGGCGCCGCTGAAGCGACAGGCACAAGCCGCGGATTTGAGCGCACAATTTCTTTCGCGGTATAGCTACAAGCCCGTTCCACTTGACGACGCCCTGTCGGCCAGGATCATGGATGCGTTCATCAAGTCACTTGATCCGGACCGCATGCTATTCCTGCAGGCTGATATCGACAGGTTCATGGCTGACCGCACCGAGATCGACGATGCAATAGAACGGAAGGACTTGAAGATCCCATTTGCGATTTTCAATGCCTATGAACAGCGCGTTGTCGACCGCATGAACTACGCGCGCGGCCTGCTCAAGCAGGGCTTCGATTTCAGTGCGCAGGAAAATTATTCGGTGCTGCGCGATAAAGCGCCGTGGCCACAGTCGGAAGCCGAGAGCAATGAGCTCTGGCGCAAGCGCGTCAAAAGTGACTGGTTGCGGCTGAAGCTGGGCGGCAAAGCCGACGCGGCTATTCGCGAAACACTCGACAAACGTTATGAAAACACGCTCGAGCGCGCTTACAAGTTTAAAAGCGACGACGTTTTCCAGTCGTTCATGGACGCCTATTCAAACTCGATCGACCCGCACACGGACTATTTCGGCGCGGCCGCTTCAGCCGACTTCAATGTCTCGATGAAGCTTTCGCTGTATGGTATCGGTGCTGTACTGCAGGAACGCGACGACTACACGACGATCCGTGAACTCGTGCCTGGCGGGCCGGCGCAGCTGTCCGGCAAGCTCGCGGTCGGAGACCGCATTACCGGCGTTGGTCAAGGCAAGGATGGGGCGATCAAAGAAGTGGTGGGCACGCGCCTTGATGAAGTCGTGCAGATGATACGAGGGAAAAAAGACTCCGTCGTGCGGCTGGACATCCTGCCGGCGGATGCCGGAGCAGATGGCACGCATCGGGTCATCAGCCTGGTCCGCGATAAAATCAGTCTCGACAAGCAGGCCGCCAGGAAGACTGTGCTGTCCGTTAAGGCGGGCGACGCGACGCGTAAAATCGGGATCATCACTCTGCCGGTATTTTATGAGGACTTCGACGCCAAGGGCAAAGGGGACCAGGATTACAAAAGTGCAAGCCGCGATGTCGCCAAGCTTCTCGACGAACTGAAGCAAGAAAAGGTCGACAGCGTGCTCATCGACCTGCGCAACAATGGCGGCGGTTCATTGGACGAGGCGATTGATTTGACCGGTCTCTTCATCGGCAGTGGCCCGGTCGTTCAGCAACGTGGCAGCAACGGCAAGATCGAGGTCAAAAGCGCTGAGTTTGCAGCGCCTGTCTGGACAGGTCCGATGGGTGTCCTGATCAATCGCGGCTCGGCCTCGGCTTCGGAGATTTTTGCTGCGGCAATCCAGGATTATGGTCGCGGTGTGATCGTCGGCGAACCCAGTTTCGGGAAAGGCACCGTTCAAACCGTCGTCGATCTTGACCAGATTGTTCGCAACAGCAAACCCGAGTTCGGGGAGCTGAAAGTGACAATTGCCCAGTTTTTCCGGGTCAACGGTGGTACGACGCAGTTGCACGGTGTGACGCCAGATATCAGCTTGCCAGGACTTTCCGATCCGACAAGTTTCGGCGAGACCAGCTATGACAATGCCCTGCCGTGGGCTGAGATCAAGCCCGCGAACTACACGCCCGCCGATACGATCACGACGTTGCTGCCGACATTGAAAAGCCGCCATGATGCGCGGGTTGAGAGCAATCCGGACTTCCAACGCCTGCTAAAAGACATTGCCGACCTCAAGGCGCAGCGCGAGAAAGGAATTGTTTCCCTCAATGAGGCCGAACGTCGCAAAGAAGCGGCTGCTCGCGAGAAACGGTTCAAGGATCGAGCGGAAGCAGGGGATGGCGAGGGCGAGGATCTTGGAGATGATGGCCTGGAGGCAGGCGAGCGCAGCCTGAGTGCTGATATTGCCATTGAAAATGCTCGCAAGAATGCAAAAGACGTCTTGCTGGACGAGACCGTCGCCATTCTTGCCGACGAGGCGGGTCTGCAGGAAGGCGTGCTAAGGGCAGCCACGAAAGAACCGGGAAACACGAACGGAAAATAATCGTCGTTGACCGGCGCAACGGTGCGCGCAGCTTTGCGATCACCTTGGCATAATGGGCCTGGGTTCAGCTCCCTTCAAGGCGAGGGAACTCATGCAGTGTCCGAATCAGGCGCTGTGTTGGCGATTTCCGGGTCGGCGTGATGACAGGCGGTCAGAAGACCAGGGGCCGGCGTTCGCGCGGTCAGGGCAGGTTCCTGTTCTGCGCAGATCGACGTCGCTTTCCAGCAACGCGTTCGAAAACGGCATCCGCTGGGCGGATTGGCGGGGCTCGGCAGATCGCCCTGCAGGACGATGCGCTTGCGCTGCGCGCGACGCCTCGGATCGGGTGTCGGGACCGCCGACATCAGGGCCTGCGTGTAGGGATGAGCCGCCGCGCTGAAGATCGATTGCTTCGGCCCCGTTTCGATGATCTTGCCGAGATACATGACCATCACACGATCCGAGACATGCCGCACGACGGCGAGATCATGCGCGACGAACAGCATCGCCAGATTGCGCTCGCGCCTCAATCCGGCCAGCAGGTTGATCACCTGCGCCTGGACCGAGACGTCGAGGGCCGATACAGGCTCGTCGCAGACAAGAAGTGTCGGATTAAGCGCGAGAGCGCGGGCAATGCCAAGGCGCTGCCGCTGGCCGCCTGAAAATTCCGAGGGATAACGGTCCGCATGCTCGGCGCGCAACCCGACGGATTCGAGCAGCTTGACCGTCTCTTCACGCCAGTTGCTCTTGGGCACGACCCCCGGCTGCAACGCCCAGGGTTCGGAAATCAGCCGATCGACCGACATGCGGGGATTGAGCGACTGGTAGGGGTCCTGGAAAACGACCTGCATCTTGCGGCGCAATTCATGCAGCCGCCGGCCACTGGCTGTCGTAATGTCCACACCGTCAAGCAAAGCGCTGCCGCTTGTCGCCGGTCCAAGCTTCAAGAGCGTCCGAACCAGCGAGGTTTTGCCGCAACCACTTTCGCCGACGAGGCCGAGCGTCTCTCCCTTGGCAATCTCGAAGCTGACATCGTCGACGGCACGCACCGGCGCCGAGGCGCTGCCGAAGTGCCGGGAGAGGTTTTGGACCTTCAGCAGAGGTTCGATCATACTGGTGATACCGGGAAGTGGCAGGCGGCCTGGCGGCCCGACCCTACGGTTTCAAGAGAGGGGACGACCTCGGCACAGAGCCCTTCGGCGCGTGGACAGCGCGTTCTGAATGCGCAGCCGGAAGGCAGGGCGACAGGATTGGGTGCGGAGCCGGGGATCGGCACCAATTCGTCTTCATCCGTGTCCATGCGCGGCTGCGAGGCAAGCAATCCGACGCTGTAAGGATGGCGGGCATCTTCGAACAGTTCGAAGACGCTTGCGGTCTCCACGACGCGGCCGGCATACATGACGGCGACGCGATCGGCGAGTTCGGCGACGACGCCGAGATCATGGGTGATGAAGATCATGCCGGCATCGCTGCGTTTGCGGATCGTCTCCAAAAGATCGACCACCTGCGCCTGGATCGTGACGTCGAGCGCCGTCGTCGGCTCGTCTGCGATGATGACATCCGGTTCCAGTGCCACGGCCATGGCGATCATGATGCGTTGGCGCATGCCGCCCGAAAACTCATGCGGATATTGCCTGGCACGACTTTCAGGGTCGGGAATGCCGATGGCCGTCAGAAGGTCGATCACGGCTTCTTCGACACTACCTTTCGGAGTGCGGCCGTGGATGCGGAACATTTCTGCGATCTGCCAGCCCACGGAGTAGACCGGGTTGAGCGCTGCGAGCGCATCCTGAAAGATCAGGGCGATCCGATCGCCGCAGAGATCGCGCCGCTCGTTTCGCGAGAGCTGCAACAGCTCGACACCGTCGAATCGAATCGATCCTTGATTGATTTCGCCCGGCGGGTTGGGAACGAGATCCATGATCGCCGACGCGGTCACCGACTTGCCGGAGCCGCTTTCGCCGAGAAGCGCCAGGACCTCTCCACGCTCGAGCGAAAAGGAAACGCCGTTGAGCGCCAGAATGCGGCCCGCGGCCGTATCGAAACTGACCTGCAAGTCCTTGACTTCGAGAAGAGCCATCAGCGCCTCCGGCTGACAAGACGCCAGTGCTGCGACGGGTCATTGACGATCCGGAACCAGTTGGCGAGGAGATTGAAGGACATCGTCGTGAGCATCACAGCCAGGCCGGGGAAAAAGCCCAGCCACCAGGCGGATGACAGATATCCCTGGCCTTGCGCCACCATCAGACCCCAGCTCACGGCAGGCGGCTGGATGCCGAGACCGAGATAGCTCAGCCCGGATTCGAACAGCATGACCATGGCGAGATTGACCGAGGCGAGCGTCAGCATCGTGGGAGCGACGCTTGGGAGAATGTGATTGCGCAATATCCAGACAGGCCCGCCGCCGAAGACGCGCGCCGCATCAACGAAAAGCCTCTCCCGGACTTCCAGAGTTTCGGCTCTTGCGACGCGGATATAGGCAGGCATACGGGTAACGGCGAGCACGATGATGAGGTTGCCGACGCTCGGGCCGAACAGATAGAGCCCGAAGAGCGCCACCAGCAGCGTCGGGAAACCCAGGATGATGTCGCATATCCGCATGACAAGGTTGCCGATGATGCCACCGAAGTAACCCGCGATCACGCCGAGCAGCGTTCCGCCGATCAGGCTCGTCAGAACGGTCACAAGCGCTATGCCGATGGTCGTCGATGCCGCCTGCATGAGGCGAACGAGGAGTGGGCGCCCAAGGGCGTCGGCGCCCAGCCACAACGTCCAGGACTGGCCGAAATCGAAGGGCGGCAGGTTGCGCGCCTTCAGCGAAATGCGGTTTCCGCCTAGCAGCGACGATGCATCCGCAAGGATGGCAAGGACGACGATCAGCAGCCAGATTGTCGCAGCGATCGCCATCGGGTCACCCGCGAGCGCGCGCACGAACCACAAGATGCGACGGCTTCGGCGCTCGTCGGCAGGGAGGATGTCGACGGACGTGCTGGTCATTCGACCCTCACGCGCGGATCGATCGATGCATAGAGCATGTCGACCAGGATGTTGATGAAGAAGATGACGACGGCGACCGCGAAGATCGATGCCTGGACGATCGCGAAATCGCGCTTCAGGATGCCGTCGATCAGCAGCTTGCCGATGCCGGGAAACCCGAAAACAACCTCGACGACGCCACCGCCACCGGCGAACTGGGCGGCGAGGTCTCCGGTCACGGTCACCGCGGGCAGGAGGGCATTGCGCAGTGCATGCACGAAGGTCACCCGGCCGCCGCGCGCGCCCTTGGCCCGCGCAGTCCGGACAAATGTCGCATTCAGTGCTTCGATCATCGAGCCGCGGACAATCTGCACCAGCGTCCCGAACGGTCTGGCAAAAAGACAGGCAACCGGCAGGATCCAATAGATCGGACCGCCGAAACCCGATGTCGGCAGAATGCGCAAGGTGACGGCAAACAGCAGGACGCCCATCAGCCCGAGCCAGAAATCCGGCACGCTGGCCGCTGCCTGCGACAGCACGTTGATAGCCCGGTCGATCCAGCCGCCGGCGTTCACAGCGGCAATCGATCCAATGATGACGGCAGCGATAAAGGCCAGGGTCAAGGCAATGGCGCCGAGCGCCAGCGTATTCGGCAACGCCTCAAGGACAACATCCATGGCCGGGCGGTTGTGCCAAAGCGACGTGCCGAAATCGAGGCTCAGCATGTCCCCGGCCCAATCGAGGAATTGCCACGGGAGGGAACGATCGAGGCCGAGACGGACGCGCATGGCTTCGCGGGCCGCATCCGAGGCATCGACGGGCAGGTAGAGATTGACGGGATCGCCCGTCAACCGCACCAGGAAGAAGGCGGATGTCATCAATGCTGCAAGCGCGAGTGCCGCAAAGGCCGCACGTCTCAGGAAGTAGGTGAAGGACATCCGCTCTCCTCAAGGTTCGGCGACCAGTCCGGGCGGTCAGCGATAGCTGATCGATTTAAGCTTGATCTCGTTGCCGGCCTGCACATCGGGCGTATAGGTGACGTTCTCCGCGACGCGGGCAATCGTGACCATGTGGAAGAGCGGGACGATATTGATCGCATCGACGGCGATGTAGCTGAACGCGTCCTCGAACAGTTTCTCGCGTTCGTCGCCGGTTGCCTTCGACGCGTTGGCAATCATCGCGTCGAGTTTGGCATCGGCGATGGTCGACTGGTTGCCGTCGGTGGTAAAACGGTTCGGCAGCGTAAATACGGCATCGCCTTCGGTGTTGTCGATCTGCGTCTGCAGGATCGACGGCTGACGTTCCTTGTCCCAAGGTTTCAGCAGCTTCTTCAGCCACGGGCTCGTTTCAAGCATTTCGAGCCGGGCATTGAAGCCGGCATCCGCGAGCATCGCCTGAATGGCTTCCAGGCTTTCGGACGAATTGGGATAGATGCCGATGCGGCCGTAGATGACGATTTCCTTGTCGACCGGCACGCCATCGGCTTTCGCCGCGGCGAGCAGGGACTTTGCTTTTTCGGGATCATACGTCCAGACGGGGATGTCGGGATTGAAGCCGAAGACGGACGGCGGCACCGCCTGCATCGCCTTTTGGGCATCCTGGTGGAAGATGGTGCCGACAAGGCCGTCCCGGTCGATCGCAAGATTAAGGGCTTCACGCACGCGTTGGTCGTTGAGCGGCGGAATTTCCGCGTCGATCCTCAGCAGCGAGGTTTCGGCGTTGGGGAAGGCATGATCCCGTTCCGTCGTGCCGTCCTGGGGCGCTATTTCATAGGCGATCTGCGCTTCCCCAGTGGCGACCATCGCCGCGCGAACAGCGGATTCGGCGCGCCAGATGATGGTTGCGTTCTTGATCGCCGGCTTGTCGCCCCAATAGCCGTCATAGGCCACGAGGTCGACCGATTGCCCGGGCGTCCACGCTGCAAGCTTGTAAGGTCCGGTTCCAGCCGGGGAGCGCGACTTTCCGTCGTTCGGGGTCGCCGGCGAACCGATGTCCACGGCGGACATCTTGTTCGGCAGGATCGGCTCGACGATATCGGTTTTGATGAGGAGGGTGGTCGGGCTCACCGCTTCTGCATTGAACTTGACGCCCTTCAGCGTCGCAAGTCCGACTTCGCAGGCCAGTGCCGGATCCTGCGCCCGCTTGAGAGCGGCAACGACGGCATTGGCATCGAAGGCCTTGCCGTCGTGGAAGGTGACGTCGTCGCGAAGCTTGAATTCCCAGGTCAGTTCGTCCACTTGCCGCCAGCTGGTGGCAAGGCTCGGGACGACCGATCCGTCGGCCGGACTCAGGTTGACGAGCGCTTCGGTGATGTTGTTGTGCAGAATGCGAGAATTGCCCGAAAGGTCGGTATCACAGGGATCGAGCGATTTCGGTTCGTCGGTCACCACCACCGTCAGCTTATCCGAGGCAGCGTCGGCGCGAATTGCGCTGGCCGGAGCCAGCAGAAATGCCAACCCCATGCTCAGCGCGCCAATACCCTTCATCTTCTTCATGAAATCCCTCCTCCAGATCCAAACGAGCGGCATCCCGTCCATCGCGGTGCCGTCTGTGTGAAAACCATCCGGTTGCGCACCGCCTGAGCGGGCATCCAATGGCTTTACTTCCTCCGCCAAGCGCGTAGTGTCAAATGTGACACTCACGCCACTGAGCATGCCCGCTCGGTCCGGCGAAGTCAATATCACATTCTCATTTGGAATTCAAAGTTCATGATTGAACCAAAACATGGGTCACCCGTCGTCGAAAAGACCGCCCACCTGCTTGAGGCCGTTGCCGATGCGAAGACGGGAATTTCCCTGGCCGCGCTGGTTGATCAGCTTGGAGTTCCGCGTTCGACCGTCTATCGGATCCTCAATTCATTGGCAGCGCATGGGCTTGTAGCGCGGGTGAATGGTGGAGCGTCCTACGAGTTGGGGCCAAAATTCGTCGAGCTTGCGCGGCGCATCTCGCCCGGCGCCGACAGGGCAACGGTAATCGAGGCGGCAAGGCCGATCCTGACGGCTGCGGCTGACCGCATTTTCGAATCCTTTCGGCTGGCCGCCCCCGAAGGCAACGAGATGATGACGATATTTGCAGCCTCCAGTCCCGGCGATTATTCGCTTTTCATCAAGGTCGGCAGCCGCTCGCGTAAACATGTCGGCGCCGCCGGCAAGCTCGCCCTTGCCTATTCGGACTACGGTGACATCGAGGCCTATTGCAGCGGCGGGCTGGAGTCGAAGACGCCATACACGATCACCGATCCGGAGGCGCTGAAGGAGGCACTCGTTGAAATTCGGCGCAATGGCTGCGCCGAGGACAATCAGGAATCCAACCTTGGCCTCCGGGCCTTTGCCGCCCCCGTCTTCGATTCCGAAGGTCGACTCGTCGCGACGATCAGCGTCCCGTTCATTGGTGAAGCGACGCCGGACAGGGCGCGCGCAATCAAGCGCGAGGTTGTGGAGGGTGCCGCCATCTTGACAAAGGCGATCAATGGCAAGCAGCTATTGTCCAAATAGGAAACATAAAATTCTTTATTGAACTATCTTCTCGTTATGCTAGAGCTTCCACCGGACAATGGAGGATCTCATGACGGCTTTGGACCCATCAGTTTACGCAAAGCTTTTGCGGACGAATTCTGCAAGTCTCAGCACTCTGTTGCTGAAGCGTGGCCTGAAGAATACCGCGGTTCGCGGCGTGCGGCCGCTGGCGAACGCCGGCAGGCCGATGATCGGCCCGGCGGTCACTGTACGCTATATCCCCGCACGGGAAGATATCGACGGTTCGACTTATAGTTCGGATCCATCCAATCAACAGCGCAAGGCCATCGACACGATCCCCGACGGCCATGTCCTCGTCTTCGATTGCCGCTCCTTGGCGGAAGTCGCCGGCATCGGCGCCATGCTCGCCCGTCGTCTCGTCTATCGTGGCGCCGCCGGTCTCGTGCTCGACGGCGGCGTCCGCGATACGGCCGATGTCGCGCAGCTGGGGCTCCCGACTTACTGCATGGGACCGGCTGCGCCGGCGAACCTGGTTGCCCACCATGCCTCAGACATGAATCAGCCAATCGCCTGCGGCGGCGTCGCCGTTTATCCCGATGACATCATCTTTGGCGACAGCGAAGCGGTGATCGTTATTCCGCGGGAATATGTCGATGACATTGCCGAAGAAGCTGTCGCGATGGAGGAGCAGGAAGAGTTTCTCAAGCTGGAAATCGAGTCAGGCAAATCAACCTTGGGCGTATACCCGCCAAACCAGCAGACCCTAGAGCGTTATGAGGCCTGGCGCCAAGCGCGTCAAATGACGGCATGACAGCATTGCTTCAAAGCATTGTCTAAGGCTTCGTCTGCTCACAGATTAACCCGTGCGTTCGTTCTTTTGAAACGCTCTCCGGTGCTGCCGACATTGCAAAGCCGCCGCGGGGATATTAGGGAACGAGCGCCATCAACTAGCGTTGCTGCTTGACGCTCCATACACGCCACTTCACAATTACTGGGTCGAAGGTGAGTCGGACAGACTGTACCGTTTTTCGCATCTGTTGCTCATCTCAGAGGGAGGCGTCAGCAGGGTTGCTTGGTCCGTGCCCCGACCGACACCGGTTGATCGCAAATAGGATCGAGATTGATTGAGTTCGAACTCGCAGCCGCTCCTATTTGCTTGTGAGGTCGCGCCGTGGATAAAGTGCCATCAGCAGTCGATCCTCGTCGCGAAAGTTCCCGTTGGCAGCGGATTTTCCCAATGCCGAGGAACCGCCGGTCCCTCCTTTGGCCAGGGCTTTTGATATCAATTTTGCTTCTTGCGGGCATCGTTGTTTTTTACCATGAAATCCACGAAGATCTCGGGCGCGTTGACGATCGCGCTCTCGATAAGGCTGCACGATCATCTCACACAGCCGCCCGCCCGGATCCTGCGGTTCCTTCTCCCCTCCCGTCGACGACGATATCGCTGCAGCTGATCGAAGTCCCGAAGCTGGAGCTGGCAAGTCAGTTTATGCGGGTGTGGCGGGTCTCGGGGCGGAATATGTGCGGCGCTCTTCGAGAGGCCGGCATCGAGATGAGCGAGTGGAAAGCCGCATCGATGCGCAATCGCAGCTATGAATGTTATTTTCAGCGCATCTACGAACGGGACGAGGTGCGTCCCATCAGTTCAACCTTCCTTAAGGTTCGTGGAGATGAAATGGGCAATATTCTTGAGATCCGCGCCAAGATCATTGGGCCGTCGACCGACGCCCAGGGACGTCTCGCCCCGGCGGTCCTGCGCATATTCGAGATCATTGTGAAGCAGGCGTGCTGGCATGATTTCGAGGATACTCTTGCGTCGATCCAAGACCTTCGAAACGTCGAATACGAACGATTTGGCTCCTATCTCAGCTTCACGCGCGAAGCCGGCAGCGGAAATAACTTCAATTTTGTGCTTGGTCTTAAGGCGACGTCAGGTCCGCAGGTGAGGACGAAGACCTATTTTTCGACTGAGCGCTGGCTAGCCGCAACAAATTCCCGCAATGTTCCCGCAAACCTCATCCTCACGGACCGCTTGGGCGCGTCGAAATCTGCCAATTGCGCTCAATGACGTAGCAAGTGCCAGTCACATCCAGGATCAGGCTGGAGCTTGTCTGAACGTTGACGATTTCAACGTTTCGAGCGATGAGCGTCACCACCTTTAAGTATGAGACGTGAGACCGCCGTGTGATTTCGGCCCTGAATGCTGCGATCAATCAGGAAACTTCTTGTACACATACAATGTGTACATTATATTGAGACCAAGGAGATAATCATGCCGAGAACCGCGGACAGTAAAACCGAACGCTACCAGCTGCGCATCCCGCCAAAGCAGAAGGCAATGATCGCGCGCGCGGCTGCCCTCTCGAACAAGGATATGGCCGATTTCATTCTCGATAAGATCGTACCTGAAGCCGAAGCCGTCATCCAGGCTGCGGAAGTTGAGACCGTTTCGAGCCGCGATTTCATCCGCATCCTCGATCTGCTTGAACACCCGCCCAAACCGAACGCGAAACTACGAGCCGCGATCTCTGCTCTACCGGATACCTTGTGACCCTCCCCGTCTGGCATGAAGAGCCGATCGCTAAGTCGCACGATCGGGCCGCATTCGATTGCGGTGATGCGGCAATGAACGAGTTCATTCGGCGCTTCGCTCGGCAGAGCCATGAGCAGAATGCGGCGAAGACCTTCTGCGCTATCGACAAGGCCCAACCTGATTGCATCCTCGGATTCTACACAGTCGCGCCTTCGGCCGTTACGCATGAGGCCGTGCCTCCGAAGATGACGAGAGGCCTCGCGCGCCATGAAGTCCCAGGCTTCAAGCTCGCGCGTTTGGCAACCGACATAAAGGTGGCGGGAAAAGGTTTAGGCGGCCAGCTCATCGCCGCTGCGGCGCTCCGTTGCCTGCGGCTCGCCAGCGAGGGCGGCGGGATCCTGCTTATCATCGATGCCAAGAACGAACGCGCCGCCCATTGGTATGCCGGCTACGGCGCCGAACCGCTGCAAGGGAAACCGCTCACCCTCGTTATGCCGCTTGCCACCTTCGCCGCCGACTTCAAGGCCAAGGGGCTCTTGTAGCCGCTTTGCCGCCAAGCGATTGGTTTCGTCCCTTCAGCACGCTGCTCAGGCAATACTCACGGAAGGACCTCGATACTGCCGATTGTTACTGAGCGGGGGCGGTTCGCCCCTTTTCTATCGTGCCGATTTTATACGATTGATGATTGTTAAATGGCAGCAAATGCAAGCCGACAATACGGATATGAAAAGGAAGGTCCCAAGCGGGGAGTGGGATAGCGGCAGGAACGACCAGTCGCCTCGCTGAAGCTGAGGCATCGCCAAGTCGGAAAGGCCGGCTTGCGCAACTGCTGCCCGCCCCAGCGTTAGACCGGTCGCGATCAGCGCGATATGCGCATGGATGAATCCAGACCGGTGGTGTCTTTGCGGCTGCAGAGCCACTCGAACCCCGAAAATCGATGCAAGCATCAACAGGACCGTGGCGCTCCAAATTCCAACGCCGGGTACCGCCAAGAGCAGATAGATGGGCTCGCGCATGACCGGAAGTATCGTCATATGCAGCCACCAGGCGGACGCACTTGATGGGTGGCTTTCCAACAGCGGTATACTGAGAACGAAGATCGATGCTATCGCGTAAGCCAGCGATGGCCCAAGTCGCATCAGCGTGAAAATAGCGATCCGCATACGGCGTTCCATCTTTGACCGACGAGCAGGGTAGGTGACGTTGATTAATTTTCTACGCTGAGAATCACTGGGCACACGATGCCAACTTTGAATAGTCGCATTTATCACCTTGGCGCGTTCCGCGCGAAGACGGTATCTGTCGCTTTTTTGCGACTACTCGCTTAAATTCTTGAGTTGTTAGCTTTTTTTTATGATGATTTCCGGTGAACACATCCGAGTCTTGGGTAAGAATGTCTGATGGGGGATCAAGTTGTCAATGTTGCAAATCAGAGCTGGGACTAAATGCATTGCGTTTTTGATAGCGACTGGCGTGATCTTAGCTGGTTGCCAGTCGTCCAGCGTTGATGGTCTGGCTGCTTATGGCGACAGTGCAAAGACCCTCGAGGATGACTCAGCCGTCGCCTTCTATAAGAACGACGAGTTGATAACGACCGGCAAACTGCAGTTTCAGGAAAAGAACTACGGAAAATCCTACGCCATTTACAAGCGAGCGGTTGACGTTTTTCCGGAAGATCCGGCCGCCTGGCTAGGCTTGGCAGCCTCCGCCGACATGGTTGCCCGCTTCGACACCTCCGACCGCGCCTACCAGCAACTCTCGCGCATGATCGGCAACACCCCAGTCTACTACAACAATATCGGATATTCTCACCTGCTGCGCGGTGACTTGCGCACTGCCAGACGGTATTTCCTGAAAGCCTATGAGCTTGATCCCGGAAACGAAGTCACTGCCCGTAACCTCGAATTGATGAAGAACAGCGTGAACTACGCTCAGCGGTGATGGGGCTTTCAGCGATCTGCATCGAGACGAGAGTGCCCTTGCCGCGTTGCGAGCATCGGCGCGGCGCCTCTGGCTGCGTCCAGAGACTGCTTTTTTGGAGGTGAAGTCGTTGTTTTACCGTGCCTTCCGAAGGATGAGCTGGCCCTCCGGCGAGAGGGTTCGTTCGTAACGCGGCAGGTCGTTGACTGCAATGCCCCCAGCCGCCATCGACGCAAGACTGCTATCCGGAGTTAGAGTTTCCGCTGGGGCGGCACGGGGTGCGAAAAATTGTGCCGATTCCTTGCCGGGTGCGCTCAGGACCAAAGCTGAACCCATGCGAAGACCGCTTGTGTCGTTTCGCCGTTCGTTCATCATAGTCTTTTGCAGCCCATCCATCCCCTGGCGGATAAGTGCGACTTCGTCAGCCTTGGCATTATCCGCGATGTTGCGCGACTGCTTTTCCATTTGTCCCCTCAGGCCATCGATGGACCTTTTAAGCGCGGCGATGGTCTCGCGGCTCTCGCGAACATCCGCCGAGTTTTTGGCGGTATAGATGAGAACGCCAGCATTCACGGGCAGGAGCATCAGCAGCAAACCGACGAATAGCGGGCTTTTTGAGCCCCGCTGCTCTATCGCTCGCAAATTGCTTGGTTCTGCGCGGTCTGCTTCGACCTCAATACCCGGAATGCTGGTCATTCGTTTGCCCCCCATAAGTCATCAAATCTGCGTTGGACACGTAGTCCAGGAACACCCCGTGTCAGTGACAAGCCCGCAATCATTCCGACGTAAATACACCTTCCCACGCCCGTTCGAGCATACGGAGCGATGCGATCCCGGCTATGCCGTTGAACTCGCAGTAAGAACTGACGAAATCCAGAAGATATTTTGGATGATAGCAAGACGCTAGCACATCGCCACCATACTTGCGATCGTAGAAAAGATTCAGGTCTGGATCACAGACAACCAATCCGGTGCCGCTGGCATAGGATTTGAAGATTCTGATATATTCGTCGCGCGACGGAGTGTTCACAAAGATCTTGTATTTGAGGCGCCGCAAGCCCGCCTCGTCGGAAAGGTCCTTCGGTGCGATATTCGTCGAAAATACGACCAGCTCGTCAAAGGGAACCCTGAACTTCTTGCCGGTGTGCAGCGTCAGGAAGTCATATCCGCGCTCGAGCGGCACAATCCAGCGATTGATAAGCGCCTGCGGCGCCACTTGTTGACGCCCGAAGTCGTCGATGATGAAAACGCCGCCTGATGCCTTCAAGTGGATGGGCGCTTCATAGACATTCGGTCCCGCGTTGAAGGTGAGATCGAGCTGATCGAGGGTCAATTCCCCGCCCGTCTTGATCACCGGACGGCGGCATTCGATCCATCGTCGATCCGCTTTCGGATGGGAATCTGTTTCGGCATCCGATACGGGATGATGCACGGCTTCGTCATAGAAACTGATAACATGGCCGCCGACTTCGATGGCGTAGGGCACCCAGATTGTTTGGCGAAACAGTTGCGACGTCCGCTCGGCGATGCTCGTCTTTCCATTTCCGGGTGGTCCGTAAAGCAGGATAGAGCGACCGGAGTTGATGGCCGGGCCGAGCTTTTCGACCAAGGCGTCTGAGAGCACCAGCCCGGCAAGGCTCTCGGTCAGCCGCTCCGGGGTCACGCGCTCGTAATGGATGGACTGCAAGCCTAGTTGCCGGCAGAAAGCGTCCAGCGAAACCGGCGCCGGCCCGACATATTGGCTTTGACGCGACGCCGCGTGGGCATATTCGAACCCCTTCATTGAAAGCGCATATCGAATATCGGATCTCACATCCTCACCAGCCAGGCCGCGCGCCTCGAGGTATGCGAGTTTCACGAGTTCCTTGATCAGGATATTGACGATCACTTTCGGCAATTTCATCCGGTCAGCCAGATGAGATGCCGTGGTTGTATCCTGCTCGGCTGCACATTTTGACGCCAGCCGAAGCAGGAACGACGGATCCAGTCCGGCTTGTTCTATGTTTGCCGGAGCCATTGGTAGGCGTGGATCGAGAGAAATGATGGCATCGTTACGATCCTGTTCGAGCGAATACTGCATACGACCTCGCTTGGCTCAACCGCCGGGGTTCATGCTGAGAAGAAGACTGATGACACGGATAACAACGGGAACGAGAACGATGATGAGGCTTACCGGAAAAAGGAACGCGCCGAGCGGCAGCAGCATCTTGACCGGCAGGGCGTTTGCCTTTTCCTCCGCGCGAATAATGCGGAAGTCGCGCATTTCCTTGCAGTAGACCCGCAACGTCTGCGTTACGCTGGTCCCGAGCTCCTCCGATTGGCGGAACAGAACGGATAGGGCCCGGGCTTCGTCAATCCTCAGGCGGACGGCAAGGTTGGCGAGCGCTTCGCGCAATCGCCGGCCACCTCGCACTTCCAGCATCATGATCGAGAGGTGCAGGCCGAAGTCCTGCCGCTTGTCGACGAATTCCCGGGCAACACGGTTCGCGGCTGCCTCAATGCTCATGCCCGCGTCGAGGCAGACGATCAGCATATCCATGAAATCGGGAAAGAGGCGGCGGTATTCCCTCTCCTTGGCGGCGCCGCGCCGGTCGATATAGATGTTGACCAGAATAAAGGTCATGCCCGCAGCAAACATCGCAACGATCAGCGTAGCGAACCGTGACATGTCCGGTATGGCCCAGTTCAGAGCCCAGACTGCCGCGACCAGCACGCTGATACAGACCACCGCACGAACCACCTGGAAGGTGGTCACGGCGCCGGCGGCGAAATAGCCTGCCCTGATCAGCCTGTTCTGGGTGGAGTTCGCATTCGTGTCACGTCGCGTAATCTCGAAATAGCGACGGATCAGGCGGTTTTCCGCCTCGCCGAGATCGGCAATCGTCGTATCGCCAAGGTGGAACTCCTCGCCTGTTGCCGCCGAGCTCTTCGAAACCCGAACCGAGACCTCGCGCTGTCGAAAAAACAATTCCGATGCTGCTGCAGAAAAGATCAGCACTGCAAAGAAGACGATGAGGTAAATTCCATACTCACTCGACATAACCGCCTCAGTACTCGAAGTTGACCATCTTGTAGAGAATGACATTCCCGATCGCCATGACGGCGAGCAGCACGCTCACCACAGTGGCTCCGTGGCCGCTCTCCCAGACGGGATCGAAGTAGGTCGGCGACAATATCTTGATCATCGCGTAGAGCAGAAACGGATACATCGACATGAAGATCGCCGTGATGCGTCCTTCCGAGGAAATCGCCCTGACCTTTGCCCTCAGCAGCGTCCGGTCTCGCAGCGTCTTCGAAAGGTTCTGCAAGATCTCCACCAGATTGCCGCCGGTTCCCGCCTGTACGCTCAGCGATATCGCAAGCAGGTTCAGATCCTCGACGCCGACCCGGTCCGCCAAGTTGACGAGAGCATCGTCAAGCGTCACGCCGTAGGTGAGTTCATCGGTGAGGATGCCGAACTCGGTGCCGATCGGATCAGGCATCTCGCGTGCCACCAGGGAAATCGCCGCCGGCAACGGGTGGCCGGCGGCCAAACTGCGATTGGCGACATCGAGCGCTTCAGGAAGCTTCTGTTCGAATTTCCTCATGCGGCGCACCCGGGCGCGCCAGACGACGAGTGCGGGGATGAGAAGGCAGATCAGCAGAAAGGCGGGCACTCTGAACAGAGTGCTCGGCAAGAGGACCTGAACGACCAGCCACGTCAAAAGAGCGCCCGCGATCGCGAAGAGAGCAAATCGCTTGGCATCGAACTTGATTCCCGACTGGGCGTAGAACTGCATCAGCCGCTGCATCAAGGGGGTCTGCCGCCAACTGCCGCCGGCCCCGCGCTCCTTGAGCATATCACTATAGGTCTTGCGATGATCATCGCTGACCTCGAGCAAGCTCAGCCGATGGTTCACAGCGCGGTGGCGTTCGGACGTCTTGAAATAGCCGCGCATGATCGCTTCGACAGCAACAAGGGCGGCGGTAAAAACGGCCGCGTAAAGGAGAAGCAGGATCATTGGACAGGTCCCGTCTGCAGCGGTTTACCGGGATCAAAAATCATCACAGGGATCTCGATCCCGAGTTCGGCAAATTCCTCGACGAACCGCGGCCGAATGCCGGTGGCGCGGAATTCTCCATGGATTCGCCCGCCTTCATCGGTGCCGAGTTTCTTGAATTTCATAATCTCCTGCATCTGCACGACTTCGCCCTCCATGCCGGTGATCTCGGAGATCGAGACAACCTTGCGGCTGCCGTCGCTCAGGCGCTGGACCTGCACAATCATGGTGATGGCGGACGATATCTGCGAGCGAATGCTCAACTGCGACATCGGCATCCCTGCCATGCCCACCATCTGCTCAAGTCGGCCGACGGCGTCGCGGGGCGTGTTGGCGTGAATGGTCGTCATCGACCCCTCGTGGCCGGTATTCATCGCCTGCAGCATGTCGAACGCCTCGTCGCCGCGGACTTCGCCGACGATGATGCGGTCGGGGCGCATGCGCAGGGCGTTTTTCAAAAGTTCGCGTTGACGGATCTCGTTGCGTCCGTCGAGTGTCGGCGGTCGGGTTTCCAAGCGCCCGACATGCGGCTGCTGCAGCTGAAGCTCGGCCGCATCCTCGATCGTAATCAGGCGCTCCCTTGGAGAAATCTGCGACGAGAGGGCGTTGAGCAAGGTGGTCTTGCCAGAACCGGTGCCGCCTGAAATGACCATCGATACCTTGCCCTTGACCGCGGCGCTGAGAAGGATGCGCATTGCATCGGCCATGGCGCCGTATTGCACCAGGCGCTCCATTGTCAGCGGCTTGCGCGTGAATTTGCGGATGGAAACGAGCGGTCCATCGACCGAGATCGGTCGGATGGCGACGTTGACACGCGAGCCATCCTTGAGGCGGGCGTCAACCATCGGCGTTGACTCGTCGACGCGGCGGCCAACCGCCGAGACGATCTTGTTGATCACCCGCAGGAGATGGTCCTCGTCTTTGAACCGCACAGCGGTGTTCTCGAGCTTGCCGCTCCGCTCGACATAGACGCTGTTGTAGCCGTTGATGAGAATATCTGCGATTGTGTCGTCGGCCAGCAGCGGCTCGATCGGTCCGAGCCCCAGCATCTCGTCGGTGATGTCACGGATCAGATCATTGATTTCCTTGGCGTTCAGCGGAAAGTTGTTCGTCCGGATATAGTCCTTGACCAACGGCCGGATCTCGGTGGCGATCTCCTCGTTGTCGAGCGTGTCGAGGATCCCGAGGTTGATGCGATCGAGCAGGTAGCGGTGCAGATTGACCCGCTCGGAAACCATGTCCGGCCCGAGCGAAGCCTCTTCTCCACTCGCCGCGGCGTTATCAGAGGCCGGTTGGGCGGGCATGTTCTGAACTGCGCCGACCAAAGATGGTTTGGCTGCCTCCAGTTCCCGGCTTTCCGGCTCCCCCTGCTTGTAAAAACGCCCCATGATACCGCTCGCCATGTGCCCACCCCTGAACGATTAATTTACAATGACCGTGGAACCGACTTTCACCCTCTTGTAGAGATCGATGACGTCGGCATTGCTCATGCGAAAACAGCCCGATGACGCGAAACCGCCGACCGTCGACTGCTCGTTCGTTCCATGAATGCGGTAGAGCGTGTCTGTCCCACCCTTGTAGAGATAGATCCCGCGAGCACCCAAAGGATTGAGCGGTCCGGCGGGTACCAGGTCCGGAAGTCCGGCCGAGCGCGCCTTCATCTCGGCAGGCGGGCGCCAGTCGGGCCACTCTGCCTTGCGTCCAACCTTGACGGTGCCGCTCCAGCGAAATCCGTCTCGCCCGACTCCGATCTTGTAACGGATCGCGCGTCCTTCGGAGACGACGAGATCCAGCGTCCGACTCGCGCTGACGACGACGATCGTTCCAACCGCGTAGGTTTTTTCGATCGTCACTACGGTGCTTGTCGTCGGCCCAAGGCTTCGTGGTACAAGACCGCCTGCCGAGGCATCCCCGGCAACCATCAGAACGACCAGAGCCGCAAGGCCGACGCAGGACCTTATGCGCCCACTGTCAACTGCCTTCATCGCACCAATGCTCCAAGTTTACCGACCGCGCCGCAGAAGCGCGCTCGGGAATTCACCTGAAATGGCAGCACACCGCGGTTGACCGCCTCGCTCAAAGTCTCCCAGTCATCCGCAATGACATGCGTCGGGATATCCTTGAATATCTTCTCCGTTTGTTGTCGACGCAGGCCGAGGCCGAAAAGTTTGGCGCGGTATTTGTTGATGACGATGAACATCTGATCCGAACTGCCGCGCAACCGTACCAGATTGGCAAACAGATCCTTGGCTTGAGAAAGCGCAGGCACCGTCATTTCGGTGACGATGCAGATGCTGTTGACCGAAGTGAGCACCTCGTATTTCCATGCCGTGTCATAGTAGGGAACGTCGATGATGGTATGGTCGCTTTCGAAGGCGGCCACGTCGAGCATACGCAGCACGAGTTCACGGCCCTTCGGCGCCAGAAGGACGGATGGCTGCTTGAAAGACAGCAGTGAAAAGCCCCCCGAATGCCGCTTTCGGACCAGATCGATGAATTCCAGATCGACCCGGGAAGGATTGGCGATGACGGGTTTTAAGTCGTAGTCGTTGACAAGGTTGAGATAATAGCCAAGCGCCCCGGAGCAAAAATCCGTGTCGAACAGGTCAATCCTCGGCGTGGAATTCTTGGTCGGCTGGGCCAGTACATGAGCAAGCGACGAAGCGATCACGCTGGCGCCGGCGCCGCCGACGGCCGAGACCACTGCATGCACCCGGCTGTCGCTCGCTCCGGTGCCCGGCGCATGGGTCGAAATCATGTCGATCAGTGCCCGGCGCTCGAGTGGCTTCTTCAGCCAGTCATTGCCGTTCAGGCGGAAGAGCAGCCGCAGCATGTCATCAGGCAGGTCTTCGGAAACCACGACGAGCGGAATGTCCCGATAGCTGGTGCGAAACGTGAAAAGCTCCGGCTGCTGCAGCAATGTCCCATTGTCGACGTCGAGAACGATCAGATCGAACTGCGCCGGATCGAACCGGCCCTTTTCCGCGAGCGCCTTCAGCGCGAGATGGCGGACATCGTAACGCGAAAGCGACCCGAACGTGTCGAGCATGAAGCTCGCCGCCGCCGCGTCGTCGGAGAGGACCAGGATTTTGCTGGATGCGGCAATGTTCATGTGAGCTGTCATTTTCGCTTTCCTACGCGTAATTTAAGGAGTCAGCAGGTTGAGCAGGTCTTCAGATCTTCCGTCGTGATCGTCACCGGATGGGCCGGGATGGTGACGTCGTTCAGTCCCAACAAGCCGCCAAGGACCGGCAGATCGAAGGTGATGTTGCGCACCTCCAGCCGCATCGTCAGCACAGGCCCGTCCGGCCGGCCCCAATAGCCGAGCCCCGATCGCTGATAGGTGACCATCAGCTTATCCGGCGTGATGCGCCAGTTTAGGTCGCAAATGCCGGGGCGAGGATCAGTACCCGCGTTGCAGACGCCGTCGCTTCCCAGCACAATCCGGTTCAATGCCGCCGTGCAGTTTGCAAGAGCCGGCCCGCAGGTCGAGGATATCGTGGCATCGTTCGGTGCCGCTTTGCCGTTGTTGAGCGGATCGGCGGCATCTGTTGGGAAAACGGCATTGAAATTCGTGGTCAGCGGATCGGATACCGCCGCCAGACGGGCACCATATTGTAGCGCCTTGACCGTCTGGTTCCACTGCGACATGGCATAGCCGAACTCGATGAAGGCGGCGAACACCAGCATGACGATCGGGAAGGTCAGCAATGCTTCGACGAGGCTGACACCACTGCTATCCTGCCAGAATGCCTTGATTGCCCTAGAAGTCACCATCCGATGTATCTCTCTTCATGGAAGGAACTGATGGTGATGGCGCCGATTCCGAGAAAGCCGAACACCGGCGAACTCTGGTAGAGATGAGCCGTGGAAATGGTGATGTCCCCGTCCGCGTCGGGTGCGGTGATGGTGATGTCGGCAGGGTCGTTCCAGCCGGGGACGCGGGGTGTGGCGCCTGCCGCAGGTGTTTGCGTTCCGTAAAAGGCGATCGTCTTCGCAGTCGCCTGATTACATGTCGGCACATAGGTTCCCGACAGCGGCCGGCATCGCGAGAGGTAACGCCCCGCATCGCGCAAGCCTGCGTCGATCTGCATACGCTCCCAGAAGATGCTGCCAAACTCGAGTATCCCAGCCGCAAAGAGCGTCACAAAAGGGATCGCGAGCAGCGCTTCGGCAAGTACTGCGCCTTCCTCCCGCTGCCAGAAGCCGAGGCAAAGCCGATGCCGGATAAAATTGCGGAGCGCCATCATCTGACCAGTTCCGCTTCTTCCCGCAGGAATTCGTCAAGCGTGCCGCGGCCACCCTTGCCGGTGATGTCGATCATCTCCAGGGAAAGGTATCGTTCGCCGGAATCCTTTATCGCCGGCTTGGTCAGGAACATGCGCGCGAAGGCCACGGCGCGCGTGGCCTTGTGACCGTTCAGGTGGCCGACCGAGGCTTCATAGCCGCAATTGACGATGGCTGAGAAGATCTCGCGCCGATCGCCATATTCGGCCGCCGTGTAGCTCGAAAGGTCCGGGCCGCTATAGCACTGGCCGCCAGTTTCCGGCGTTCCGGTCTCACCATTTGCCGAGGCATGACTGATGAGAGACGGGCTTGCAAGCTCGTAGCGATAAACATCGTAAGCGGAAGGCTGGCTTGGTGCTCCGGTCGCCTGCGCGGGATAACTGGAATAGTTGCTAAGGACCGTGCTCGCCGAGGGTACGGCCGTGCCCTGAGCGACATTCCAATAGGTCGTATACTGCCAATTGTTGCTGCTGCTGATCTTGCCGCCGGCAAGCGAGGTCATGCCCGCTCCGTAGCCGAGCGGCAATGCCTTGGTGGCATCGCCGACAACATCACCGACCGTGACCGGATCGTAAGTATCGCAGCCCTTCTTTCCGGTGATTGACTGGGCGGAGCGCACATTTTGCGCAGGTCTGTAACGATAATCTCCGTTCGCCTTGTTGAACGATGAGGAATAAAAGCCGAAGCGCGTATTCACGCCGTCCTCGACCGGCCCCGCCTTTGCGCCGGTCTCCGTGTCGAGATTGTCCTGTGTGTAGCAGGTACCGGGATTGCCGGTGGCAAGAGCCTCCGCCAGCACGGACGCACCATTGCCCAATGGGGTGCGCAGGAACCCGAAATTGCCGGGACCGGGATTGGAGGCCGCGGTGCTGTGAAGCTCGATCTGCCGCCCGTAGAGATTGCCGGCCGCAAAATTGGTGTGCAGGGCCGCAGCTGCAACTTCGCTGGCGCTTTCACTCGTGTTCCCCGCCGGCTCGAACGGATTGCAGATAAAGATCGGCGTCACGTCGCAGGCGCTGGCATGGTATACGGCCACGGCATCGGCAGCGATGTTGATCGTATTGCGGGTGAAGCCGACCGGGACCGGAAAGATCGTCTGCATCGCCTGCGGCTTGGCGATGACCCAGGCATAGGACGCCTCGCTGGCCACTGTCGTCTTCATCGAAGCCGGGATTGATGTATCGTCACTGGCCGGGATGTTCTTCAGAAAAAACACGTTGACCGTGCTGCCGGCGTCATTTGCGGCGTCGTAGGTCACGCTGATGTGCGAGCCAAGGGACATGCCGGCCCCGCCCCCGGAAAAAGCCGCGCTATTGGCGATTTTCTCGATTGCCGTTTGCGCCCTCGAAATGGCATCGTCGCGGCCGTCGAGTTCGCGGGCTCCGGCGAGCGCCATCGCATCGACCGCGTTCTGGAGATCGGTGTGCAGGTTGCTGCTGCGGCCGACATCGATGACCAGCAGCGAAAAGCCGAGAAGCATAGGCATGGCAATGAGCGTCAAGGCGATGACATAGCCACGATGATCGTTCCAGAACCGTCTGACAACCCTGCTCAGCATTGGCCTACCCCCATCACGGCTTCTGCCGTGACGACCCTTTTTCGTGCATTTCCCTTCCGGCGCGCTGCCGCCGTTCATGCCTTTCGAACCACTACTGGCTGATGGTGGCCCCATTGGACGCACCGTTGGCCTCCATAGCGGGGGAGGGCTGAATGACCCCCACCCCACCGTTCTGGTACTCGGTCATCACCCTGCGGATCACCTTGCCGTCGCTTGCGATACGGGTTCGCTGGGCTTCCGGCGGGAACGGGTCCTCGGTATGGATGGCTTTGTTTGCTTCCATGGCGTTCCCGGCCCCGAAGGTGATCGTGTCGCGATGGTTCATGTAGTCGGCGCAGCCGGAAACCAGGCCGGCGGCGGCAAGGACGAGAAGGACGCGCTTAGCGTTTTGTAGCAACAACTTGGCCTCCCTGGTTCAGGTCGAGACGATGGCCATAAGGCCCGGTCACGCCTTCGCCGTTGCGAAAGCGCCGGAGCATGTCCTTGTCGACTTCCAGGACACCGAGTGCGAAAAGCTCGACGTCGTTGGACGACCGCGTCTGATCGAGTGGACTATAGAGGTCCTCACCCGGGCGGGCAGGCCGCACAATGTGCGGAGTGACGACGATAACCAGGTCGGATTCCTTCTTCTGGAAACTCGTCGAACGGAACAGTGCGCCGAGGATCGGTATCTTCCCGAGGCCCGGCAATTGCTGGATGTCCTTGGCATTGATCGACTGCAGCAGGCCCGCCATGGCAAAGCTCTGGCCGTCGCGAAGTGCGACCGTGGTGCTGGCCGCGCGCGAGATGAAACCCGGATTGCCGTTGACGTTGATCGACGGATCAAGCTCGGAAACCTCAGGCTCGATTTCCAGATTGATGACGCCGTCATCAAGCACCACCGGTTTGAAGGTCAGCCGCACACCGAAGGGGCGATAATCCGTCTCGGTGGCGACTGTCGTGCCGTTGTTGGTCGTCTTCAGGATCGGCACTTCACCGCCGGCATGGAAGCTGGCGGTCGAGCCGCTCATCGCGATCAGGTTCGGCTGAGCCAGGCGACGCACCAAACCCTTTTGCTCGAGGGCGTTGATGACCACGTCGATGCGGCCGCCCGAAATTTCCAGAACCTTGGCGATCAGCTGGCCGAAGGGCAGCATGCCGGTTGCCGCACCCTTGGGGTCAACGAGGGTACGGACGAGGCTGCCATTATCGTCCACGCCGATACCCTGGCTGGTCGTTGCCTTGCCGATGCCGTTGTTACCGCGCCCGGACCAGCCGATCCCGAGGTCACGACCCGTCTGGCGTGACGCTTCGATGACACGGACCTCCAGCATCACCTGCTGGCTGTCACTGACGCGCAACTGGTTCAGCACTGGTTGATCGGAATAGGACTGGGCAATTTCGATCACGCGCTGCAATTCGACGCCGTCACGAACCATACCCGTCAGGCGAATGCGGTCGTTGGAATTGGCCACGATAACCCGGGCCGAGGGCGCGGCAGAGCGAATGGCGGCGGCGACTTCGCTGAAATCGCTGGCAACGCGGACATCGATGACGCCGAGAAGCGACTTGTCGTCGCCATAGACAGAGATATTGGTGGCGCCGACTTTCTTACCGCGAATGAACAGCGACTTGTCGGAAAGCGGCACCACGTCGATCATATCGGCGCTGCCGATGACGAGATCGCCGAAGGGCTGGCCGGTGTTGAGCGTCAGCGTCGCGTTCGGAGCCAACGTCACGCGCTGGACCGATTTGCCTAAGGTGACCGACTTTTCCTGTGCGTTGGCGCAGCCGGCAAATCCGGGACCTAAACACACACAGGCCGAAAACACTGCCGCCAGTGCCGCAAGCCTTTTCGTACTTGCGATTCTTCTCTTGCCATCCGCCATGCCTGCTGTTGCCCCCTCATTCGGCTGGCCGCATCTGCGGCATGCCGCCTAAACATCACTGGACCAGGCCGACTCTGTGCTCCTCGCGCTTCGTCGTGTTCCAGACCCCCACCGTCACCCACTTCGGCTCGACCGGCAATACCGGTTCGACCTTTGGCTCCACAATCTGCACTTGTTTTTCAGGTTCTGGCAACTTATTCTTTTCCAGATCATTGCCTAGTTCGGTCGCCATCGCCCCGCCACCAAGGTCGGCAACGGTGATCGGCCGGGTTTGCTCGATGGAGGCAGAGGCAATATTGCGAAGCGCCAGCGAGAGCGTGCCGATGCTGGAGCCGAGGGTAAGGCGCTGCGCCTCATCGGTCGTGACTTCAAAAGTCACGGTTTTCACGACGGATGGTTCGTCCTTGCGCTCGTCGGCCGTCTGGTCCACCGCCAGCACCTTGACGCCCTGCAGCAGCACGTCGACGAAGGTCTGGTCGTTGCCGGTCGGCCCGCGTACGACCCGCGTCAGAAGCACGTCGACGCGATCGGAAGGCCTGACGAAGCCGGCAACGCCGAGCACGTCGTTGACGCGGATGGAAACGGCCTTCATGCCCTGATCGAGGGCCGCCGACAGCGTGGCGCGTTCGCCGGTACCGGTGATTTTCGAGGATAGCACCGGCTCGCCGGGGTCGATCGCCGCCATGGCATAGCGCGGCTGGGCATCGCTGCCAACGACCAGCTCGACGCTGACGAACGAGCCTGCGGGTGTTTCATTGGAGGGCCATGGGATGGCTCTGAGATTTTCGGGCCGGATCCGGTCGCCGAAGCGCATCGGTTTGGCGGCGACAACGAGTGTCCGTTCCTCGGCCTTCACGCCGTTCATCGCCAGCAGCCGGGCCTTCTGATCGGAGAGATACTCGCGCATGCCGAAAACTGCTGCGGCGGCAAGTACAAACGCAATAACGAGACTTAAGATCGTTGAAGAACGCATCGCGGTTACTCGCTACACTGGACGGAGTGCATCCATTCATTTTTGCTAATTTAGAGGAGAGGGGTTAACAAAAACCCCTCCCTTCTTAGAACGCCAATATCAGGCTGGGACAGCCAGTTTGGTGGTGAACCACCCTGCCCATCCCGTCCAAACGGCAGCCAGATTGGTGCCGGCCAATGTCACTGCCGTAATCACGCCGCCGACCAGCAAGGCAAGCAGAATGAGGTATTCAGTGAGTGCGACGCCGTCTTCTTCCCGCGCGAAAGCGCGTACGCAGTTTACAAGTGCTTTCATCGAGAATTACCTCCCAGGTAAGTTGTGCGCCGTAATTTCCCCCGGCCGCCCTGTCGTCGAGACCGCCCCTTCGACTGGTTGTATTAATAATCTGTTAAGTCTAATTTAGTCAATTGTTTTATACGCGGGCGATCGGCATCTATACTTTTATGGTTAAGACGAAAGTCCCGGGTCACTTCGTAAAAACCGATTCACTTCTACGGGATTTATTTAGAGTAACTTGCAAATCTGGCTGCGATAACCCAAAAGGTTGAATACTATGGTTAAAATGATCGATGTTATTAGCTCGATTTCAGTATTACTTTTTCTCTACGCCGCCTGGACCGATTTCCGCACATGGAAGATCCCCAACACGATCGTGCTTGCGCTCGTGACACTTTATGCGCTGCGCGCGGTGGGTGTGATGCTTGGCTCCGAGGATGTCGGAGCTGCTCTCTTTGCTTCGAGCGGAATTGGCGGCGACGTCGCGGCCGGTCTGCTGATGTTTATGCTCGGAGTGGCGCTCTGGGCGTTCCGGCTGTTTGGTGCAGGGGACGCCAAGCTTTTTCTGCCGATCGGCCTTTTTGTCGGATGGCATGGAATGCTGCCGTTTTCGTTTTTCCTCCTCGTCCTTGGCATCGTCACACTGCTGGCCCTGCGGCTGCCGGTGCCATTGCCCGTCGCACACCTAGCCTTTTTCATGCGCATCGAGGAAATTCGGGCGAGCCGGAAGATACCTTATGGCGTCGTCATGGTATTCGCCGCGCTCCTCACCTTGGCCTTGCCCATTATCCGACAGCAACTGCTACGGTGACCCGGCGTCGACAGAACTTCCTCGCAAGAGCCCCTTCGCATTCACGATCGTTTTCAGCAAAATCTGTTTTATCAGCTCACAGAGAAGACAGGCCTATCGCGCCCACAGTCGATGCGGCGCGAACGGACTTGGGGCGGTATCAGCGAGAATGCGACGGGTCGCGAGAGTGGTCGTTTCAGCTATAGGCGGTGCTCGCAATTTACAGCGAGGCACCTGATCTCTTGCCGGCAACCGCGTGAGATGCCGACCTGAACTGCAACATCTCACACCATCAGTCAAGCTGTCTGCCGGCAGAACTGCGAAGAGCTTTTTTATTCCCGCGGCAAATCTTATCTGCAAATTCCCGGTCGCCAGGATTGAGGTCAACCGCCAATGCCGTCGAACGCATGGACGAGCGCGAAAAAGAACTTATCTTCGAGGGGTCCTTCCTTTCTTGAAGCCTCAAACCAAACAGCACGGGCACACATCCATGACCAAAGGCTCCGATCTTCTAGTGGCAGCGCTTGAAAACGAAGGTGTCGATCGCATCTTCGGCATTCCCGGCGAAGAGAATCTCGACGTTGTCGAATCCATCCGCAAGTCGTCGATTGAGCTCGTGCTCACCCGACACGAGCAGGCAGCCGCCTTCATGGCGGCGACCTATGGTCGCCTGACAGGCAAGCCGGGCGTCTGCCTGACGACGCTCGGCCCCGGCGCCCTGAACCTCTCGACGGGCGCCGCATACGCTCTGCTCGGGGCGATGCCGATGGTGATGATCACGGGTCAGAAAGGCATCCTCTCGTCCCGCCAGGCGCGGTTCCAGGTGGTCGACGTTGTGGCGTCGATGAAGCCGCTGACCAAGCTTGCAAGGCAGATCGTGTCGCCGCAGATGATCCCGACGACGGTCAGGGAGGCGTTTCGCATCGCCCAGGAGGAAAGGCCGGGGCCGGTGCATCTGGAGCTTCCGGAAGATATCGCGGCCGAGGAATGCCAGGAGGTGGCGCTGATTGCGCCGCATCAGCTCGAACTGCCGACGGCAAGCGACGCGGCGCTTGACCGCGCCGCCGCACTCATTGCGGCAGCCAAACGTCCGCTTCTGATGTTCGGGGCCGCCGCCTCCCGTCCCCGCTCGACCTCCGACATCGCCCAATTCGTGATCCGCACGCGCATCCCGTTCTTCACGACACAGATGGGGAAGGGAACGGTTCCGGGCGGAACCGAACTTTACATGGGCACCGCGGCGCTATCGGAGCGGGATTATGTCCACGAGGCCATCGAACAGGCCGACCTCATCATCACGATCGGCCATGACACGATCGAGAAGCCGCCGTTCATCATGGGCAAGGGCGGCCCGAAGGTCGTCCATATCGGATATCAGCCGGCGACCGTCGAGCAGGTCTATTTCCCGCAATCCGAGGTTATCGGCGATATCGGCCCTTCGCTGAAGGCGCTGGCGGATCGCCTCGAGGGCAAGCTGCCGAATGCGCAGGCGCTTCTTCACCTGCGCGAGCGCATTCTCGAGCGCATCGCCGCGCGGGCGACGGAGGATCGTTTCACGCCGCAGCGGCTGGTCCACGATATAAGAGAAGTGATGCCGCATGACGGCATCCTGGCGCTCGACAACGGCATGTACAAGATCTGGTTCGCGCGGAACTACCGGACGCGGATGGCGAACACGCTGCTGCTCGACAACGCTCTTGCAACGATGGGAGCCGGACTGCCGTCGGCGATGGTTGCCTCGATGTTATACCCAGAGCGGCGGGTCATGGCCATCTCAGGCGACGGCGGCTTCATGATGAACTCCCAGGAACTCGAAACCGCCGTCCGGCTCAAACTCAACCTCGTCGTGCTCGTGATCGAGGACAATGCCTACGGCATGATCCGCTGGAAGCAGGCGGTGGACGAGTTCCCGGATTTCGGGATGACCTTCGGCAATCCCGACTTCGTGAAATATGCCGAATCCTATGGCGCCAGGGGAACGAGGGTCGACGATATCAGCCAGTTCAAACAGGTGCTCGAAGAGGCTTTCTCCGGCGGCGGCGTGCATCTGGTGAATGTGCCGGTGGACTATTCGGAGAACGAACGCGTGCTGGTGAAGGAGCTTCGTGAACGGCTCCCCCAGATCTTGGAGGCCTGAGATGCAGTCTACCATGAAGGTCTACCAGGCGTTCGACCGCGAACCGATAACAGAGCTGCCGGCCGATGACGCGGCTGCACTCGAACGCAAGCTTCAGATCGCCGCCAATGCCTTCGCCGATCGCGACGGCTGGCTGCCCGCGCATCAGCGGATGGCGATCCTCAGAAAGGCGTCGGTGCTTTTGCAGGAGAACCGCGATCGTTTTGCGATGATGATCGCCCGTGAAGGCGGCAAGCCGCTGACGGATGCGATCATCGAGGTGACGCGCGGGATCGACGGCCTGGTGAACGCGGCGGACGAGCTGCGCAATTTCGGCGGCAAGGAAATCCCCATGGGGCTGACTGCGGCCAGCGCCAACCGATGGGCCTTCACCACCAAGGAGCCGATCGGCGTCGTGGCAGCGATATCGGCCTTCAACCATCCGCTCAATCTCATCATCCACCAGATCGCGCCGGCGATCGCCGTGGGTTGCCCGGTGATCATCAAGCCGGCAGCGACGACCCCGATTTCCTGTATCGAGATCGTCAAGCTGTTCTGGGAGGCGGGTCTCGACGAACGCTGGTGCCAGACCCTCATAACCGAAGACAATGCGCTTGCCGAAGCCTTGGCAACCGATCGTCGTGTCGCGTTTCTGAGCTTCATCGGCTCGGCAAAGGTCGGCTGGTACCTCAAAGCCAAGCTGCCGCCGGGCACCCGATGCGCGCTTGAGCACGGTGGAGCAGCACCCATCATCGTCGACCGCAGCGCCAAGGTCGATGCGATTGTCGGTACTATCGTCAAAGGTGGCTATTATCACGCCGGGCAAGTCTGTGTGTCGGCCCAGCGTCTCTTCGTGCATGAAGATATTCTGGCTTCCTTCACCGAGGCTCTCGCTGCAAGGGTGGCAGCCCTGCATGTCGGTGATCCCACGCTTGCGCAAACAGAAGTAGGTCCGCTCATCCTGCCACGCGAGGCAGACCGCGTCACGATCTGGATCAAGGAGGCGACGGACGCCGGAGCCAGGCAGATCGGCGGTGGGCGGATGTCCGAGACGACACTTCTGCCTTCGGTTCTGCTGGACCCGCCTGCTGAGGCGAAAGTGTCCATGCTCGAGGTCTTTGGACCGCTGACCTGCGTCTACGGCTACCGCGACCTCGACGAAGCGATCCGCATTGCCAACTCGCTGCCTTATGCCTTCCAGGCGGGCGTCTTTTCCGCCGACATAGCGGTTGCTCTCAGGGCGGCAAAACACTTGGATGCATCGGCCGTTCTCGTCAACGACCACACCGCGTTCCGTACCGATTGGATGCCCTTCGCCGGACGCAGGCAGTCAGGATACGGGGTCGGCGGCATTCCCTGGACGATGGAAGAGATGGCCGACGACAAGATGGTGGTGTTCAACCAGGTCACTTAGGGGCAGCGATGATGGGATCAACTGTTCGATTTCCATCGGCGGGTAAAACCCTTGGATAATAGACGATGCCTTCGCCGACGTGGTCGGTCCCGCGTCTGCATAATTCTAGTGCGGCGACGGGATTGACGTCGTGCACCGCTCAAAATGAGACAAATATTGGATAACCGCTTGCTCGGCCAGGATGGACTTGCCTCGCCCATAGCCGGGAGGCATGGTCTGCCTCGGAACAACGGAATCATGAAACTGTGGACGAGAGGTCCTTGGCCATGCTCGAAAGCTCGCGGCGCATCGCAAACATGGCTGATTAATGTTTTCCTTCCTGCACAGTTCGGACCTTCATATTGGCAAGCGATTTGGCAATCTTCCGGAGGATTTGAGAGGGCGCCTGCGCGAGGCGCGGCATGGTGTCATCGCCAGGCTTGCCAGCGCGGCACGAGAGCATGGGACGGATGTCATCCTGCTCGCCGGCGACACCTTCGATACCGAGACGCCGACGCCTGCCGTGCTTCGGCAAGCGCTTGGCGAGATGGCCCGGAATACGCCGCTGCGCTGGGTCTTGCTTCCCGGCAACCACGACTCGCTGCTGGCCGATCAGCTCTGGAGTGCGGCGCGCGGCGTGGTGCCCGACAATGTCATCCTGGCGACGGAGGCGGCGCCCCTTCCGCTTGAACCTGGTGTCATCCTGCTGCCGGCGCCTTGCACGACCAGGAGGCCGGGCCGCGACCTGACCGAATGGATGACGGGTGCTGCCACACCTGATGGCTCTATCCGCATCGGCCTCGCCCATGGCCCAATCCAGGAATTCTCGGAGGATGCCACGGCCACCAACGTGATTGCGCCGAACCGCGCGGCGCTGGCCGGCCTCGATTATATGGCTCTCGGCGATTGGCACGGATCGGTAGCGGTGGACGCCAGAACATATTACAGCGGCGCTCCCGAGCCCGACCGTTTTAAGCATGACCGGCCGGGGCAGGCGATGGTCGTTTCCATTGCCGGGCAGGGAGCGATGCCGACGACGACAGCGGTGACGACCGCCAGCTTTTCCTGGCAGACGTTACAGCTTCCGCTGCTGGCATCGGAAGACGGTGTTGAAGCGCTGAAGGCCGCGCTGCCGGAACCGTTCGCGCGGCGACAAACCCTGTTGCGCGTCGCGCTGTCCGGCCGTGCCCGGTTGAACGGGCGGACGGCAATGATCAGCCTGTTGGAGCAGGTCGCGCCGGAATTTGCGCATCTGGAGATCGATACCGACCTTCTGGGGACCGACTGTGAGAGCGATGATCTCGAGACCATCGACCGAGCCGGCGCGTTGCGCGATGCTGCGGAATTGCTGCTTTCCGAAAGCCTCGACCAATCCCGCTCCGGCGATGACAGGGGCGTGGCGCGCGAGGCATTGATCCGCCTGTTTTCCTATTGCGAGGCGATTGATCGATGAAACTTAACGCTCTTCGCCTTCACAATGTCAAACGCTTCGCCGGCCGCGGCATATCCGTCGAAGGAATCGCCGACGGCGTCAATGTGCTGAGCGCCGCCAACGAACATGGCAAATCGACCTGTTTTGAGGCGCTGCATGCTCTGTTCTTCCAGCCGCACAGCGGTAATCCAAAGAGCGTGCAGATGCTGCGCCCCTATAGCGGCGGCAATCCGATCGTCGAGGCCGACATCACGATCGAAGCCGGCCGCTACCGCCTGACCAAGCAGTTCCATAGCGGACGGCGCGCCAGCGTCACCGATCTCGGCAGCGGCCGGATCGTCGCCCAGGCAGACGAGGCCGAGGCTTTCATCGGCGATCTCATTTCCGGCGGAACTGCCGGCCCGGCAGGCCTGCTCTGGGTGCGCCAGGGCATCACCGGCATCGAAAATCGTAGCAAGAGCGAGGAAGAGAACGACAAGCGGGTGCGAGAAAGCCTGCTGACTTCGGTGCAGGGAGAGGTGGAGGCGCTGACGGGCGGACGGCGCATGTCGGCGGTGCTCGAAGCCTGCGAGGATGAACTCAATCGCCTGGTCACCGCGACGCTCCGGCCAAAGACCGGAGGCCGCTTTGCCGCCGCGCTCGAGGAGCGTGACCGGCTGCAGGCGGAGGAGGCGCGGCTGGCCAAGGAGGTGGAGATGCTGCACGGCGCGCTCGATCGCCGCCGCTCAGTGCAGGCGAGACTCAGCGAACTGGAAAACTCTGATGAGGAGGCCGGCCGGAAGACCGCGATTGCCAATGCCGAGTCGGCGCTCGGAGCTGCTAAACTGCATGACAGGGAACTCAAAGCGCTCGATGCCGAGGCTGCCTTGGCCGCCAGCCGCCGCGACGACGCGCAGCAGGCATTCGACCGCTTCCACGCAGCATTGAACCGCAGCGGCGAACTCGCGCGGCGTTTCGCCTTGGCGGAAAAGGACCTTTCAAATGCAGCCGAGCGACGCACGGCATCGCTTGTTGAAAGCGAGGCTGCAACGGCGGAGGTTCAGGCGGCCGAAGAGGAGGAGCGGGTAAACCGCGAACTTCTCGCGCGGATCGAGGCAGCGCTACGTTCACGCCACGCCGCAGAGCGCTTGGCCGAGGTCCGCCTGCGTCTCGAACAGGCGGAAGCCGCGCGCCAGCAGATCGAGGATGGGGATGCGGCGCATGCATTGCTCGCCATTCCAGCCGATGCCATCGAACGGCTTGAAGCGCTGGACATCAAGATCGTCGGCTTGCGCGCAGCCGCCGAAGTCGGCCTTCCCACGCTCCGGATCGATTACCTGAAGGACGTCTCCGGATTGGTGAGCATGGACCGCCAGCCTTTGATTGGGGGCGAGGATAAGAGCTTTGCCGGGATGGCGAGGCTCGACATAGCAGGCGTCGGCACCCTGACCATCCATTCCAACCGGCAGGCCGATCACAATGGGGCGCTGGAGACCGCGGAAGCCATGCGCCAAACATTGCTTGCCAAGCTCGGTATCGACAGTCTGCGGGCGGCGCGGCAGCGCGAAATTGCCGCGCGGAACAAGCAGGAGGAACTGGTGCGGGCGCGCCAGCGGCTCGCCGATCTCGCCCCGAATGGCATTGACGCACTTCACCTCGACGCCGCACGCTTTGCCGAACTCAGCCAGGGTGCGGTCGAACTCGACGCCAACCCGGAAGAGGTGCGTGCCGGTCTCGCGGATGCGACACGGCGCATCGAACTGGCGCGCAACCGGGCGCGGGAGGCGTCAATGATGCGCACGGAAGCCGGCGAGGCCATATTGCGCGCGCAGACCGAGCACGCCAGGCTTGGCCAGGAACTCGAGGCCATCGAAGCGGTCATCGGCCCCGAGTCCGGCCGAACTGAATTGCAGCAGGACCTCGCCATAAAACTTTCCAGCGCCAGAGAGCAGGTCGATGCTGTCGAACTTCGGGCCGCGCCTTTGCGCAGGACAGGGCGGGACCTCGCAGGCGCAGAGGCCGCCCTTGCCAGGGCGCGCTCGGTCGCCGACGCCGCAGGCCGCGAAATTGCCAGGCTCCGCGAAGAGCTTGCTGATCTCGGCGGTCAGATCCGCACCCGTTCGGACAGTGCGCTGGAAGAAAACTGGTCGGAAACGCGCGATTCTCTGGCAGCGGCGCGCGAACAGGTGAAGCGTTTCGAGACGGAGGTCGGCGTGCTCGATCGCTTGCGCAAGGCGCTGACGGCGACGCGCGCGGCGGCGCGTGACCTCTATCTCAAGCCGGTCATGAGCGAACTAGCCCCGCTGCTCGGCCTGCTGTTCGACGACATCTCGATCACCTTCGACGGCGACACCTTGCTGCCGCAGATCGTGCGCCGCAACGGTCTGGACGAAGATGTCGACCGGCTGAGCGGCGGCATGCGGGAGCAGCTCTCGGTGCTGACCCGCCTCGCATTCGCCCGGCTGCTTGCCCGCGATGGCCGGCCGGCGCCTGTCATCCTCGACGATGCGCTTGTTTATTCCGACGACGACCGAATCGAGCGGATGTTCGATGCGCTGCACCGCCAATCGCGCGACCAGCAGATCCTCGTCTTCTCCTGCCGCCAGCGCGCCTTCGCCAAGCTGGGCGGCAATGTGCTCACCATGCAGCCGTGGCAGCCGGATTAGGGAGAGGTCCTGAGCCGCTGAAACTTCAATCGCAGTTGGATGAAGGTTCGGGTGCAAGCTTTCGAGGTCGTCGCTCGCCTTGGGCGCAAATGACGTTGTAGTTCATGCCCTGCGCTATTTCTTGGCGTGAGCGGCCATACGGGCATCGAGCCGCCGGCCGACGTCCTCGGCAGAAAGGCCGCGCTCGGGGTGGGCTTTCGTCTCGTCATAGGTAGGCACGACCTCGTCTCGCAGCCATTTCTCAACGGCGGCGTCGCGGGCGGCCAAGGTGCGCAGGCCGTCGCGGATGACTTCGCTCTCGGTCGCATATTCGCCGGAGCTGACTTTGGCCTTCACCATCTGCGCCATTTCCAATGGAAGGGTGATGGTGAGGGGTTGGGTTGTACGCATAGTGTGTGTCCTCGGTTATCTCCTTATAACAAAGTGTATGATTAAATCATACACTTTACATTTAGGCGACCTGGAGGGGTTAAGCCAATCGTAGAAACGGCTTAGTTGGGCGCGGCTCTACGCTCAGGCGAGGACGACGCCTCGCTCAAGCCATAGATAGGCGGCAGCCGTCCAGGAAAAGCCGAGGCCACCGCAGCCCTGGCCGGTGACCGGGTCGAAATATTCGGCGAAACCTTCCGTTTCGATCGCTGCGATGGTGGATTGCCGCAGCTCTTCGGCGACATCCGCGTAGCGATTGCGCTTAAGGCCGTCGATCAGCAGCCAATTGATGATCGCCCAGGCGGGGCCGCGCCAGTAGCGCTTCGGCTCCCAACTGGCGATGCCGGGTTTGGTCGTGGGGAAGGCAACCTTGAGATCCTTGGACCAGGCCTTCATTTCGGAGACCAGGGCGTCCGCAACCTGCTTGTCGAGGTCCAGCGAGAGGAGGGGGATGAAGCCGGCTTGCGTGGCGGCTTCGACATCTTCGCCGGAGATCAGGTCGCGCGAGACGAAGCGGACAAGCTCCGGCCGCCATTGGACCATCATCGCCTTGCGGCTGCGGTCGTTGAGGGCGGCGATCTCGATCGCGTCCTCCGTCCGGCCGAGGAGGCGGGCGAGGTGTTCGAGGTCTTCGCCGGCCTTGAGCAGGATCGCGGTCGTCTGGATCTCGGCGACCTTGAACGGCGCCTTTTCCCATTGTTTGGCCGGATCCCACCCGCAGGCAGCATAGGTATCGACCAGATGAATGAAGCGGCGGTAATCCTCGTCGCGCGGGCGCATGTCGGCATCGACATGGCCGGTATCTTTGCGCACCACCGGCGTGTCGGTGGTGGTGGGTACACGAGCGAGCGCGATGTCCCAGGCCGGAGAATTGTCGCTGCCGCTTTCCCATGGATGCAGGAGTGCCACGAGCCCGGTACCTTCAGGGTCGCGGGCGGAATGCCACCAGCGATGCCATTTCAGCGCCGCCTCGTAGAGGGGCAGGGTGCGCGCTTCGCCCTCCTTGCCGGCGGTTTCGTGCAGCTTGCGCAGTGCGATTGCGAAGACCGGCGGCTGGGTTATGCCGGAGGTCGGGATCTTGTGCTGCGTGCGCCAGACGGTCGGTCCTGGGAAATAGGTTTCGCTCGGCGCATGGAAGACGATATGCGGGATCATCCCGTCCACCCATTGGCCTTCGACCAGCCGCTCCAGCTCGCGATAGGCACGATCGATATCGTAGAGCGCGAAGCCCATGGCGACGAAGGCGGAATCCCAGTTCCACTGGAAGGGGTAGAGCCTGTCGGTCGGCACGGTATACCCGCCGCGATCGTTGGCAGCGAGGATGCGCTTCGCCTGGTCGATATGCATGTTCATGTCGGGTACTCCGGTATTCTTAGGCCAGGACGGACGGAAAGGACTTGCCGCTTTCGGACGAAAGCCAGGTGATGCGCTTCTGGTCGAGCTTCAGGCCGATCGTATCGCCGCTCTTTACGGTCTCCGAAGCCGGCAGGATGACGCGCACCGGCTGGTCGTGGATCGAGCCGGTCAGAAGCAGGTGCGAGCCCATCGGTTCGGCAACGCGTACCCGCATTTCGAGACCCTGCGGCAGCGGCGCGAGTTCAACGGCTTCGCCGCGCAGGCCAAGGATCACTTCATCGCCGGACCCCTGCGGCGCTGCAAGCTGCTCGGCGCCTGCCGCCACCTGGCTGTTCGTCACCGGCACCTTGATGAAGTTCATCGGCGGGTTGCCGATGAAGCCGCCGACGAAACGTGTTGCCGGGTGATTGTAGATCTCGACCGGATGGCCAACCTGCTCGACCACGCCGCCATGCATGACGGCGATGCGGTCGGAAAGGCCCATCGCTTCCGTCTGATCGTGGGTGACGTAGATCGTCGTGGTGCCTGCCGATTGCAGCACGGTCTTGAGTTCGGTGCGCATTTCCAAGCGGAGCAGCGCGTCTAGGTTCGAAAGCGGCTCGTCCATCAGCAGCACCTTCGGTTCGACGGCAAGGGCACGAGCGACCGCGACGCGCTGGCGCTGGCCGCCGGAGAGCTTGTTCGGTATCGGTCGAGATATGGCTCGATATGCAGGAGGCCGGCGGCCTTCTCGACCTGCGCCTTCACGCGTGTGTCGTCGGCCTTCTGCATCCGCAGCCCGAAGGCGACGTTCTCGTAAACCGTCATATGCGGAAAGACGGCGTAGTTCTGGAAGACCATCGCAAGGCCGCGATCCCGAGGTGCAAGGCCGATTACCGACTTGTCGCCGATGCGGACATCTCCCGATGTGGCCGTCTCGAGGCCGGCGATGATGCGCAGCAGCGTGGTCTTGCCGCAGCCGGATGGACCGAGCAGCGAGACGAATTCGCCGTCGTTGATCGTCAGCGAGACCTCTTTCAGCGCCTCGAAGGCTCCGAAGCTCTTGCGGATGCGGTCGATGACAATATTGGCCATATCTCTGGTCCCGTTACTTGGAGGAAATGCCCCAGATCGCGAAGAGGTAGCGCCTGACCGCGAAGATGAAGACAACCGAGGGAAGGATGAGCATCAGCCCCCCGGCAAAGCGGTAATACATCGGGCTTTCCGAAAGCACGGTCAGCAGGTAGGCGGTCAGCGTGCGGTTGCGCACCGTCAGCACCGAGGCGGCAAAGACCTCGTTCCACGAGATGACGAAGGCAAAGACCGCAGTTGCGACGATGCCGGGAAGCGCCAAGGGTGCCACCACCTTGAAGAAGGCCTGGATGCGGGTGCAGCCAAACACCCAGGCGGCTTCCTCCAACTCCTTGGGCACGCCGAGGAAAATGCCCTGGGTGACGAGCGCGGCGAAAGGCAGCGCCAGCACCGTATGGATGAGGCCGACGCCGAGGATCGTATCGTAGAGGCCGAGCCGGATGAAGGAGACCGTCAGCGGCAATGCCAGGATCGCCAGCGGGAAGGCGCGGGTCAGCAACACCAGGAGGCGGTAGCTGTCCTTGCCGCGGAAATCATAGCGGGCGAGCGCATAACCAGCCGGCGCACCGAGCAGGATCGAAAGCGCTACCGTGATGCCGGCTGCCCCCAGCGAATTGAGGAAGGACTGAACGACGCCTTCGGTCTTCAGGAAGAGAAAAAAGGGCTCCAGTGAAATGCCGGTGGGAAGGCCGGTCTTCGGCCAGACATAGACGCCCTGGCGTCCGCCGAGGGCGCCGAGCGCGACCAGATAGATCGGCACCAGCACCCAGGCGCAGAGGGCGGCGATGCCGCTCCAGAGCAGCCAGCGGCGCGAGGAGACGAAGCCGGTGGCGTCGGGGGTGTCCGCGGTCATGCTGATGGTATCCGTGGTCATGGCAGGCGCTCCGGATCGACCTTCAAGGCCTTGAGATAGATGAGCGTGGCGGCAAGCGAGATGATCATGATCAGCACCGCGTAGGCGGCGGCGACGCTGTAATTCTGGTTCTGGTTCTGCCAGTTATAGGCCTCGCCGACGAGGACCGGAAAATTGCGCCCGCCGAGCGCATAGACTACCGCGAAGACTTCGAAGGCAAGCACGGTGCGCAGGATCAGTGCCGATTGCAGGGCGGGACGGATCAGCGGCAGCGTGATGCGCCAGAAGCGCGTCCACGGACCCGCGCCGAAGATTTCGGCAGCCTCCTTGAACTCCTTCGGCACCTGGTTCAGACCGGCGACGATGATGACCATGACGATGGCCGTACCGCGCCAGATTTCGGCAACTGCAATGGCGAGGAAGAGCGCGACCGGCGTCTGGTAGGAGAGCCAGCTTGCCTGCCTGCCGATGATACCGAGGCCGAAGAGCAGCGAATTCAGATAGCCGGTATTCTGCAGGATCGACAACCAGACGAGACCGGCGGCAAGGTCGGAAATGCCGAGCGGGATTGTCCAGATCCACAGAATCGTCTCCCGCCCGCGGCCGACCTTGGCGACCATCGTGCCCATGGCCAGCGCCAAGGCGATCTGCACCGGCACGACCGCGATCGTCAGCAGGAAGGTGTTCTTCACTGAGCGGGTGAAATTGATGTCGGTTACCATGCGCTCGGCATTGGCGAGCGATGGCGCGCCATTATCCGAAACCGCCAGCCAGATCGTCTGCACCAGTGGCACGACGAAGAGCAGTGCCAGGAAGGCGACGGATGGCAGGATCAGCAGATAGGGGATCCAGGGTCGGCTATTGGTCATCGGCTCCCGCCTCGACGAGCAGAGGGTTGAAAGCGCCCGGGCAATTCGCCCGGACGCGTCTCGGGCGGATTTATTCTACCGGGCAGGGGCCGTCGCTCTTGGCATCGGGCGCCCAGCAGGCAGCTTTCGTATCGGCCATCAGCTTGGCCATCGTCGCGCCTTGGGCCTTCAGCACGTCTGCAATGGGCTCGTTCTGCAGCACGATGCGCTGGAAACTGTCCATGTAGACCTTGTTGAACTCGCCGCCCTTGTCGCCGAGGCCGACCGGGAGCAGCGAGATGACCGCGTCCTTGGAAGCCTGGGTGGCCGTGACCGCACCGGCGAGCAGGGCGACGCCGGCATCGAGATCCGGCGGCAGCTTGATGTTCAGCGTCGGGAAGAAGCCGACCTTGGAGGCAGTCAGGAGCTGCGTCTCCGGCATGGAAAGGTGTTCGATGATCTTTTCTGCGCCGGCCTTATCAGGTGCACCCTTCGGAATGGCGAGACCGGCAACGACCGGCATATAGCCACGGCCCTTCGGACCCGCAGGCGCCGGAAAGACGACATAATCGTCAGGTGCTGCGGAAATGGCATTCTTCAGGCGGGCGATATGGTCCCAGGCGACCATGACTTCGCCAGCAGAGAGCGGCTCCTGCATGAAGTCGTAGCTGGTCGAGTTCGGCGTCACATAGGCCCAAAGGGCCTTCAGCTTCTCCCAGCCGGCGGCCGCATCGGCACTCTGGAAAGTACGCACAACGCCGCCGGTGAAGGAGGGATAGAAATAGCCCTGGAAGTAACGCGCCATCAGCCCCTTCGGGCCCGCCGGGAACCCGATCTGCGGCTGGCCGGTTGCGTCCTGCATATTCTTGCCCCACACGATCAACTGATCGTAGTTCAGCGCGTTCACGTCGGCGCCGGCAGGCAGGTATTGCAGCGCTTCCTTCTTGGCGGCCATCACATAGGTTGCCTGCATCCACGGGATGTACTGCTGGGTCGATTTGCCGAGCCTGCCGAGGTCGAGCAGCGATTGCGGCATGCCGCTCGCTGCCAGCTTCTTGGCGAGGTCATCGAGCGGTTCGAGCGTCTCCTTATCGGCAAGCGGCGAAAGCTCGCCATGCAGTGCGCCTACGAGGCTGACGGTGTGCTTGCCGGCCTGGCGCTCGGCTTCCATGCGGACGGCAAACTGCGGTGGTTCCTCGACCACGTAGTCAACCGAGCCGACGTCCTTCAGGAGTTCCTCGCGGACGACGGTCGCCTCCTCGATCGGACGAAGCTGGGTGGACACAAAAACGGTCTGGGCAAGCACCGGCGAGGCGAAGGCCAGCACGGTGGAAGCCAGAATTCCAAATGACATGATATGTTTCATCTTCTCCTCCTTCATTGTTCTTTGTTTGAGATACACTTCTGTCTATGCCGCCTTGGCGGGACGGCGATGGCTGTCGCGATCGACAAATTCGATCGCGTGAAGCTCCTGGAGTTCTTCGGCGGGTTCGCCGGCAATGGCGCGCAGCAGCAGCGAAGCGAAGCTCGCGCCGAGGTTTTCACCGGTCATGCGCATGGTCGAGAGCGGCGGGCTGGTGAAGGCGCCCATCGCCAGGTCGTCGTGGCCGACAATGCTGATCTGGTTGCCGCCATCGACCTCGCGCAGCGCCCGCAGCGCCCCGATCGCCATTTCGTCGGTAGCGCAGACGAGTGCGGTCGGACGCGACGGTTGGCGCAGAAGTTCGAGTGCGGAGAGATAACCGCCCTGTTCCAGCGGAGCGCCTTCGGCGCAGAGATCGGTCGCGAGACCGCATTCCTCCATCCCCGCCCGCCAGCCGCGGCAGCGGTCATGAGCGAAGTAATATTCCTGCGGGCCGGCGATATGGCCGATGCGGCGGTGGCCGGCGGCATGGAAGCGCAGCGTCGCGGCCCGGAAACCGGCAAAGCCGTCGCCATCGATAAAGGGGTGAGGCAGCAGGCTTTCGGTGCGGCCGTTGGTGACGAAGGGAATGCCGCGCGACTGCAGGAATTCGACGCGCTCGTCCTTCCGCTTGGTGCGAACGAGAAGCATGGCATCGACGCGGCGGCCATCGACGAAACGGCGGCAGATGTCGAGTTCGCTCTCGCCGCGCGGCACCGGCGCAATCACCAGATTGAGGCCGGCAGCGGCAAGATGTTCGGCACAGCCGGACAGCATATCGAGGAAATGCGGAGGACCGATATGGCCGGGATCGCTCGGCAGCGTGACGGCAACCAGCTCGGCGCGCTGCCTGCGCAGACGGCGGGCCGAAGCATTCGGCCGGTAGCCGACCTTGTCGGCAGCCTGACGAACCCGTTCGCGCGTGGCGGCCGACACATCGGCATAGCCGTCGAGCGCACGCGACACCGTGGTGATCGACAGTCCCAGCGATTGCGCGAGCTGTTTGAGATTGGCCAAGATCTTCCTCCCGAAGTGAGGGAAACGATTCTCCAAAACGTTTTGGGAGTCAAGCCAAAACGTTTCGGGTATCATGCGGATGATCTTCGACACCAGCATCGAAGAGGCGGGGTATTTTCAGCGCAGCCTAGGAGGGACCACTATCCTATGTATCTGGATACGCTCGGGAAGTTCGCAAAGTAGTTCTGCGTCTCGCTCCAGATGATGAACCTGCCGTGGATCGCCTTTCGTAAACGCGGTCATGGATTCCATATCGGTCCAGTACGAAATTGTCGTGAACCAGGTCTCATCCTCACGGTCTTCGCGCAACAGTTGAACGTCGAGTGCTGTCTTTAGCAGTGGAGGAATTCCCTCTGCGCGGTTGTAGGCTTCATACTCATCAGCGAGTTCCGGCTTTGTGCGGCCGCGCCAGATACGAGCTATGGTTGGAACTTTCGTCATGTTCTGCTCCCAGTGACATCGGAACTCAGCAAAGCCGATGCGAGGAAATTCCGCGCGAGCGGCAGGGCACCTGGAAAATGTGTCGGCCCAGCACGATGAAAAGTCTTCCCCTATGCCGCGGGTATAACCGAAGGCTTGCTCTGGGCAGGGAGATGGCTTCGAATGAACTCTCGCTCAATCGGTCAGCTTGAGTGTTGCCGTAAACTGCGTCCCTTCCAGGCGATTGTATCTCGCCTCGCCATGCAGTTGATTGACGAAGGCTTTGATCAGCCGCGTCCCCATCCCGGCGCTGTCCGATCGGCCATCAAAACCAATCCCGTCATCCGCGACGGTAAGTTGAGATTCCTCTCCTTCAGTCGCGTGCAGCATGACGCGAATATTTCCGGATTCCCGGCCGTCGAATGCGTATTTCATGCTGTTGGCAATCAACTCGTTGAGCAGGAGGGCAAACGGCGTTGCCTTGTCTGCTGCAATCACGATGTGGTCGATTTCAAAGTCGACGGAAACGGCGCGACCATGGACGTCGACGAGCGTCCTGACGAATGATGGGATGAACTCCCGAGCAGATATTCCGCTAAACTGATCGAAGCCGTACATCTGCTCGTGGACGGCGGACATTGCAGAAATGCGCTCGTTTAATTTTTGAACGGCCTCCGGTTCAAAACCCTGCAAGCGCAGCAGGGCCATCACCGTCTGCAGGTTGTTCTTCACGCGATGGTGTATCTCGCGCATGAGCGTTTCATTCGACCGCAACGCATCCGCAAGCTGCCTGGTGTGCAATGTGTCCACTTTGATGAGGTTCTGAATCCACAATGCAGCGGCTAAGGCACCAACCAGGGCGAAAGCGACCAACAAAGACGCAATTTTGGCATCCTCCCAAAAGGGCTGCATGATCACATGGATATCTGCCGAAGCGATGGCCACAAAAGGGGTGCGTTCGAGGATTCGGTATCCGACCAGGCGGTCTTCATGGTCGACTGGCGACACGGAGCGATATGTGCCTGATGTCGCCTTCCTCATATAGTCGGTAAACAGCTTGTGGTTCCGCATATCGACCGGTCCGGCGGGTTCCGGGTATCGGGCGATAAGTTGCCCGTCGCGTCTTATGAGGCTGACAATCGAGTTCTCGCCTATCGCGACCGCGTCCCATATTGGTCTTAGGATGCTCGCGTCGAAGGCAATTACGGCGACGCCGGCGAATACGCCATTTCGTTCGAGCCTGCGGCTGAAGACGAATATCTGCCGGTGGGAAAGACGGCTGATGATCAGCGGGGATGTATATTCGTCAGCACCGTTTCTCAGCCGAACGAAGTAGTCGCGGTCCGTAACGTCGACCGGCCGGATATCGCGGTCATTTGAATAGAGCGTTTTTCCATCGGCCCCGATGACATAGGCAGTCGCCTGAGGAGGCAAGTCGTAGACGGCAGTGTCGAGATCGCGCACGCGGTCCGCGCCGGGCAAAGTCGTGCTCGGCCCCAGAGCATCATCAATTCGGTGCAGGGTCTCCCGAGCAAGGGAGTTCAACCAGTTCGCGTTCGCTGCAACGATTTTGGAGGCGGCGCTGACACGCTCATCGCCCCGGCGAACAGCTGTCTCGTAACTGGATATGAGCCAGAGCGACAAGAGGGTGGTCACTGACAGAAACATCAGCGCGATGATCGCGAGCGATGCTTTGCCTACGGAGCCAACGTATTTATCGCCACCGATCATCTTTCAGGCCAATTTCCATTGTGCGGCGACGGCCATATGGGCCATTGCAACGCATTCCGAACCATATCCCATAAGCTGATTTCTGACTCTCGAAAATTATGCCGTGCCCACTCACTCGGGGCTCTCAAGAGCACGACTGCGGATTGTATTTCATAATCGTCTTTAGAGAATGACCGTGACATCGGTCAATCTCGCTCCGTTCGAAAGGAGGTCAGAACGTAGAGAAAACCCCTTTCGCACGCGACGTCGGCGCGACTGAAATGATCATCCGGCGCCTATTCGATCAAAATCTAATCAACGGCGTAACCTGATTTGAAAGTCGGTTTGGTACGGAGGGTCTCCTTCCGGGAAGTGACGTCATGATCCTTGAGTTGCAGAATGCCATTCTGGAAATGATTGCCAAAGGGGAACCGCTGGCAGCAACGATAGAACAACTTTGCCTGAAGGTTGAGGCCGCCATTCCTGGGATCATCGCTTCGGTGCTGACGTTCGACGGGAGCCGTCTTCACACACTGGCTGGCCCCTCCCTTCCGCCTCACTATTCAGGGGCGGTCGACAATCTTGAGGCCGGTCCTCTTGCGGGCTCCTGTGGCGCTGCTGCCTATTTCGGAGAAGCGGTCATTGTCACCGATATCGAGACTGATCCTCGTTGGCAGGACTTCAAGTCCCTGGTCCTTCCGCTGGGGTTGAAGGCTTGCTGGTCCAGCCCGATCAAGCGTGGCGACCGGGTGATCGGCACCTTCGCCTTCTACTATCGAGACCACCGCGGTCCAAAGGCCCTCGAACGGGATCTCGTCGATGCTTGTGTCCATCTCTGCACAATCGCCATCGATCGCGAAGAACGGGTGATGGAACGCCAGCGGCTCACATACAGCGACGCGATGACAGGCCTGTCGAATCGCGCTCGTTTCAACCAGCTTCTCACCGAAGAGCTGCCTCGATCCCGACGCGCCTGGGGCATCTTGCTGGTGGACATCGACAACTTGAAACTCGTGAACGACACGTTCGGGCACGCAGCCGGCGACGCATTGATTCAAGTGGTTGCAGACCGGGTCGCCAAGACAGCAGGCGCCAAGAACACCTTTAGGCTCGGTGGCGATGAGTTTGCTGTGATTGTGTCGGACGACAAAGACCTTGATCTCAATGCGAGGGCGACCGACATCTTCAAAGCACTGTCTTCTCCTTCAACGTGCGACGGTCATGTTGTCTTTCCTGCCGCCACGATTGGCGGCGCGTTGGCAGAGACCGAAACAAACCCTGACCAGATCCGCCAGAACGCCGATGTGGCGCTCTATCATGCGAAAGAACACAACCGCGGCCGGTACGTGCAACACTATCCCGGCCTGGGCACTGCCCTGACCCGACGTTTCAGGGCGGTTCGCGATGTGGGTGTCGCCCTGGAAGACGATCGGATCGACGCGCATTACCAGCCGATCTTGCGCTTCGATACGCGGGAAATCGTCGGTTTCGAAGCCTTGTGTCGAATGACCACGCCTTCCGGCGAAATCATCGCCGCAGCGCATTTCCATGAGGCGACGAAAGACGCGCATATTGCTGCTGAGCTGACCCAACGAATGTTGCTGAGGGTTGCGAGGGACATCCGCATCTGGCTCGCCCGGGGCCTTCCCCTCCAACATGTCGGAATCAACCTGTCCGCCGCAGATTTTCGCGGCGGTAATCTGCAAGACAGGCTGTGCCGAATTTTCGGGGAAGCGGAGGTTCCCCTCAAGCACATCATCCTCGAAGTGACGGAATCGGTTTATCTCGGACAACGGGACTATGTCGTAGCGAACGAGATCAAGGCTCTTCGGTCCAAGGGTTTGCGGGTAGCCCTCGACGACTTCGGCACGGGCTACGCGTCTTTGACCCACCTGCTGACGGTGCCGGTCGACATCATCAAGATCGACAAGTCCTTCATCGACCGCATGGTGCCGGGCGACGCTGGGACCGTCATCGTTGAGGGCCTGATCGGAATAGCTCACAAGCTGGGAATCCGGGTCGTCGCAGAAGGGATTGAAACAGAACCCCAAGCTGATCAATTGAGCCAGCTCGGCTGCAAGCTCGGACAGGGCTATCTGTTTTCGAAAGCCGTCGATCGAACGGTTGCCGCGGCCATTTTAGAGCAGCAGGGACAACGGCTCAACCAAGACCCGTGCCGGAGCCCTGTAGCCTGAATGAGGTTTATGTGCTCGGACCAGCCCCGGATACCCGAGACAACGCTTAAGTACCAAGATCATTTTGAACGGATCAGAGATGCGAAAACGGATACATGTCAGCCAATTGCGGGTCGGAATGTATGTCGAGGACGTCGAAATTGAGGGAGAAGACAGGACACGCCGGTTCAAGCCGTTCCTGATCTCGGCAGCCGGTCAGGTTGATAGTTTGATGGCAAGCCGCCTGATGACTGTCGTGATCGACGTCGGAAAAGGCGCGGATGTCGATCCGGGCGGGGCACAAGACATCGACCGGGCTGCGTTTGACGCCCAGCTTCGCGCGGTGTTTTCGGCACAGGATGTCAAGCAGGCGAGGGAATGCGTCGAGGATACACGGCCGCAGATCCGTCAAATGCTTGCCCACGCCAGGATCAAAGCCTCTTTTGCCAGCGATGCGGCAAGCGCGGCTGTGGAGCGGATCATGTCGGCAGCCTTCGACAACGCCGGCGCCTTGATCGCAGTCGCGAAGCTGAAGGAAAAGGATGAGCTGACGTTCCTCCACTCGCTGGCTGTTAGCGCATTGATGATCACCCTGGGGCGCAGCCTCGGTCATGGAGAAGAGGATGTGCGGGTCCTGGGACTCGGCGGACTGGTTCACGATCTTGGAAAAATGGCGCTCCCGGACGACATCTTGACGAAACCCGGTAAGCTGACGGCCGAGGAAATGGATCTTGTCCGCGGGCATCCTCAGCGGGGATATGAGCTGATTTCTCATGTCGCCCATGTCCCAAGGCAGGTGCTCGACATTTGTCGCTATCACCACGAAAAGTTCGATGGGTCGGGCTATCCTGGCCGGCTCGCCGGAAAGAAGATCCCTTACGTCGCCCGGCTTGCGGCGATTTGTGATGTTTACGAAGCGCTGACCACCATCAGGCCGTATAAGCGCGCCTTCTCGCAAGCGGAGGCGATCAATATGATGATAAATTCGCCGGGCCATTTCGATAGCCAGCTTCTTTCCGCATTCGTATCAAAAATGGTGATCAGCGGCACGCTCCACTAGAACCGGATGATTTTAGGCCGGATCGGCCTAAAATCTGAATCCTGTTCTACGTTATATAGTTGGAGCGTGATGTCGTCCTAAAACCGCTCACACTTTTCGGCATCATGCTCCAGAGCCGTCATTTGCCGAACGGCGCGTCGTACCGGCCAAACGTCAATTGCAACTCCGCTCCGGATGGGCGGTCATTTCGGCGGCAGGGGCCGGTTCATAAGAACGATCCATCGTGCAGCAACGCTGGCTGCCGGCGGCGGCGATGATCTCCGCCGCGGTCGGGAAGATGGAGAGGTTGTTCGGTCCGTCGAGCGACTCGATTTGTGCCCAGCAGATGGTGCCCGTCGCATCGACCAGGAAGTGGCCGACGAGCTGGGTAGCGTGGTTCGCGAAGATCGCATGATCGGTCTCGTCAAGTTCGAAGCCGTCCTTGGCGTTGAGCACCGTGTTGGCTTCCATCGGGTGCAGCGGTTCCGGCAGCTCGCCCGTGGGGTTGATGCGTGCCGCCTGGAACTGGGCCATCGTTGCGCCATAGGGCCATTCGGGCTGCTCGCAACTCCCATCGGGCAGGAACTCGCCATGCGGCACGCCGTAGGCCCGATGCGTGCGGCAGTCCGGGTCACACAGAAGCGTTATCGGCGTCGGCCGGTGGCGGAAATACAGGCGGGCACGTTCCACCGGCGTGTTGATAACGGCGACGGTCTCCACCCCGGCGGCGCGCAGGGTCGGCTGTACGCCGGCAAGCTGTTCTAACTGGCGTCGGCAGAACGGGCAGTGCAAGCCGCGAAAGAACCCGATCACGAACGGGCGACCGCTCAAGTCGGCGAAAGAGACCGTTCCGTCGAAGTTGGCCGTGGCGAGTGCGAAGGCGGGGGCAGTTTCTCCTGGTTGCAGCGGGCGTTTCTGGTCTCCCATGGAATAGTTCCTTTGTCGCATCGTCCAGGTGGACGACCGAATTTTGACTATAGCACTTGTCGCAACAGGGCCCAGCGCTCCATGTTGAGATCGCGAATGTGGTTGCCATTTGGCCCTCCGACCGGCGCTGAGAGCTTGCCGGTAGCGATTGCCGCTCCTATCTTATTTAGAATAGACTAATGGAGCAACGAGATGGCGGAACTTGTGGCCGAGACTCTACTTGTGGCCGACACTCTAATCGGCACGACGATCGAGATCATTCCACCGGAAGACAAAAAGGAACAACCCGACAGTCGTGCTTGCCTTTGCTGCAAGCGCCGGCGTCAGTGGATGGACGATGACGGCTGCGGCATCTGTGAGGAATGCCTGGCCTCATGATCGACACAAGAAGGGCACAAGGCGATGGCAATCCGCAGCGCCGGACTTTTGATATACCGGCGCGTTTCCAGCGACATCGAAGTGCTTCTCGTGCATCCGGGCGGTCCTTTCTGGGCTAGGAAAGACGAGGCTGCTTGGTCGATCCCGAAGGGGCTGATCGAGCCCGGAGAGGACGAACTCGCGGCGGCAATCAGGGAAACTGCTGAAGAGTTGGGCGTAGTAGTCGATGGCGTGTTCACATCGCTGGGCGAATATCGGCAACCTGGCGGCAAGATAGTCGTCGTATGGTCGATCGAAGCCGATCCGATCCTGGACGTGAACGCGATACAGAGTTCCGAATTTCAAATGGAATGGCCGCCACGATCAGGCCGGGTAAAGAGCTTTCCGGAGGTCGATCGGGTGGAGTGGTTTTCTCTGCCCGACGCAGCCGTAAAGCTGTTGAAAGGACAGCAACCAATGCTTGCCGACCTTCTGAAGCATCTGGAACAATCGGGTTGGAATTATTGATTGAGCCGTCCGACCTCGCTGTACTCATGCGTGAGACGCGCGGCAGCCATGAGTTGCTTCTGAAGACAGCCATCCTATCTGACAGTCACCGCCACATAACTGAAATCGAGAAAATCGGCGCTGCGACGCGCCCTGGGCGCGCGAGGAGACAACCATGAACGGTATTTCCAAAACCCTGAACGACATGACGCTTGTCGAACGCGCGAGCCTGCTCGACACCGTTGCCGACGCCTTGGAAGCAACGGCCGAGGAGGCAGAAGGGGAGGGCGACGCCCGCTTCGTCGCCAACTCCATCTGCGTCGCCAATACGATTCGCGGACTATCCGGCGATCTCACGCCGCGTGATTTGCACGCGGTCGAATTGCTGCTTGAGCAGGGCATCATGCTCGTCCACCAATTCTCGAACCGGGCGAAGACGAAGGGAGTGGTCCACTAGCCGTGGCGAGGGCAGCTCGTACGCAACGCGGCAGATCAGACGAAATAATCCGGGAACGCCTTCCGCAGGTCTTCCACCTTTGCAACGGTGTGGCTGAGATGCTCGCGGATTGCATCGACAGCGCCCTGTTCGTCGCGAGCGGCAATCGCGTCGATGATGGCGTGGTGGCCATCGAGAATGCTCATGATCTTGCCCTTTTCGGGCAGATGCAAACGACGGATACGCTCGAGATGGCCGGACCGCTCGCGTATCAGCTGGTGGAGGCTGCTGCGCTTGGCGCCTGCGAACAGTGTCTGGTGAAAGAGTTCGTCAAGCTCCTGGAAGATTGCGATCTGATCTGCGTCGTCGGCGACTGCCGACTGCATCTTGATGATCGACCGGGCTCGCGTGATGACGCTCGAATCTGGATCCGGATCGGTTGCGAGGCGACGGCAAACTTCGGTTTCCAGCGCAACGCGAAGGAAATGTGCCTCATAAATTTGCGGGATGTCGATCCTGGTCACCACAGTGCGGGACTGCGGGTAAATGCGAACCAAGCCCTCCTGTTTGAGAAGCTGCAGTGCGTCACGGATGGGCGTCTGGCTGACTTTATAGGTGTCCGTAAGCTCGGTGCGCGACAAGGTGGTGTCCGGCGGCAGCTGAATGGTGACGATTCGCTTGCGCAGATCATCATAGATCCGCTGGACAGTACTGCCGGCGACGGCTGGAAAGCCAGGTGCAGTCAGGCCAAATGCGGAGGCGAACCGGGAATTCATTGGGGCATCCTTTTAGTCCATTCATAGCTTTGCGCGGCCCAACGCACAAGAACGCAAACTTCCATTGATATATATGTCAAACTAAAATATCAGTTTTGCAAACGCGCAGGTGAGCAAGCGAAAAGGTGGGGAGAAAGCCGTGACCGCGAGGAAAACCTACGAGCAATTGCGGTCCGCCCGATGGATGCTGCCGGATGATCAGCGCTCATTCGGCCACCGGTCGCGGACCATGCAGATGGGTTATGCACCGGAGGACTGGCAGGGTAAGCCCATCATTGCGGTGATCAACACCTGGTCCGACGCCCAGCCGTGCCACATGCATTTTCGTGAACGCGCCGAATGGGTGAAGCGCGGAATTCTTCAGTCGGGTGGGTTCCCCATGGAACTGCCGGCTCTTTCTCTTTCTGAAAACTTCGTCAAGCCGACCACAATGCTCTATCGCAATATGTTGGCGATGGAGACCGAGGAGCTCCTGCGGAGCCATCCTGTCGATGGCGCCGTTTTGATGGGTGGCTGCGACAAGACCACACCGGGCCTTGTCATGGGCGCGGTCAGCATGGGCCTTCCCTTCATTTTTCTCCCCGCCGGCCCGATGCTTCGCGGCAACTATGCCGGCAAGACGCTCGGCTCCGGTACCGACGGCTTCAAATACTGGGACGAGCGTCGCGCCGGTACGATCACCAAGGAGGAGTGGCAGGGCATCGAAGGCGGAATAGCCCGCAGCTACGGTCATTGCATGACCATGGGCACGGCGTCGACGATGACGGCAATCGCCGAGGCCATGGGATTGACGCTGCCGGGTGCTTCCTCGATCCCGGCAGCCGACGCCAACCACCAACGCATGTCGGCAGCCTGCGGCCGCCGCATCGTTGATATGGTGTGGGAGGATCTGACGCCGGATCAGATCATCACTGCCGCAGCCATCGCCAATGCGGTCACCGTCGCGATGGCGACCGGCTGTTCCACCAATGCGATCATTCACCTGATCGCCATGGCCCGCCGCGCCGGCGTCCCGCTGGAACTGGATGATCTCGATCGCATCGGTCGCACGACGCCGGTTCTCGCCAACATCCGACCTTCCGGTTCGACCTACCTGATGGAGGATTTCTTTTATGCAGGTGGCCTGCGCGCCCTGATGAAGCAACTCGGGGACAAGCTGGATCCGTCGGCGATCACCGTCACCGGCAGATCCTTGGTGGACGGCCTCGACCAGGTGAAGATCTACAATGACGACGTTATCCGCCCATTGTCGAACCCGGTCTATCACGAAGGTTCGCTGGCCGTGCTCAAGGGCAACCTGTGTCCCGACGGCGCGGTCATCAAACCGGCGGCCTGCGACCCAAAATTCCATCGCCATCGCGGTCGGGCGCTGGTTGCCGACAGCTATGCGGAGATGAAGAAGATCATCGACGATCCCGATTATCCGCTGACGCCGGACACTGTGCTCGTTCTACGCAATGCCGGCCCCCAGGGTGGACCGGGCATGCCGGAATGGGGCATGATCCCAATGCCGAAGGCGCTGTTGAAGCTCGGCCTGCGCGACATGGTGCGTATCTCGGACGCCCGCATGTCCGGAACAAGTTTTGGCGCCTGCGTGCTGCACGTCGCACCGGAATCTTATGTTGGCGGGCCTCTGGCGCTGCTGAGAACGGGCGACATGGTCGAGCTCGATATCCCCGCACGCAGCCTCAATATGGTGGTTTCCGAAGAAGAATTGACGGCGCGCCGCGCCGCCTGGGTGGCACCCGCGCGGCACTACGAGCGCGGTTATGGCTTTATGTTCTCCAGCCATATCGAGCAAGCCGACAAAGGCTGCGACTTTGATTTCCTGAAGACGGAATTCGGCGGCAAGACGTCGGAACCGGCCATCAACTGAGACAAGACCTTTTTGACCGCGGTCAACGAACAATCCCCGCACGGCTAAGCTGGCTTCGCTGCCGGTCCCTTCAAGCTGGATTCGCAGCTTCTGCGTCCGAATTAAACGAGGAGAAGGAAATATGAACTCGGCAACCCGTGAAAAGCTGATGGGTGTCTCGGTCGCGACGCTCTGCTCGGCGCTTTATAAACGCGGCCTGAGAAACCAGGCGATCCAGGATGTTCGGCCGGTGCAGCCGAAGGGCCGCAATATGGTAGGGCCGGCCTTCACGCTACGCTACATGCCGGCGCGCGAGGATCGCAATGCGATGAACGTCTTTCGAAACCCGAAACATCCGCAACGGCTTGCCATCGAGACTTGTCAGGAAGGCCATGTTCTGGTGATGGACAGCCGCAAGGATCCGCGCGCAGCCTCTGCCGGCGACATCCTGATTACTCGTCTGATGATGCGCGGCGGCGCCGGCGTCGTCACGGATGGCGGTTTCCGGGACGCCATGACGATCGGCGGTCTCGATATTCCCGCTTATCACAATCGTCCCTCCAGCCCGACGAACCTGACGCTGCACGAGGCAATCGACATCAATGTGCCGATAGGCTGTGGCGATGTGGCGGTCTTCCCGGGCGACGTCATTGTGGGCGACGACGACAGCGTGATCGTCATCCCGGCCGAGATCGCCGACGAGATCGCCGACGAAGCGGTGGAGATGACCGCTTACGAGGATTTCGTCACCGAACGCGTCAAGCAAGGCCACACGATCATCGGCCTCTACCCGGCCACCGACGAAAGCAATCTGACGCTCTTTGCCGAATGGCGGAAAGTGAATGGCCGCTAATAGCGCATCGACCCGAAATCGTAATCGACTTTCGGACAGCACGATGCGAGGGTTGAAAGAGTTGGAACGTCCTTTGTGCGTCCGAGGACGCACAGTGCTCTAAGGCGGACCACCTGAGAGCCATTCCTCGTCGAAATCTCGTGTCAGTTACCATCGGAAGCCGGCATGCCGGCCGTTCTGGCCCCTTGGAAGAGGAAGCCTGCCTCGCATCCGCCCCGGCCAGTGCGCCACGCGGCCATCTAGGGTATCAATGATGATCTCGCCTCCGATGAGGCGAGGTCTTGCCGAAGCGCGCGTTTTCCCGATGAGCGCCGCGATAAAGGCCGTGATGGAACTTCCAGCCGTCGGCCGGCATTTCGCTGTCGGGGTTGCTTTGGGGAACGACCATGGCCAGTGACAAACTATCGACTTATCGATCGAAGCGCGATTTCCAAAAGACGGCCGAGCCGAGCGGTGAAAAACGCCTCGCGCGCGGCAACCGTCGTCGCTTCGTCATCCAGAAACATGACGCCACCCGACTGCACTACGATCTGAGGCTCGAGCTGGACGGCGTCTTCAAGTCGTGGGCTGTCACGAAAGGCCCATCGCTCGATCCGCACGACAAGCGGCTGGCCGTCGAGGTGGAGGATCACCCGCTGGACTATGGTGATTTCGAAGGCACGATTCCGAAAGGCCAGTATGGCGGCGGCACGGTGATGCTATGGGATCGGGGCTATTGGGAACCGGAAGGAAAGAAGAGCCCGGAGCAGGCGCTGGCAAAAGGCGACTTCAAGTTCACCTTGGAAGGCAAACGCCTGCACGGCAGCTTTGTGCTGGTACGGATGCGCAACGATCGCGACCGTGGCAAGCGCACCAACTGGCTGCTGATCAAACACCACGACGAGTTTTCGGTCGAGGAGAATGGCGAAGCGATCCTTGAGGAAAACGACACCTCCGTTGCCTCCGGCCGAACCATGGAAATGATTGCCGCCGGCAAGGGACGAAGGCCCCAGCCTTTCATGGTCGCGGATGGCGATGTTCAGGCCGATGCCGTCTGGGACAGCAACCGCGGACTGGCTGCCGAACAGCGAAAAGAGGACGCCAGAGGCGGTCGGAAATCGAAACCGATCACAAAGGTCGATCTGCCGGATTTCATTGCGCCGCAGCTCTGCCAGACCCTGGAGCGCCCTCCGGCGGGCACCGGCTGGATTCACGAGATCAAGTTCGACGGCTACCGGATCCAGATGCGCGTGCTGGATGGTGAAGTGACGCTGAAGACCAGGAAAGGGCTCGACTGGACGGCCAAATATCCCGAGATCGCCGAGGCGGCATCGGCACTGCGCGATGCGATCGTCGACGGCGAGATCTGCGCCCTCGGCGACAATGGCGTACCGGATTTCGCAGCCCTGCAGGCGGCCCTATCGGAAGGCAAGACCGGCGCGCTCGTCTATTTCGCCTTCGATCTTCTTTACGAGGGAGGGGAAGATTTGCGATCTCTGCCTCTCGTCGAGCGCAAGGCCCGGCTTCAAAGCCTTCTGTCCGATGCCGGCAGCAACCCGCGCATCCGTTTCGTCGAGCATTTCGAGACCGGCGGCGATGCAGTTCTCCGGTCTGCCTGCAAGCTCTCGCTGGAAGGCATTATCTCCAAACAAGGGGACGCACCCTATCAATCCGGCCGTACCGAAAGCTGGGCGAAGTCGAAATGCCGCGCCGGCCATGAGGTGGTAATCGGCGCCTATGCCAAGACCAACGGGAAATTCCGCTCCCTGCTGGTCGGCGTCTATCGTGGCGACCACTTCGTCTATGTCGGCCGCGTCGGTACCGGATATGGCGCAAAGAAAGTGGAAATGCTGCTGCCGAAGTTGAAAGCGCTCGAGACGGCGAAATCGCCATTCACCGGCATCGGCGCGCCGAAGAAGGAGGCCGAGGTCACCTGGCTGAAGCCCGAGCTCGTGGCGGAAATCGAATTCGCAGGCTGGACCGCCGACGGCATTGTCCGGCAGGCGGCCTTCAAGGGACTGCGGGAAGACAAGCCGGCGAGAGAGGTCAAGGCCGAACGGCCGGCGAAGCCCGCACAAATTGACGTGCCGCAGCCGGCGGCGCAGGCGAAGGCTAGGCCCGTCCGCCGAAAAAGCGCCAAGGCCGAGGTCATGGGGGTGCTGATTTCAAACCCGGACAAGCCGCTATGGCCGAATGCCAATGACGGCGAACCCGTCACCAAGGAAGAGCTGGCTCGCTACTACGAAACTGTCGGTTCCTGGCTGATCGAGCACATCAAGGGACGCCCATGTTCGGTCATCCGCGCACCCGACGGGATCGGCGGCGAGCAATTTTTCCAGCGCCATGCGATGCCCGGCACCTCGAACCTTCTCGAACTGGTCAAGGTCTTTGGCGACAAAAAGCCCTATCTGCAGATCGACCGTGTCGAAGGCTTGGCTGCCGTCGCGCAGATCGGCGCCGTCGAGCTGCATCCCTGGAATTGCGAACCGCATCAGCCTGAGGTGCCGGGCCGGCTCGTCTTCGACCTCGATCCAGGTCCGGACGTGCCATTCTCCGCGGTCGTTTCAGCGGCCCGGGAAATGCGCGACCGTCTCGACGCGCTGGGCCTGATCAGCTTTTGCAAGACGACCGGCGGCAAGGGTCTGCACGTTGTCACTCCGCTTGCGGTCAACAAGCGCAAGCCGCTTTCGTGGGCCGAAGCGAAGGGTTTCGCCCATGATGTGTGCCAGCAGATGGCGCGCGACAATCCCGATCTCTATCTGATCAAAATGACGAAGAGCCTCAGGGACGGCCGGATCTTCCTCGACTATCTGCGCAACGACCGGATGGCGACGGCGGTGGCGCCTTTGTCACCGCGCGCCCGGCCGGGTGCCACCATCTCGATGCCACTGACCTGGACCCAGGTCAAATCGGACCTGGACCCGAAGCGCTTCACCATCCGCACCGTTCCGGCCCTGCTGTCGAAGTCCTCTGCCTGGGAATATTACGGCGATGGCAAGCGTCCACTGGAACAGGCGATCAAGCGCCTCGGCAGAATCTCCAAAGCCGCTTGAACTCGGCGCTGATGATATCGATTGACCAGGTTGCGGACATGAAGCGTTGACAACCTTCGTAAGCTCGGTTCTACTGGTCCACTAACCGGACCAGTAGAACTATGGGCGAGGAGGGGAAAGCAATAGATGTTCGAGCGATGCTCGAAGACGACGTTGCGACGCTCGGCGGGGCGCCGAAGACCTCGATGAAAGACTTCGTCGTCCAGAAGATCACAACATTCATTGCAACCGGTATTCTCAAGGTGGGCGATCCGCTACCAGGCGAACGCGAACTGGCTTCCGCGCTTTCGGTCAGCCGCGAGACCGTGCGTGGCGCGATCCTCATCCTTTCCACCCACGGCATCCTCTCCGTCGCGCAAGGGATGCGAACCGTGGTGGCATCCGTGGACGTCGGCGAACTGGCTGTTCAAGCGGCGCGTTATCGCGACATTGCAGCCTACAATCTCGATGATGTTCATGAGGCGCGGCTTCTTATCGAAGCGCGAGTAGCAAGGGCGGCAGCCGTCAAGATCGAGCCTTCAACTCTCGATTATCTTCGCAATTCGATCGCAGCACAGGAGGCCGCGTGTGACGATCCTGTCCGTTTTCTAATATGCGACCGGGAATTTCACACGGCCATCTACCGTTCCAGCGGCAACGCGGTGCTGGCTGATGTAGCCGCCGACCTTTACTCCTATCTCCTGAGCCACCGAAAGCGCGTCGTTTCGCAGCCGGGGACTATCGCTGCGAGCATCGCCGACCACCGGATGATCCTCGCCGGCTTGGAGACGCGCGATCCCGACGCAGCATCCGCGGCCTTCGCGACCCACGAAACCCGTATTTATACGACGACCAAGTTACTCTTCTCGTAGTTGGCAGGGAGGCGACACGATGCATATTCTCATTATCGGGGCAGGAGGAATGATCGGCCGGAAGCTCGCCGCCACGCTAGGGCGCAGTGGTTCCCTCGGCGGCGACACAATCACGCGCATGACGCTGGTGGATATCGCGCCTCCACCGATACCCACGGGTGTGGTTGGGCCGGTGGAAGCGCTGGCTGCCGATATTTCCGAAAGCGGCGCAGCGGAAGCCCTGGCGGCTCGCCGTGCCGACGTGATCTTCCATCTCGCCGCGATTGTTTCCGGCGAAGCCGAGCGCAATTTCGAACTCGGCTACCGGGTCAATCTCGATGGCACGCGATCGCTGTTGGAAGCGATCCGCCGGGAAGGAAGCCGTCAGGCCTATGTCCCGAGGTTCGTATTCTCCTCGTCGATAGCGGTCTATGGCTCGCCGTTTCCCGATCCCATTCCCGACGATTACGTGCTCGCACCTCTCACCAGCTACGGAGTCCAGAAGGCGATATCCGAGCTTCTGCTTGCCGACTATTCGCGGCGCGGCTTTATCGACGGCGTCGGAATTCGGTTGCCGACCATCGTGATCCGGCCTGGTGCGCCGAATGCCGCCGCATCGGGCTTCTTTTCCGGAATCCTGCGGGAACCGCTTGCAGGCCAGCGGGCTGTTCTCCCGGTCGAAGAAACGGTCAAGCACTGGCTGGCAAGCCCGCGTTCCGCCATCAAGTTCCTGATCCATGCTGCGACGCTCGACACGGCGGCGCTGGGTGTCCGGCGCACGCTCACCATGCCGGGCGTCGCCGCCACCGTTGCCGACCAGATTGCCGCGTTGCGCCGTGCAGCCGGTCCCGAGGCAGCGGACTTGATCGATCGCCGCCGCGACGAGGTCATTGAAGGGATCGTCGCCGGATGGCCGAAGTCCTTTACGCCTGAACGCGCGGTGCAACTGGGTTTCGTCGCCGAAACCACGGTGGACGAGTTGATCGAGGTCTACCTCGCCGAAGACGCTCCGGGTGCGTCCGGATGAGATTGAGCGGGGCTAAAACCGCCCCATAGGAGGAGAGTACCGCCCGGGCACACCCGCATATGCGGGACTGCAGCGGCTGAGGGCCTTGAGAAGATGAGGCCGCCGGCAAGATATACGAAAATACGAAGACATAGCATGTAGCGCTCGATTTCTGGGAGGAGTGGGTATGGCAGGCGTTCAATTCGCGGATGTGCGGAAATCATTCGGGTCATTTCCGGTCATCAAAGGCGTGGATATCGACATTGCCGACGGGGAGTTCGTGATCCTGGTCGGCCCGTCTGGTTGTGGAAAATCTACTCTTCTGCGGATGCTGGCGGGACTTGAGAATATTTCCGGCGGTGAGATCAAGATCGGCGGGCGTGTCGTCAACACGCTGCCCCCCAAGGACCGCGACATCGCCATGGTGTTCCAGAACTATGCGCTCTATCCGCATATGACGGTACAGGAGAACATGGGTTTCTCGCTGATGCTGAACAAGGCGCCGAAGGCGGAAGCCGAGAAGCGGGTGAAATACGCCGCAGGCATCCTCGGTCTCGATAAATTGCTCGACCGTTATCCGCGCCAGCTTTCCGGCGGCCAGCGCCAGCGTGTCGCCATGGGGCGAGCGATCGTCCGCGATCCGGAAGTCTTCCTGTTCGACGAACCGCTCTCCAACCTCGATGCGAAGCTGCGCGTCGCCATGCGCGCCGAAATCAAGGAACTGCACCAGCGGCTGAAAACGACGACGGTCTACGTCACCCATGACCAGATCGAGGCGATGACCATGGCCGACAAAATCGTCGTCATGCATGACGGCGTCGTCGAGCAGATCGGCACGCCGCTCGACCTTTACGACAAGCCGGCCAATCTCTTCGTTGGCGGTTTCATCGGTTCACCGGCGATGAACATGATCAAGGGCAGGCTCGACCCCGAAAACCCGACACGTTTCAAGGCGCCGGATGGCACCGCGCTCCCGGTTGCCAATCCGCCCGCCGACGCCATCGGCCGCGACCTCGTCTACGGGCTTCGCCCGGAATACATTCTGCTCGATGCTAATGGCCTACCCGGTGAAATCGTGGTGATCGAGCCGACTGGCTACGAGACGCATCTTATCCTCAGGCTCGCTGGCAGCGATCTCAGCTGCGTCTTCCGCGAACGCGTCAGCGCGCGGCCGGGCGAGACCCTGCGCGTTGCGATCGACGCCGCGCATGTTCATCTCTTCGATGCCGAGAGCGGCCGGAGATTGACCGACTGACGCCGTCCGGCGGCGCCCCGGAGGAGGAGCCCCCGTCGCCCGCAGACCGGCAGCACCCCGTTTCAGGGATGCAAGGGCCGTCGTTCACCAAGCGGGAGGTGAATGCCGGAGAGTTCGCGCCCGCTGTTTTGAAGAGGAGGAGTACCATGAGGATTAAGAGACGTGACTTTCTTGCCGCCTCGGCTGCCGTCGCCGGCGCCGCCGGCATCGGCATCCGGCCGACCTTCGCGCAGGCCGAACCGATCTATACGCCGGAAAGCGGCGCCAGCCTGCGGCTGCTGCGCTGGACACCTTTCGTCAAGGGTGACGAGGAGGCCTGGCTTGCAAACACCAAGAAGTTCACAGAAGCGACCGGCGTCCAGGTGCGCATCGACAAGGAAAGCTGGGAAGATATCCGCCCAAAGGCGGCCGTCGCGGCCAATGTCGGCTCCGGCCCGGACCTCATCATGTGCTGGTTCGACGACGCTCACCAGTATCCCGACAAGCTGGTCGACCTGACCGAGCTCGCCAACTATCTCGGCAACAAGTATGGCGGTTGGTATGATGGCCTGAAGGGCTATGCCGCGCGCGGCGACACCTTCATCGCCATGCCGCTGACTGCAATCGGCAATGCGGTGGTCTATCGCGACACTCACGTGAAAGCGGCCGGCTTCAGCGAATTCCCGAAGGATACGGCGGGTTTCCTCGAGCTTTGCAAGGCGATGAAAGCCAAGGGCACGCCGGCCGGCTTCCCACACGGCAAGGCCGTCGGCGACGGCAACAACTACGCCCATTGGCTGCTCTGGAGCCATGGCGGCAAGATGGTCGACGAGGGTAGCAAGGTAACGATCAACAGCCCGGAAACGCTGGCTTCGATCAACTACGCCAAAGAGCTCTATGCCACCTTCATTCCGGGCACGGAAAGCTGGCAGGACGTCAACAACAACCGCGCCTTCCTCGCAGGCCAGGTCTCGCTGATCGCCAACGGCGTCTCGGTTTACTACACCGCCAAGAACGACCCGAAACTCGCCGAGATCGCCAAGGACATCCGCACGACGAATTTCCCGATCGGTCCGGTCGGTCAGAGCGCCGAGCTTTTCCAGACGAGCTCGCTGCTTCTCTTCAAGCACACCAAGTATCCGGAAGCGGCGAAGGCCTACATCAAGTTCATGATGGAAGCCGACCAGATGAATGCGTGGATCCAGGGCTCCAGCGCCTATTGCTGCCAGCCGCTCAAGGCCTTCGCCAACAACCCGATCTGGACATCCGATCCAGTCCATGCGCCTTACGCGCGCGCCTCGGAAAAGCTGCGTCCGAACGGCTATGCCGGACCCCTCGGCTATGCCTCGGCAGCGACCATGGCCGACTACGTCCTGGTCGACATGTATGCGGCCGCCGTCACCGGCCAGATGTCACCCGAAGATGCGATGAAGGAAGCTGAACGGCGGGCAAACCGCTATTATCGCGTCTGAGCCGCGCTTCAAAACAAGCGGCATGCCGGCCTTCGGCATGCCGCAAAGTCCTTTGGGAGTTCAAGTGCAATCTGGGAGATAGGCAATGTCGATGGCGAATTCGGAGGATAGACGCGGGCCGATCTCTTCGCTCCTGCAGAACAACAATGTGCTCGGCTTCCTGTTCATGCTGCCGGCGGCAGTGTTCCTCGTCTGCTTTCTCACCTATCCGCTGGGGCTCGGCGTCTGGCTCGGCTTCACCGATACGAGGATCGGCCGCGACGGCATCTTCATCGGGCTGGAGAATTACCAGTTCCTGATGGACGACAGCGTCTTTTGGCTGTCGGTCTTCAACACCATTCTTTACACCTCCGTCGCCTCGGTGCTGAAATTCGCGCTCGGCCTCTGGCTGGCGATGCTGCTCAACCAGCACCTGCCGTTCAAGTCCTTCTTCCGGGCTATCGTGCTGCTTCCCTGGGTGGTGCCGACGGTGCTTTCGGCGCTGGCCTTCTGGTGGATCTACGATTCCCAGTTTTCGATCATCTCCTGGTCGCTGATGCAGCTGGGGCTGATCAGCGGGCCGATCAACTTCCTCGGCGACCCGATCAATGCGCGCATATCCGTCATCGTCGCCAACGTCTGGCGCGGCATTCCCTTCGTGGCGATCTCGCTGCTTGCGGGCTTGCAGACGATTCCGGCATCGCTGCAGGAGGCCGCCTCGCTCGACGGCGCCACGAGCTGGCAGCGTTTTCGCTATGTGACGCTGCCGATGCTGACGCCGATCATCGCCGTGGTGATGACTTTCTCGGTGCTCTTCACCTTTACGGATTTCCAGCTCATCTACGTGCTGACGAAGGGTGGACCCGTCAACGCGACGCATCTGATGGCGACGCTATCCTTCCAGCGCGGCATCCCCGGCGGTCAACTCGGCGAGGGTGCGGCCATCGCTGTCGCCATGGTGCCCTTCCTGCTCGGCGCGATCATGTTCAGCTTCTTCGGCCTGCAGCGGCGCAAATGGCAACAGGGCGGCCAGGATTAGGGAGAACAACGATGTCGATAAATTCAAATGCCGCCGATCAGGTCGTGACCGACAATGCCGAAGGCATGAGCTATCTGAACCGCCTGCCGCGGCGGATCGTGATGCTCTACCTGCCGATGGCCGTCTTCGTCTTCGTGCTGCTCTTCCCATTCTACTGGATGGCGATCACCGCGGTGAAGCCAAACGAGCAACTGACCGACTACAGCAACTACAGCCCCTTCTGGGTGGTGGGACCAACACTCGAGCACATCAAATACCTGTTCCTCGAGACATCCTATCCGGGCTGGCTGTGGAACACGATGCTGGTTGCGGTCTGCTCCACCTTGCTCTCGCTGGTGGCCTCGGTCTTCGGCGCCTATGCCATCGAGCGCGTGCGCTTCACCGGCTCGCGTTCGGTCGGCCTGGTGATCTTCCTTGCCTATCTCGTGCCGCCGTCGATCCTCTTCATCCCGCTTGCCTTCATTGTCTTCAAGCTCGGGATTTACGATTCGCGTCTGGCGCTGATCTTCACCTATCCGACCTTCCTCATTCCCTTCTGCACCTGGCTGTTGATGGGGTATTTCCGTTCGATCCCCTTCGAGTTGGAGGAAAGCGCTCTGGTGGATGGCGCCAACAGATGGCAGATTCTCACCAAGATCATCCTGCCGCTCGCTGTACCCGGGCTGATTTCCGCCGGGATCTTCGCCTTCACGCTGTCCTGGAACGAATTCATCTACGCGCTGACTTTCATTCAGTCGTCGGAAAACAAAACCATCCCGGTCGGCGTGCTGACCGAACTGGTGCGCGGCGACGTCTTCGAATGGGGATCGCTGATGGCGGGCGCGCTGTTCGGTTCGCTTCCGGTGGTCATCCTCTACTCGTTCTTCGTGGACTACTACGTCTCATCGATGACCGGTGCGGTGAAGGAATAACAGGTGGCTGGATCTTGTTGATGGTCGGTGCACTGCCCGACCTGAGGCGAGGGGGATGGCTCGGTCGACAGATTGCTCAAGCTGACCAGTGGAACCATCATGCTACCTTCCCTCTGCAGGTGGACATCCGCGTCTTCCACGTCGATGAGCACTACGCCTTGCCCTTGCGGACAACGTCCGCAATCGTCACCTCCTTGGGAATGAGCTTGAGTTTGAAAAAGGTGTCGGCGATGCTCTGCTGCTGCGCGACGACAGAGTCATCCAGGCTCTTGATCCCATAGGACTGACGTTCGAGCGCCTTGACGAGGACAGGTTCGGGGATGCCGACCGACGGTGATAGCTCTGCCGCCGCAGCCGCGGTGTCGGACTTGGTCCATTCGTCGATCTCGGAAATGGCGTCGATCAAGACATCGATCGCCTGGGCGTGGCCGTCAACCAGCGCATTCGTGCCGAGATAGAACTGGTGATTGGGAACGATGCCCTCGCCGTTTCTGAGCTCTCTCGCTTCGATCGCCACTTCCGCAGCTGCCTGGAAGGGATCCCAGATGACCCATGCATCCACTGCGCCCTTTTCGAAAGCTGCGCGGCCGTCGGCTGGAGCGAGGAAGGATGGCTCCACGTCCTCATAGGTCAGGCCGGCTTCTTCGAGCGCCTTAACGAGCAGGTAATGCACGTTCGAGCCCTTGTTGAAGGCGACCTTCTTGCCCTTCAGTTCTGCGACGGACTTTATGGGGCTATCCCTGGGGACCAGTATGGCTTCGCCGCGCGGGGCAGGCGGCTCGTGTGCGATATAGACAAGCGGAGCGTTCGCGGCCTGGGCGAAGATCGGTGGTGTTTCGCCGGTCGATCCGAAATCGACAGCACCGGCGTTCAGGGCCTCGAGGAGCTGCGGACCGCCCGGAAATTCGGTCCATTCAACCGTGGAGTCGATGGATTTAAGTTTCTTCTCCAGCAACCCTTTGCCCTTGAGAAGCACCAGAGTTCCATATTTCTGGTAGCCGATACGCACGACCTTGTCAGCCGCGCCAGCCGGCCGGACATGCGTCAAAGGTGTCGCGATGGCACCTGCGACCAGTGCAGTGAAAGCTCGTCTTGTGATCTTCATCATACCCTCCGGAATAAGACGACGCCAAATTAAAGTGTCTCTACATTTTTACTAGATTATACGTGCTCCTGAGCCCGCTTCTCCGGGATTCGCTTTTTTGTTCTGTCCCGACAGCGAGCAAAAAGAACTGCGCCTGCTGGTCAGTTCCCCGCGCACGTCGTTTCCGCGGTTTCAGGAGAGTGAGGATTGAGCAGAGTTTTCCGCCATCGGCTGCAGTATTCGCGGGAGATATCGCTCCGCTGAGCGAATTTATCGTAGATCCATGCGGCCACGCCGACATGTCAGCCTTCGCCGACGAAGCGCTGAAGAACGATAGCGTGATTGTGGTGCAGGTCTTTCGCAGCGTAGAGAAGCGTCGCGTCCGATTGCCCCATTGGCGTTTCAGTTCCTCGACGGTCGATGGGTTCTTTTCCAGCTCGTCTCGATAGCGGCGCTGGAATTCTGTCCATTTGGCGGGGTCGTGGCCAAACCATCGGCGTAGCGCCGGGCTTGGCGCGATATCCTTCAACCAGATATCGACTGCTGCATCCTGCTTGGTCAACCCGCGAGGCCATAGCCTGTCGACCAGGATGCGCATGCCGTCCTTGTCGTCTTTCGGCTCGTAGATACGTTTGATGTGCAAGGCCATTTGCTCACCCGCCACAAGATCGAAACCCATTCTCGAACGAATACGTGTGACAAGTTTTGGTTCCGGATTGGAGCCCGAGAACAGGTCCTGGAACCTTTTCAAACAGGCGCGGCGCTATTTCGCGGGCCCACGCCATATCGGACCGCTGAAGCATCTTCCCAAGGGCGGTGCGAAATCCCTTTTGCCGTCTGAGCATAGACCGTGCCACGACCGCAATGGCGTCGTGGCACGGTGAAGCCTGTCAAACCGGCTCAGAAGGGATAGTGCTGGGCGGAATCCTCGACCGTGATCCAGCGCAGGTCGGTGAATTCGGCGATCGCCGCCTTGCCGCCGAAGCGGCCGTAGCCACTGCCCTTGACGCCGCCGAAGGGCATTTGCGCCTCGTCGTTCACCGTCGGGCCATTGATGTGGCAGATGCCGGATTCGATCCGCGCCGCAACCGCCATTGCCCGCTGGACATTCCGGCTGAAGACGGCGGACGAAAGGCCGTATTCGGTGTCGTTGGCGATGCGGATGGCTTCTTCTTCACCGGAGGCGCGAATGATCGGCTTGACCGGGCCGAAGGATTCTTCCGCATAGACGCGCATCTGGGGCGTCACGTGATCGAGCAGCGTCGCCTCGACCACGGTGCCGGAGCGCTTGCCGCCGGCCACGAGCTTTGCCCCCTTGGCTGTCGCATCGGCAATCAGCTCTTCCATTTTCTTCGCGGCGTCGAGGCTGATCAGCGAGCCGAGAACGACGTGGCCGCGCGGGTCGCCGGCCGGGAGCTGGCTGGCGCGGGCGGCGAGTTTGGCGACGAACTGATCGGCGATCGTCTCGTCGACGATGATGCGCTCCGTCGACATGCAGATCTGGCCCTGATGCATGAAGGCGCCGAAAATGGCGGCACTGACGGCGCCGTCGATATCGGCGTCATCGAGGATAACCAGCGGCGCTTTGCCGCCGAGTTCGAGAAGGGCGGGCTTGAGATATTTGCCGCAGGTCTCGGCGATGATCTTGCCGACCTTGGTCGAGCCGGTGAAGTTCACGCGCTTGACGGCCGGATGGGCAATCAGTGCGGTGACGATCTCAGGCGCATCCTCCGGCGCGTTGGTGATGACGTTGATGACGCCGGCCGGCAGGCCGGCTTCGGTCAGCGCGGTGGCGATCAGCCGGTGCGTGCCGGGGCATTGTTCGGAGGCCTTGAGGACGACGGTATTGCCGCAGGCGATCGGCATGGCGATGGCGCGGGTGGCGAGGATGACCGGCGCATTCCAGGGAGCAATCGCCAGGCAGACGCCGGCAGCCTGGCGGACCCCCATGGCAAGCGTGCCGGGTTTGTCGGAAGGGATGATTTCGCCTGCGATCTGCGTCGTCATGGCGCCGGCCTCGCGCAGGATGTTGGCGGCGAGCATGACATTGAAGCCGGCCCAGGGCGCAGTTGAGCCCGTCTCCTCGATCATCAGCCGGGTAAACTCGCCGACTTTGGAATCCATGATATCGGCAGCCTTCATCAGGATCGCGCGGCGCTGACCGGGGCCGGTCTTCGACCAGGCGCCGAAGGCGGCGGCGGCGGCGTCGACGGCCGCGGCAACATCGTCCAGGCCTGCTGCGGCGGCGCGGCTTGCGAGCTTCTCGGTGAAGGGATCGATGCGATCAAAGGTCCGGCCGCCGGAGGCCGCGCGGTCTGCGCCGTTGATGAGGAGGGAAATATTCATCGGAGGTCTCCTTGGGACAAGAACTAGAAGCCGAGGACTTCGGCGTTGATGGAAGCTTCGAGGCCGCCGTCGACGGCAAGATTGGCGCCGTTGATCCAGCGCCCGCCATCCGAGCAGAGGAAGAGGATGGCAGGCGCGATATCGGCAGAGGTGCCGGCGCGGCCGACGCGGGTGATGTCGCTATCGACCCTGGCATCGCCGAGCACGGCGCGAAACTGCTTGAGGATCGGCGTTTCCACCGGCCCGGGGCTGACGGCATTGACCCGGATCCCGCGGTTCTTGAACAGCGGCTGATGGGCTGCGCGCATCGTCCAGAGCAGCAGCAGCTCCTTGGAGAGCGGGTAACCTTCCTCATCCTTGAGACCGTGTTCGGCGACAACTGCCGCCACTTCGGGAAAGCCTTCGATTGATGTCAGCGACTTCGCCCGCTCGAGATTGGTGCGCCAACCGTAGCCGGCGATCGAGGCGACATTGACGATGGCCCCGCCTTCGCGCAGGCGGGGGGCCACGGCTTCGGACAGGGCACGAAGCCCGTAGAAATTGACGGCAAGCGTGGAGACGACGCCGGTGCTGCCGGAAAGGCCGGCGACATTGGCGAGCGCGTCGAGGCGGGCCGGAAGCCGTGCCGCGATCTCGGCAACGCCTGATGCTGTGGAGAGGTCACCCTTGATGAAGGCGGCACTTCCACTGGCAGGCTCGCGCAGATCGACGCCGATGACCTCGGCACCCATATGGGCGGCCAACTCAGCTGTGCGGGCGCCGATGCCGGAAGCCACGCCGGTCACCAGGATCGTTTTACCAAAAAGCATGAACGTCACCTTTCGCGAGAGAGCCCGGAAGCAAGCCGGCTCATTCTTTCCATTGGATCTTGGTCGGGCCGGGCAATTTCAGCCGGTAGCCGACCGGCAGAAGTTGAAAATCGAAGCGGCGCTCGATTTCGCCCCAAAGGCCGCGCGGCAGGTAGAGCGAGAATATCAAGGCGGTAGCGCCGAGACCGATCAGGTACCAGACGCCGGCTGAACCGAAGACGGTCTCGATCACGAAGAACAGGATGGCGCCGAGGATCGCGCCTTCGAACTTGCCGATCCCGCCGACCAGCACCATGAAGATCATGTAGGCCGTCCATTGGACGCTGAAATAGGTCTTCGGCTGGAAGGTCGTGGCTGTTGCCAGCCACAAGCCTCCGGCAACGGCGATGCCGAAGGCGGCGAGCACGAAGAGCAGCCTCTTGGTTGCGATCACCCGCACGCCGAGCGAGGTTGCCGCCTCCTCATTGTCGCGGATCGCCTGCATGGCCGCGCCGGCGCGGCTGCGCATCAGCATGAAGAGAGCGCCGAGCAGCGCGGCCATGGCCGTCAAGGCGAGCCAGTAGATCGTCGCCCGCCGCGTCGCGCTGCCATAGACGTTGAGCGAGATCAGCGAGGTTCCCGTTTCACCCTGGATCAGCCGGTCGAGATTGACCAGCAGATGGGCGAGCTCTGATATCACCCACATGCCGATCGCGAACTCGCCGCCCTTCAGGCGCAGCATGAACAGCGAAAGCGGGATCGACAGCGCGCCTGTCACGATCGCAGCGGCAAAGACCGCGACGAAGGGATTGAGCCCGGCATCCGCCAGCCGGATGGTGAAATAGGCGCCGAGGCCGAAGAATACCTGCTGGCCGACCGAGACCAGCCCGCCGAAGCCGGCAAGCGCATTCCACATGGCGGCAAGGATCACGTAGATGAACAGGGCCGTCATCCGGTCGATCGCGCCGGCGCCGAGGACCGTGGGGGCAAACATCAGCAAGGCAAGCACCGCGGCCATGCAGCCAAGCGCCACCCGCGATGACTTCGTCCAGCGCTCTATCGATATTCCGTTGGAGGCAAGGGTCGCGTTGGGGCTCATGTCGGGCTCCGGAGACGGGTGCGCTGTTTGAAACGTGCGCCGAGTTTGTCGAAGATCGGCATGCCGGACCGTGACAGCCTGACGAAAAGCACCAGCAGGAACACGGCATGGCCGCCGATCAGGAAGCCTTGCGGATGCAATTGCGCGCCGAGCGATTGGGCAAGACCGAGAACGATGCCGCCGGCAAGCGTGCCCCATAGCGATCCGGCTCCGCCGATGACGGCCGCCTCGAAGGCGAAGAGTAGCTGCGGGCCGCCGGCATAGGGGCTGAAGGTTGCCCGCATCCCGAGAAAGGCACCGGCGATCCCGACCGTTACCATGGTGATCGCGGTGGCGACGGCGTTGACCCTGCGGGCGTCGATGCCGACCAGCCCCGCCGTATCGGGATCTTCGGCCGTGGCGCGGATCGCGCGGCCAAGCGCAAAGCGGCTCAGGAAGAACTGCAGCCCGCCGAGAATAAGGACTGCCGTCACCATCATCATGACGGCAAGCTTGCCGACGAAGATGTGCCCCGGCAGTTGCCAGGATGCATAGGACAGGTTGCCGATGAACGGCGCGAGCGAGCGGGTGTCGGCGCCGAACTGCTCGAACAGCAGATTGTCGATGACGATCGACAGGCCGAAGGTCGTCAGGATCGGCAGGAGCGTGCCGCCGCGGGCGCTGCGTTCGAGAATGAAGCGCTGCAGCAGCCAGCCGGCGGCCGCCATGATCGGCAGCACGATCAGCAGGCCGGCGAAGGGTGGAATGCCGGCTTTGGCGGCGAGCAGCCACAGCCCGTAAGCGGCTGCGACCGCCAGGCTGCCATGCGCGAGGTTGATGATCCGCATCACCGAGAACATGAAGGACAGTCCGCAGGCGATAACGGCGTAATAGCCGCCGAGCAGGATGCCCTGGAGCAGGGTGTTGATCACGATGCGCTCCTTTCGCCTGATGTCCGGTGCAATCCGAAATAGGCTTGGGTGACGGCCGCACGCGTGACGTCGGCGGCCGGCCGGTCGAGGACGATACGCCCTTCCAGCATGCAGATGACGCGGCTCGCAACGCTCATGGCGCGGGCGAGATCCTGTTCGACGAGCACGATGGTCGTTCCTGAGGTGAGCAGTGCCTGCAGCTGGGCGTAGACGCGGTCGACGACCAGAGGCGAAAGTCCGAGCGAGACCTCGTCCAGGAGAAGAATATCGGGATTGCTCATCAGCGCCCGGCCGATGGCGGTCGCCTGCTGTTCCCCACCCGAGAGATGACCCGTCTTGGCGTGGCGGCGGGGTTTCAGGTTCGGAAAGGCGTCGAGGATGCGGTCGATGTTCCATTCGCCCTTGCGGCCGGAGGTCTTTCCGAGAAGCAGGTTTTCCTCCACCGTCATCTGCGAAAACAGGCGCCGGCCTTCCGGCACCAGGGCAATGCCCTTGGCAATCCGCTTGTGGGATGGGACGGCGGCGAGATCTTCATCGTTGAGAAGGACGCGGCCGGAGGATGGCAGATGGGCGCCGGCGATCGATCTGAGCAGCGTCGTCTTGCCGGCGCCATTTGCGCCGACCAGCGCCAGCACCTCGCTCTTGGCAAGATCGAAACTGACGCCGCGCACCGCCTGGAGCAGCCCATGGCGGACGTCGAGGTCGCGGATGGAGAGAAGGCTCATGCGGGTGTCCCTCCGAGATAGGCCTTGACCACTTCCGCGTCGTTCATGACCGTTTTCGGTTCGCCATCGGCGATGATCCTGCCTGCGTCCATGCAGATCAGCCGTTCGGCCACCTGCAGGAGGATATGAACGATATGCTCGATCCAGACGATGCCGATGCCGCGGCGGCGCAGTTCGAGGATGGTCTCCACCAGCTCGCTCGCCTCGCCATCGGTCAGGCCGCCGCCGATCTCGTCGAGCAGCATCAGCCTCGGCTGCGTGGCAAGCGCGCGGGCGAGCTCCAGCCGTTTGCGGTCCAGCAGGCCAAGCGTGTCGGCCGGGCGGTTGGCGACTCCAAGCATGCCGCAGAGCGAAAGCGAATCCACCACCCGCTCATAGGCCTCGTCGCGGCTTGCGGCATTGCCGTGCGACGCGGCGACGAAGACATTTTCGAAGGTCGTCATGCCGCCGAAGGGCTTCGGAATTTGATGGGTCCGGACAAGCCCGGAGCGGCAGCGCTCCGCCGCCGTCCGGCGCGTGACGTCAGCACCGTCGAAGGTGATGCTTCCCTCATTCGGCGGGAAGGCGCCGGCGAGCACGCTGAGCAGGGTCGTCTTGCCTGCGCCGTTTGGCCCGACAATGCCGATCGCCTCGCCATCGCCCATGGAAAAATCCAGATTCTCCAGCACCACCAGCGCGCCGAACCGCTTGTGGATCCCCTTGGCCGAGAGAAAGGCTCCCCCCGGCCGTCCTTGATCTTCCCGCTGCAGCACTGTGCGTTACCCGTTGTAAGCGGTGAGCTTGGCGCCGACCGGGACATTCGGGTCGGTGGCGTTTTCGGTAACGACGTAGTCGAGCGCGAATTTCGACCCCTCCGGCGCTTTCACCCATTGCGTGCCGATGATCGGCCCGGGAGAGACGTTGGCGACCGGGCCGCTGGTGAAGTCGACCTTGCCGGCGATGGTGGTGGTCTTCAGCGTGCTGATCGCCTTGGCGACGGCCTCCTTGCTCTTGACGTCGGTGCTGGCCTTCAGCGCATCGAAGCCGGCGTCGAGAAGCGCCAGGCTGGCGCCGAGCTGCTGCGTCCACTGCTTGCCGCTTGCGGTTTCATAGCCGTCGGCGAGTTCGGTGCCGGAAACGCCCGTCAGCGTCGATTTGTAGGGAAAGGCCTTGTGCCAGTAGGCGGCGCTGCCGATGTTCAGGCCGAGATCGCCGAGCGCCTCGATATCGGACGGAAACAGGCCGGTCTTGGCGATCTGGCAGATCTTGATCTGCTGGGTAAGGCCTTGCTGTGCGGCCTGACGCCAGAAGGCGGCGAAGTCAGGCGGTATCGGGAACGAATTGAAGATCTCCACGCCCTCCTGTCTGAAGAGAGCGATCTGCGCGGAAAAGTCGGTGGTTCCGGTTTCATAGGCTCCGGGATCGACGATGGTGAAGCCCTCCTTGGCGAGCGCCGGCGCCAGATGGGTGCGGATCGCATTGCCGTCGGCGTCGTTGGGATACATGACGCCGACCTTCTTGTTGGTCTCGATCAGGTTCCATTGCGAAACATAGGCCTTGTGGAACTCTTCGACGCCGAAGCCGAAATGATAGGTCCATTTGAACGGCGAGGGTGCGCCCGGCTTGGCGCCGCGGCCGAAATACCAGGCTTCCCAGGGCATGACCGTCGAGAGGCAGGGAATGCCGGCGGTTTCGCAGGCATCGGCCACCGGATTGATGGTTTCGGGCGTCGAGACGGCGAGCATCAGGTCGATCGCCTGGTTGTTGATCAGGTCCTTCGCCAACTGGCCGGCGCGCGAGGGATCGGACTGGGTGTCCTGGTCGAGAATATCGACCTTCCAGGTCTTGCCGCCCGCCTGCAGGCCGTTTGCCAGCGCCTTGCGCGCCAGTTCGAGCACATAGCCGTCCGTTTCGCCGAAGCCGCCGAGAGGGCCGGTGCGCGGGCTGATGAAGCCGACCTTCAGCGTATCGCCGCTTGCAGCGAAGGCCGTGCGGCCGGAAAGCGCCAGCGCCGCGCCGCCCGCCACGGTCGATGCGATGAAAGAGCGGCGGCTCAGCGATGCCGTGTTGAATTTGCCGTTGCGGAAAATGCCGTTCATGAAATCATTCCTCCCTCTTGATCGGGCCTCCCAGCCCGTTCCCAGTGTTCATCTCGGCCGATCTCAATCAGATCGGGTAGTGCCGTTTTCCCGAGGCCATGGTGATCCATCTGAGCTCGGTGAATTCATCGATCGCGGCCTTGCCGCCGAAGCGGCCGTAGCCGCTTGATTTGACGCCGCCGAACGGCATTTGCGGCTCGTCGGAAACTGTGGCTTCGTTGATGTGGCAGATGCCGGATTCGAGCCGCATGGCGACGGCAAGTGCTGCATTGACGTCGGCGCTGAAGACGGCGGCCGACAGCCCGTATTCATTGTCGTTGGCAACCGTCACGGCCTCGTCGACGCTGCCGACCCGGACGATCGCCGCCACCGGTCCAAAGCTTTCCTCGCGGTAGATGCGCATGGCAGGCGTCACGTGATCGATGACGGTCGCGTCCATCAGCGTACCGTTGGCCTGGCCGCCGCAGACGAGGACCGCGCCCTTCTGCAGGGCATCATCGACGAGCGACCGGACGCGGCGGACGGCCTCAGTGTTGATCAGCGTGCCGAGCGGCGTGTTGCCGTCCCTGGGATTGCCGGCGACGAGGGTTGCCGCTTTCGTACGGAACTTGCCGACAAAGCCGTCGGCAATCTCGTCCATCAGGATGATCCGCTCGGTCGACATGCAGATCTGGCCCTGGTTCATGAAGGCGCCGAAGGCGGCCGCACTCACGGCCTCGTCGATATCGGCGTCGGCAAGGACGATGAACGGCGCCTTGCCGCCGAGTTCGAGCAGGCAGCGCTTGAGATGCCTTGCCGCGGTTTCGGCGATGATCCTGCCGACGCGGGTGGAGCCGGTGAAGTTGATGCGGCGCACGGCGGGATGGGCGATCAGGGCATCGACGACAGCGGCGGCATCGCTCGGCGCATTGGAAACGACATTGACGACGCCGCGCGGAAAACCGGCGTCACGCAGGATGTCGCCGATCAGGCCATGGGTTTTCGGGCAGAGTTCGGAAGCCTTCAGGATGACGGTGTTGCCGCAGGCAAGCGGCATGGCAACGGCGCGGGTGCCGAGAATAATAGGCGCGTTCCAGGGGGCGATGCCGACGCAGACGCCTGCCGGCTGGCGTACCGCCATGGCGAGGCTTCCCGGAATGCCCGAAGGAATGATCTCGCCGGATATTTGCGTGGTCATCGCCGCCGCCTCGCGAAGAATATCCGCGCCGAGGCCGCAATTGATCGCCGCCCATTGCGCGGTGGCGCCGGTTTCGCCGGTCGTGGCGGCAACGAGTTCGGATGTGCGGGCCTCCAGGATATCGGCTGCGGCATTCAGAAGCCTGCGCCGTTCGCCCGGGCCGGTCTGCGACCAGTCCGGAAAGGCCGCTGCCGCCGCATTGGCTGCCCTTGTCATGTCGGCAACCGATCCTGCCGAGGCGATCGTCGCGACATCGCCGGTCAACGGATCGATGCGTTCGAAGGTGGTCCCTTCGGAAGCATCCATCGCCTCGTTGTTGATCATCAGCTTTGCCGAAAACACTGTTCACCCAATTCGCCATGTGTTGGTGCCACACATTGGCGCCACATGTTGGCGCCGCATGTCGGTTTGCGTTGTTGCCATGGGAGAAGACGAGCGGACGCGGCGCCACGAGGGCTGCCCAACTGTTCCTGCATCTGTTGATGTGCCTCCTCCCAAAGGCTGATGGAGAAAAGGTTACGCCGATCTGGTGCAGATGGAATGCGATTTATTGGGTTAATATTGTAATTATCCGGCGATTGCGGCATTGTTTGACATGGGAGCGGAGGGGAAGCGTTGGCGACGAACGGCGGGATTCATCATTATGCCAGGGGCGAATGGCACGCTCCGTCGCTGTCGCACCGGCGCATCCGTCTTCAAAAAGGGCTGTATACCGATTTCCATCACTTCCTTCTGCTCGGGGAGGGCAGTGGGGAGCTTCACTTCGACAATGGCGATCATCGGCCGCTGCACGGACCGCTGCTTGCCTTCCTGCCGCCGCAGGCGCGGTGCGACCTGTCGATATCAGCCGGAACCGCAGCTCATCTGGTCGGCGCTTCGCCGCAGATCATGGTCGATGCTATTGGCGACAAGGTGGAATCCTATTCGTTGCGCATCTTCACAGAGCAGCGCAAGCTGGTCGAGGCATTGGATCCCTTGGCGGTGGCCGAAATCAGCCCGCTGATTTCTGGCTTCGTGCGGGAACTCAGCGATCCCTCCCGCTCCTCCTGGATGGTCGCATCCGCCTATATCAGGCTCATCTTGATGGCGCTGTGGCGCGGCTCCGATGGCGAGAGAAGCGAGCAGCGCGGGCAGGGCGAAGTGGGATCGATCCTGCAGCGATACCGGCAACTGGTCGAGGCCGGTTTCCGCCAGCACCGGCCGATCAGCGATTATGCCGCGGAATTGGGCGTCACGGCCGACAGGCTGCATTCCACCTGCCAAAGAGCGCTCGGCCGCTCGCCGATCCAGCTCCTGCACGAGCGCCTGGTGCAGGAGGCGAAGCTCAGATTGGAGCGATCGGCCCGCAATATCCAGGAAATCTCCGACAGCCTCGGCTTTCGCGACCCGACCTATTTCAGCCATTTCTTCAAGCGCAAGACCGGGCTTTCACCCGCCGGCTACCGCGAAATCGCCCGCGCTTCGGCCGGCTCGGAAAATAGCATGCTGTCTTCGGGTTATGCGGATTGGCCTTAGATTAGGCTCTGGGCTCGTTGGTCAACGCTAGAATTTGCCGGTCTTGGATCGCGATGATGCTGACTTGGAATCCCAAGCCAGACTGCAATGCGCCGTTAGAAGCGCACGTTCAGACAGTTTAGCTGAAGGTGCTGCCCAAGTAGAACATTTAACCCAATCGGGCACGCAAACCGCATAAGCCTGCTACGTACGCAAAGCTATACTCTTACGGACTGTACCCCATACCCCGCCTTATGCTCTTTCCATCCTGGCGACGGCGGGTAAAGAAAATCGTACGCATTGCTGGGAGAGAATAAGAGGCTGCCGGCGGCACCTATGGGGGAAATGGCTATTCAAGGTACCTTGAATACCCCCTCGTAAATTTTATCAACCTTCAGCATAAGGTGTTAACTAATGCACCCATCCATTGACAAGCTCGTTTTACTTTACAACCATGGCGTCGGCTGGGGGTTGGTGAATGGAAACACTTAAATACGAACTGGTATATGATGGTGGCGTAGCTACCGGAGGACAATTGCCTGCTCACAACGGAGCCACCTCATTGGAGGGTATGACTTGGACCCTGACGTTGATAGGTCACTACGCAGCAACCGGGAAGATCAAGGCGCGAGGCGAACTCTCCCCAGAGGTGCGGATATATCTCGTTCCGCCGCGTCAGGGTTCGTTCGTTCAAGAGGTCTGGGTACAGCTTACAGAGCCGAACAACCTCTTCCTTACATCAGTTGCAGGCAGCTACATTGTAGGCTCCGTCAGTCAGACTTTGAACAGCCTGATAACGACCACAATCAAACAGGTCTGCGGCCTGACAGTCGATCTCCTAAAGGGAGAGCAAGACGCTTTAGGCAGGCTTCCATCCGGCGACCGCGAGGCTCTTGTCGATAAAATTGAACCCTCAATGAGGCGCGCCCATACAGTCATTGGCGAAGGCGCAAACATTTTGGACATCAGAAAAGACAAGAAGCCTCTGTTGCGGCTCGACCAAAATACGAAGGCATATGTCAACGCTGATTTCCTGACGGACGAAACCCTCATGGTGGTCAGCGTAGGGGCATACAACGCTAACTCCGGCAATGGCAGCGCCTACCTACCTGAGATCGGGAAGACGGTGCGTTTCTACGCGCCCAAAGGGCTTGATACCGACACCTACGCAGCCTTGAGCTACAGTTTGGATAAATACGTCAACGGACTGCCGAGCCAAATCCAAATCGCTTGCGTGCCAACAGTGTCTTTGGATGACCGCTACAAACGTCTGAAAATTGTCAGAGCGTTCAAGACCATTATTTAGATTGCCCGATGAGAACTATTCCAAAATTCCGGAGCAATACGTTGTTTTCACAAAAGGCTTCAAAGCATGACTACCGAAGAAATAGAGGCTTTGCTTGACGGAGCCGAAGAAACAGACCGACTTGAATTTAAAGGCGCTATGACGTGGAACAAGAACCAGCTTGTGAAGGACATTCTCGCGATGGCCAACGTACAAGATGGCGGACGTATAGTCATCGGCGTTGAGGACGAGACATTCAAGCGGGAAGGCGTATCAGAAGAACAGGCCGGTACTTACAAAATCGATGACATGAGGGATCAGATCGCTCCATATGCTGATCCAAAAGTGATCTTCAAAACGTACTCTGCAACAGACAGAAACGGCTTGCGGTACGTCGTTATAGATGTCGCACCATTTGAGGATCAGCCGGTCATCTGCAAACGGGATGGTTCAGATGTGCAGGCGGGTACAGTATACTTCCGCAGCCAAGCGCAAAAGCCGCAGAGTGCGCGTGTGTCCAATGCAGGTGATATGCGTGAAATAGTGGATAGAGCAGTCGTCGGAGCGATGCGCCGACAGCAAAGACTTGGCTTCACCGTTTCAGCAGGAAAAACATACGACTACGACCAAGAACTAGGAGGACTGTAAGTGCAGGAGGGACTTGCCGAGAAAATCAAAGCTATCGGCCATTGGCGTGTAAATATCAGGCCTCTTCAACCTATCGATCCGCCGCTCGCCATGAATGAATGTCACGAAAGAGTGGCTAAGGCGAACGTGTCTTTGCGGGGCTGGGACTATCCGCACATCCAGCGAAATACGGAGCATGGCGGTGCAGCCAATGTTGGCACATATGCCGAGAATTGGTGCGACTGGAGCAATCATGTTGAGTTTTGGAGAATGTACCGAAGTGGCCAGTTTCTCCACTACAGGGCTCTATCGGAAGATTTGAGTAACGAGGGTCAAAACCGACCAGCAGGCCCGGCACTTAGCGTGCTTGGGGCGGTGTACACTGTTACCGAAGCAACCGAGTTCCTTAGTCGCCTGTACAACGGCGGTCTGTATAAAGACGGCGCATCAATCAATGTAACACTTGGCAAGTCAGCAGATAGGCAGCTGTGGATTAGCGAGTTTGATCGCATGCCATTTTACGACGAGAAACGCACCAACGCAGAAGAGCTGGTGATCGAGCGAAGCCTACTAGCCGCTGAACTAGAGGGCGAAGCTGGGGCTGTCTCGCTATCTATATTGCTCGAATTGTTCGACCACTTCGGATGGAACCCTGACACCTCATTAATACAGCGAGACCAAGAACGCTTCTACAAGCGACAATGGTAGGCTTGCACGGCATGGAAGGACTAATGTCACCGGTTCGATGTTGATGATATTGCCAATCCGCTGCGACTGTGCGATTGGCGAGACAGAAAAGGGGGCATCGTGTTCCCCTAGTCATCCCTGAAAGCCCGGTCTCCAAGGGTTTTGACCGATGGTGGGCGCTCCCTCCCAACCTACGACTTTGCCCGCTTCGGCCCCCTAGCGGAAAACCGCTCAAGCTGGCTTGACGTCGAAGCAGCAGACGAAACCTCACGACAGCGCAAAAATCCTCACCTCGCGCCCGATGCCCTGAAGCTCCGCCATCCGGGAGGCCGATGTGATGCCGCTGTCGCGGAGGATCTCTGAAACCTGGGCATCCCCGACGATCGCCTCCGTCGTCATGATCACGTTGGGATCGGCAAGGCCCTGGACGCGGGAGGCGATATTGACGGTTTGGCCGAAGTAGTCCTGCCGGTCGTTCAGGTTGACGGCGAGGCATGGTCCCTCATGGATGCCGATCTTCAGGAGAAGATCGTCGCTGCCGTGTTCGGCATTCAGCCGAAGCATCGCCTCCCGCATCCTGAGGGCCGCCGCCACCGCGCGGTCCGGGCTCGGGAAGGTCGCCATCACCGCATCGCCTATGGTCTTGACGACTGCTCCGGCCTCTGTGGCGACGATCTCGTGAAGAACCCGGAAATGCGCTCGCACCAGATCGAAGGCGGCAAGATCGCCGACGCGCTCGTAGAGCGCGGTCGAGCCCCTCAAGTCGGTGAAGAGGAACGTCAGGCTGGTGATTTTGAGGCGTTGGTCGACGTCGAGTGTGTCGGTCCGATAGATGTCCCGGAAGCTCTGGTTCGTCAGCAGGCGCTTGGCCGTCAGGAAAGGCCGCCTGCGGCCCAAGAGGTCGTGCAGGTCATCGCCTGCGATGCAGACGTTCGGCACCACCCTGCGATCGGTGTGGTTCTCGAGGGTCAGCCGCAGTGAGCCTGGACGCAGGGTCAGCGTTTCGTTCAGCGCATGCGTCCGGCTGATGATCATCGAGAGGGTTTGACGTTCGTCGGTGGGCTCGCCCTGTACGTCGATGAATTGCGCCGAGTGTGTGACCGCATCGAAGATGATGACGAATTGCGCCGGCAGCTGCAGAGAGACAAAGGCCTTCTCGCCCGGATCCAGCTCGATCATCTCCAGCTGGATGCGCGCCAGCCTCGCTTCGAGATCGTCAGGCAGGTCGACCCCGGAGCTGAAGAAGATCTGGCGGTAATACTCGAGCGGCGACAACCGATCGGGATCGTGAGCGGCAATCCTGCGCACGCGCGGACTGACCGTAAACGTGACCTCGACCATCTCGTCGAGGGTCGGCTCGTATCCGGCCGCGCAAAGCGCGCAATGGTACGTCTCGTGGACGACGGTTTTGAGGGTTGCGCCGCTGTCGAGGACGCCGCCGCATCCCGGGCAAAGGACATTCCAGGTCATCTCGAATGCGCCTATGCGGGCTGCATGGAGAAACGCGGCGATGGTTTTTTCTTCATCGAGATGGTGTGTATCGGCGAAAGCGAGCGCATTGATGCGATTGAGCTCGCGATCCGAGCCATTCATGACGACGTTTTCGATGCACTCCACCGTCTGCGGGTCAGCCGCCTGTCGCAGGGAGGCAAAAAGGACGTCCACTTCGCTCATGAGACAAGTCTCCGTGTGCAGAACCCACGGCGGACAACGCCAGGACCGGGATCATAACACGGGAGTGTCCCAATAGAAATCTACAGGCTCGGATGCTGCTCGCTTCCCAAGCGAAGGCGGGCTTCAGCTCCCCTTGTATATCCGCTTCAGCGCCGTCAGCAGCGCATCCAGTTCCTCGCGCGAAAACAGCTCGATGAAGCGCTGCTCATGCCTATCGATCAGTTCACGCGCCCGGGCGAGCATTGCGCCTCCCGCCGTCGTCAGATGAAGCTCCTGGCGGCGGCGGTCGGCCGCGGAGGGCCGGCGCTCGATCAGGTCGCGGGCGGCCAGCCGATTGACGAGGGCCATCATCGTCGCCCGGTCGGTGCCGAGCGTATTGGCAAGATCGATCTGCGATGCGCCCGGATTGCCGGCGACGAGTTCCATCACCGCCAGCTGCTTCTGCGTCAGCGCCAGAGCCGCCATGGTTTCGGCGAAGTCGCGATAGACTGCGACATGCGCCATGCGCAGATGAAATCCCAGCAGATCGCCAAGCCGGCCGACGTCGAGGCCCGGCGTCGCGGGAGCATCGTCGCCCTCGAAATCGTCCTGCGGTGGTTTGGTGCTCATCGTTCGCTCTCGCCTCATCCATCATCATAACCATCAAAATCAGCAGGTTAGTCAATATCCGTCGTGCGGATTTCCGCGCGCCATTCGAAGATTCGAATTTGCCTTAAACAGCCTCTTGCATCATGGGAAAAAGATATTAGTATGTGTTACATACAAATTTGATGCCTGCCGCGGGGAGCGGTGGGCATGGGAGGAGAACATGGCGCATTCCTCTTCCGGGGTGGCTTCGTCGGCGGATTGCGGACTGGTGACGGATGATCCGATCCTTTACCGCGCCCGGGTCGCACCGGACCGTCCGGCTCTGTTCGAGATCGCCACCGGCCGGCAGCTCACCTATGCCGAGCTCGATGCGCGGATCGCCCGCTGCGCCGGCTTACTGAGCGATTTGCTCGAAGCGCGCCGCGACGGGGCGCGTGTCGCCATGCTGGCGCGCAACTCCATCGATTCGATCGTGCTTGCCTTTGCCTGCCAGCGTGCCGGCGCCATCTACGTGCCGCTCAACTGGCGCCTCAACGCCGCCGAGCTTCGGCCGATCCTTGCCGATTGCGCGCCGGCTCTGCTCGTTCACGACGAGGAGTTCGCGGCAACCGTCGCCAACGTCACGAGCACCGATCCTGAGATGGCGGTGATATCGACGGCCGACGGTCCGGCCGGGCTGGCCGCGCGGATCGAGGCGAGCCTTCCGGCCGCTCCGGTGACCGCCGATGCCGACGCACCTTGCGTCCTTCTCTACACCTCGGGCACGACGGGACAGCCGAAGGGCGTCGTCATCACCCGCCGCAACGCCTTCTTTGCAGCGATCAATTTTTCGGTCGTCGGAGAAATCGGGCCAAAATCCGTCGCCCTGTGCGACCTGCCGTTCTTCCACACGATCGGGCTGATCGCGGTGGCGCGCACCACATTGATGCTGGGCGGCACGCTCGTCGTCTCCGACCGCTTCACGCCGGCGCGCACACTCGCAGCCCTTGCCGACCGGCAGCGCGCCATCACCCATTATTTCGCCGTGCCGCAGATCGCGCTCGCCTTGCGTGGCGATGCCGCCTATAGCGCCGCGGCGCTCGCCGGCCTGCATGCGCTTTTCGTCGGCGGCGCGCCGCTGACGCAGGCGCTGATCGAAAGTTATCTCGATGACGGCGTGGCGCTGGTCAACGGTTACGGCATGAGCGAGGCGGGAACGGTGCTGCACGTGCCGATCGACCGGCGCGCCGTACAGGACAATCCCGGCAGCGTCGGTCTTCCCGCGCCATTGCTCGACATTCGCATCGTCGACGAGGACGGCCGGGAGGTTGATGAAGGTGAGATCGGCGAACTCTGGCTGCGCGGGCCGGCAGTGACGCCGGGCTATTGGAACAAGCCTCAGGAAACCGCTTCCGCCTTCACCGACGGCTGGTACCGCACCGGCGATCTCGGCCGGCGTGAAGCGAACGGCTTCTATCGCATCGTCGACCGGCTGAAGGACATGTATATCAGCGGCGGGGAGAATGTTTATCCCGCCGAGATCGAAGCAGCGCTCGCAAGTCATCCCGATATCCTCGACGTCGCGGTCGTCGGCATTCCCGACATCCGATGGGGCGAATGCGGTGTTGCCTATGTGGTGCTGCGGCCGGGTGCCGTGGCAACGGGCGATGAGATCGCCGGCCATTGCGCGGCAAGGCTCGCCGCTTTCAAGCGCCCCGCGCGCATCCTCTTCGTCAAGGCCATTCCCCGCACCGCCTCCGGCAAGGTGCAGAAACATGTCCTGCGCCAGTTCCATTCCGACGAAACCCCTCAACGACAGGCCCCGTAAAGCGGCCCCCGGCACTCACGCCGAAACCCATGGAGTAACCTCATGACTGAAGAGAACATGACTGACAGGCAATCGCCGGTTCTGGTCGAATTCGATAACGGCATCGCCTTCGTCACCCTCAACCGCCCGGAAAAGCGCAATGCGATGAATCCGGCCCTGAATGCTCGGATGCTCGAGGTGCTCGACGAGCTCGAGGGCGACGAACGCTGCGGCGTCCTCGTCCTGCGCGGCGCCGGCGAATCCTGGTCGGCCGGCATGGATCTGAAGGAATATTTCCGCGACAATGACGACAAGCCTCGCAGCGCGACGCTGAAGGCGCGGCGCCAATCCGGCGGCTGGTGGAGCCGGCTGATGTATTTCGAAAAGCCGACGATCGCCATGGTCAACGGCTGGTGCTTCGGCGGCGCCTTCACGCCGCTCGTTTCCTGCGATCTCGCCATCGCTGCCGAGGAGGCGAATTTCGGCCTTTCCGAGATCAACTGGGGCATTCTGCCGGGCGGCAACGTCACCCGCGCGGTCGCCGAAGTGATGCGCCATCGTGACGCTCTCTATTACATCATGACCGGCGAACTGTTCGGCGGGCGCAAGGCCGCGGAAATGGGTCTCGTCAACGAGGCCGTGCCGCTGGCGGAGCTGGAAACCCGGGTCCGCAAGATCTGCGCCAGCCTACTCGAAAAGAACCCGGTGACGCTGAAGGCCGCCAAGGACACCTACAAGCGCGTGCGCGACCTGCCCTGGGATCTTGCCGACGATTACATCTACGCCAAGCTGGAACAGATGCTGTTTCTCGACAAGACCAAGGGGCGCGACGAGGGGCTGAAGCAGTTCCTCGACGACAAGACCTATCAGCCGGGGCTCGGCGCTTACAAGCGCGGCCGCTGAGGGCGAGCCCGGTTCGCTGGTCCGTTCGCGAGCCGATCATCTGGAGGAGGAAAGCAATGAAGATCCATGCCGCGGTGGCGCGTGCGCCCCATACGCCGTTTTCGCTGGAAAGGCTCGATCTGGAGGAGCCGCGCGAGGGTGAAATCCTGGTTCGTGTCGTGGCAACAGGGGTTTGCCACACCGATATCGTCATGCGCGACCAGCATCTGCCGGTGCCGCAGCCGGTCGTGCTCGGCCATGAAGGCGCCGGCATCGTCGAGCGTGTCGGGCCGGGCGTTACCAAGGTCAGGCCCGGCGATCACGTGGTCATGACCTTCAATTCCTGCGGTCACTGCCCGAGCTGCAACGATCATGAGGAGACCTATTGCCACGAATTCTTCCCGCGCAATTTCTTCGGTGCGCGCGCCGATGGTTCGAGCGGGCTCTCATACGAGGGAGAGCGGGTTCACGGCAATATTTTCGGGCAATCCTCCTTCGCCAGCCACGCGCTGTGCCATGAGCGAAATATCGTGAAGGTGCCTGAGCATGTGGATCTGGCGCTGCTCGGGCCGCTCGCCTGCGGCATCCAGACCGGCGCCGGCGCGGTCATGAACGCGCTGAAGGTCGAACCGGGAAAAGTGCTCGCGGTTTTCGGCATGGGCTCCGTCGGTCTTGCCGCGGTGATGGCGGCGCGGATCGTCGGCGCTTCACGGATCATCGCCGTCGACGTCAACGAGACGCGGCTGGCACTCGCGGCGGAACTCGGCGCGACCGACATCGTCAACGGCAAGGCGACCGATCCGGTTGCCGCGATCATGGCGCTGACCGGCGCCGGCGTCGATTATTCGATCGATGCCTCCGGCGTGCCCGCCGTCATCGACCAGTGCGTGCGGGTGCTGGCGCCGCGCGGCACCTGCGGCATCGTCGGGGCCTCGCCCCATGGCGCGACACTGACGCTCGACCTCACCCATATCCTGTCCGGCGGGCGGCGGGTCCGCGGCATCGTCGAGGGCGATTCCAATCCCGACGTGCTGATCCCGTTGTTGATCGACCTGCATCGGCAGGGCCGCTTCCCCTTCGACAGGCTGATCACCTTCTATGATTTCGCCGACATCAACCAGGCGGTGGAGGATTCGGAAAAGGGCATCGTGCTGAAACCGGTCGTGCGCCAGCCGGCCGTCTGACACCGTTCAAGGGAGGAAACAATGAACACCGTCACCCCAATCGCCACCGATACCAGCCCCGATGTCATGAAGGCGATGCTGGAGCGGCAAAGGGCGTCTTTCCTGAGGGAAGGGCCGCCGAGCATCGACACCCGCCTCGATCGCATCGACCGCGTCATCGCCCTTCTCGTCGACCGTAAGGATGCGATCGCCGCTGCCCTGTCGGAGGATTTCGGCAGCCGCAGTGTCGAGGCGAGCCTGCTTCTCGACGTCTTTACCTGCGTCGGTTCGCTCAAATATGCCAAGGCCCATCTCGCCGAATGGCTGAAGCCCGAGCAGCACGAGGCATTATTCCCGGACGCGGTGGCCGAAGTGGTTTATCAGCCGAAGGGGGTTGTCGGAATCCTCAGCCCGTGGAATTTCCCCTATCAGCTCGCCCTTGCGCCGCTTGCCGGCATTCTCGCTGCCGGCAACCGCGCCATGATCAAGCCGTCGGAGGTGACGCCGGCCTCGGCCGCCTTGATGGCGGACCTTATTGCCGGCGCTTTCGACGAAACGGAAATATCAGTCGTTCAGGGCGGACCGGCCACGGGCACGGCCTTTACATCACTTGCCTTCGACCATCTGATCTTCACCGGCGGAACCGCGATCGCCCATCACGTCATGCGCGCGGCGGCGGAAAACCTGACGCCGCTGACGCTCGAGCTCGGCGGCAAGTCGCCCGTCATCATCGGCCGCTCGGCCGATCTCGCCGACGCGGCGCGGCGCGTCATGACCGTCAAGACGCTGAATGCCGGCCAGATCTGCCTTGCACCTGATCATGTCTATGTGCCCGAGGAAAGTGTCGAGGCCTTCGCCGCGCATGCGGTCGCGGCGGTCGGCGCGATGTATCCGGCGCTGAAGGAAAACCCTGATTACACTTCGATCGTCAATGCCCGCCATCACGCCCGCATCCAGGGCCTGATCGACGATGCCCGGGCTAATGGCGCGAGGATCGTCGAGATCAATCCGGCGGCAGAGAATTTCTCCCAGCAGTCGGCCCACCGCATGCCTCCGACCCTGATCCTCGATCCGACGGAAGAGATGCGCGTGCAGCAGGAGGAAATCTTCGGACCCGTGCTGCCGGTCCTTCCCTATCGCGATATCGCCGACGTCATCGATCGTATCAATGCCAGGCCGCGCCCGCTCGCTCTCTATTACTTCAGCCAGGATCAGCAGGAGGAGGCCCGCGTCCTCGACAATACGACCTCCGGCGGGGTGACGGTCAACGACTGCATGAGCCACGTCACGGCGGAAGGCCTGCCCTTCGGCGGCGTCGGCCATTCGGGCATGGGCGCCTATCACGGCAAGTTCGGCTTCCTCGCCTTCTCGCATCCGCGCGCCGTCTATCACCAGAGCAGGATGGTGGAAGCGGAATACATGATGCGGCCGCCTTATGGCGAGGCGATGCGCGGCTTCTTGGCGGCGGCGATCTGCAAGTAGAAGAGAAGCGGCGGACGATGCGCAGCCTCGGCTGCTGACGGCATGGGACGGGCCTGCGGTCGTCGCAGTAGTCGCCGCTTTCCTGTCGTCGCATTGCTGCCGACCGGCCTGGAGACGCAACCGCTGACGAATATAGCCTGACGGGTCTGCGACTTAACGAAGCTCAAACCAGTATTGCCTTATGATTGGTTCGGATGACGTATTGGAAGGTGGATCCAACGCAGTGAATGGCATCTGGACGCAATTCGGTGGCAACCTGTCATTCGTGTGCCTGGCGATTTCGCTCTGGGCGCATTTCTCGATCCAATTTCAGCGTCGTTCGGTCACACAGGAAAAAATCGCCTTCGGAATTGTCGCCGGCTGCGCTTCCATCGGATCCATATTGCTGGCCGTCGAAGTCAATCCGGGCATTTATATCGACATGCGCTTCTCGCCGCTTGCTTTGGCAGGTATGTTTGGCGGACCGATCGCGGCGGGTTTTGCGGCGTCGCTGGCAATGGTCTTCCGCTTCTGTGTCGGCGGCACGGCAATGATCGATGGCCTGATCGCAATTGCTGTCGCGACCGGTATCGGCCTGGCTGCCAATGTCTGGATCCGGAAGAGATCTCCCGAGCTTATGGACGTTGCGATGCTGAGCCTCGCGCTCGGCGCCGCGCTTATTGTATTGATGGCGGTGCTTCCCACCCTGGTGCACGCCCGCGTGCTGGCCATCATCGGTCTGCCGATGACGGTATTGAATTGCATGGCGACGGTGCTGTGTGGTTTCGTTCTGTTGAAGACGCAGCAATGGGAGCTGGAGCGGAGCATCTTGGTGACCGCGTTTTCGCAGTCGCCCGACTATCTCTACGTGAAGGACAGAAACAGCCGGTTCATCACCGTCAATGAAAATATGATCCGCCTTTTTCGTTTCAGAACCACGGCGGAGATGACCGGATTGTCGGATTTCAATCTTATCTCGCGGCCGCGCGCCGAAGAATTTTATTATCTCGAACAGCAGGTCATGGACACCGGAGTGCCCCTGATCGACTCCGTCGAGCGTGTCGAAGACAGATACCTGCTCGCCTCCAAGGTGCCGCTGAAGGATAGGCAGGGACGGGTGATCGGCCTTGCCGGCGTCACGCGTGACGTGACGGAGCGGACTGCTCTGGAGCGGGAATTGCGCAATAGCAAGAACTTGCTGTCACATGCGATGGCCGGCATGTCCGATGGCATCGCCATGTACGACAGCAAGGGTTTTCTCGTTTTTTGCAACGACCAGTATCGCGCCGCCTTTCCGCTATCCGGAGACGCCCGCGTGGTTGGCGCTCATATCAGCGACATCCTTCGCCGCGTTGCCGAAACCGGCGAGCGCACGGGTATCCCGGATAATGACCGCGAAGAGTGGATCAGGTCCGTCAGTGCTACGTTGCACAGCAACAAGGACGAAGAGGTTCAGCTTCACAACGGTAATTGGCGCAGCATCCGGACAAGGTTAGCGGAAGACGGCACGGCGATGGCCGTTGTCTCAGACATCACGGCGACGAAGCAGGCGGAAATCGCCCTCAGGCTGTCGGCGGAGCAGCTGAAGTCCCTGGCTGAGACCGATGGGCTCACCGGCATGGTCAACCGACGGGCCTTCGACGAAGCTTTCGCGCGCGAGACCGCTGGCAGCGCCAGGAAAAACACGCCGTTCAGCCTCCTGATGGTCGATATCGACCGCTTCAAGGCCTATAACGACACCTATGGTCATCCCGCCGGAGACCGATGCCTGCGTGTCGTCAGCCAGTGCCTGCGCCAGTCCGTAAGCCGCCCGGCAGATATCGTCGCGCGCTACGGCGGAGAGGAATTCGTGGTTCTGCTCCCCGCAACCAGTGCGAAAGGGGCGATGATCGTTGCCGAGCAATTCGCGCGTCTCCTCAGCCAGGAGAATATCGTTCATTCCGGCAGTGAATTCGGCCGGGTGACCGCCAGCATCGGCATATCCTGCGCGACGGGAGCCACCTTGAGGGTCAACCCGAACCGCCTCCTAACCGAGGCCGATGCCGCGCTCTACGACGCCAAGACCCAAGGCCGCAATCGCATCCTGGCCCATTCGCCCGACGACCGGCATGCCATGAAGGACGTCGGTTAGACCGAATCCTTGATAGGTTTTTCCTATCGAACCATCGATCATCTGGCCTTGATGTTTCCGCCGCTTCGACAATAAGGGCGCATGGACATAAAATTCATTGGTAAAAAATCGGCGGCAGCCGGCGGCTGGGGCGCTTTGAAGAGCTGCGGCAAGCAGTTGCTGCAAAGCGGCATGCCCATTTCAGGGGCGCGGACGATGCTGAAGGCGAACCAGCCGGATGGGTTCGATTGCCCGGGCTGCGCCTGGGGCGATCCGGAGCACGGATCGTCATTCGAGTTCTGCGAGAACGGCGTAAAGGCCGTCGCCTGGGAGGCAACGGAGAAACGGGCAACGCCTGCCTTCTTTGCTGACAATACGGTATCGCAGCTTCGCCAGCTGACGGACTATGAACTGGAACTCAACGGCCGCCTGACCCATCCGATGCGCTACGATGCGGCGAGCGACCGTTACCTGCCGGTCGCGTGGGAGGATGCTTTTGCCGAGATCGGCAGCATTCTGACCGGCCTCGATAATCCCAACCGGGCGGAATTCTACACGTCGGGCCGGGCGAGCAACGAGGCCGCCTTCCTCTACCAACTGTTCGTGCGCGTCTACGGCACCAACAATTTTCCCGATTGCTCCAATATGTGCCACGAGGCAAGCGGCATCGCCATGCGCCAGGCGGTCGGTGCGGGCAAGGGTACCGTTCTGCTGGAGGATTTCGAAGAGGCCGACGCGATCTTCGTGATCGGACAGAACCCGGGCACCAACCATCCGAGGATGCTCGGCGACTTGCGCCGGGCGGCGATCCGCGGCGCGCGCGTCGTCGTCTTCAATCCCATCCGCGAACGTGGGCTGGAGCGCTTCTCCGACCCGCAGGACAAGGTCGAAATGCTGCGCGGCGGTTCGACCGATATCGCCAGCCTTTATCTGCAGCCGCAACTCGGCGGCGACATGGCCGCGGTGCGCGGGATGGCGAAGGCCGTGCTGAGCGCGGAAGAAGCAGCCCTCGCCGCCGGCCTGCCCTCCGTTCTCGACCATGCATTTCTTGCCGAACACTGCGAGGGTTTTGCAGAATACCGGGCAGCGGTCGAGGCGACGAGCTGGGCAGAGATCGAGGACCAATCGGGACTGAGCCGGCAGGAGATCGAACGGGCGGCTGATGTCTACATCAACGCAGAGCGGGTCATCTGCACCTGGGCGATGGGCGTGACCCAGCATCTGCATTCCGTTGCGACGATCCGCGAGATCGCCAATTTCATGTTCCTGCGCGGCAATATCGGCCGGCCGGGGGCTGGCCTTTGCCCGGTTCGCGGCCATTCCAACGTGCAGGGTGACCGCACCGTCGGCATCAACGAACAGCCAGCGGACGATTTTCTCGATGCGCTGGAGAAGCAGTTCCGCTTTACCGTTCCCCGCGAACATGGCCACAATGTCCTTGCCGCGATCGGAGCAATGCTCGACGGCTCGGCGGAAGCCTTCATCGGGCTTGGCGGCAATTTCGCGCGCGCCACGCCCGACAGCGCACTCGTTGAAAAGGCACTGCGGCGGCTGAAGCTGACGGTGCATATCGCGACCAAACCCAATCATTCGCATCTGATGCCCGGTGAGACGGCGTTCATCCTGCCGTGCCTCGGACGCACCGAGATGGATCTGAACGCGGCGGGCAACTCACAGCTCATAAGCGTCGAGGATTCGATGAGCATGGTGCATGGTTCCGCCGGTATCAATCGTCCGGCCTCGCCGCATCTGCTCTCGGAAGTCGCCATCATTGCCGGCATTGCACAGGCGACGGTCGGCTCCGCCGTGGTCGACTGGGCAGAGCTTGCCGACAACCACGACCGCATCCGCGATCATATCGAGGCGACCATCCCAGGCTTCGAAAATTACAATACGCGCCTGCGCAAGCCGCGCGGTTTCCACCTGCGCAACCCGGCTGCCCATCGAGAGTGGGATACGCCGGCGGGCAAGGCATCATTCTCTTCGGAGGCGCTTCCCGACGAGACGGTGCATCAGCGGGCGCGAAAGGGCGAGGGGCGTTTCGCCCTGCAGACGTTCCGGTCACACGATCAATACAATACGACCGTCTATGGTCTCGATGACCGATACCGCGGCGTCTACGGGGAGCGGCAGGTCATCTTCATTCATCCGGCCGACCTGACGGCGATGAATGCCAAGGCCGGTGACCGGGTCGACGTGATCGGCGAGCATGATGACGGTATCGAGCGCATCGCTGAGAATTTCCGCTTTGTGCCCTATGACATTCCGCGAGGAAGCATAGCGGGTTACTACCCCGAACTGAACGTGCTCGTGCCGCTCGGCAGCTCCGGTCGGGAAAGCGATACGCCGACCTCGAAATCCATCATGGTTTCTTTCCGTAGGCGAAAAGCTGCGTGAGCGAGGAGGTTTCCGACGCCGATCGCTTTCTCGTTCTCGTCGCTGCGGCGCAAGAGAGGGATATCAGGCTGACATCCATACAGGCCGGTCTCCTTGTCGCCGCGGAACTCGGGATTGCCCGTGACAGTCGCGCCTTTGCGCGCAAGCTGGGGATCGCGCATTCTCTCGTGCTCAGGGAACTCAACGGCCTGGCGGAGCGCGAAGGCCTGCTGCAGATCGTGAAGCGGGATCCGAGGACGATGAGAGTGCATTACATGTTGCCGCCGCGGGACGAGACGTAATTACACTGTGTCAGCGCCGGCCATCTGCGTACTCGCCGCAAGCTGAGGCCATTATCGACCGATCAGGCGCTTCCTGGTGTCGGAGGGGTATTCTCCGTATGTGGTTTTATAGACTGCGGAAAACCGGCCGAAATGAAAGAAGCCCCATTTGAGGCAGATGGCCTTCATGGTCTCCTTGCTCTCGGGATCGATGAGATCCTGGCGCGCGGCGCGCAGCCGAAGCGTCAGCAGATAGGCGGCGGGAGAGGTTCCTCTGAATGCACGAAAACCGGTTTCGAGCGCCCGGCTGGATACGCCGGCCGCTTCGGCCACCTTCAGCATGGTGATCGGCTGATCGATATTGGCGTGCATGAATTCGATCGCCCTGCGGACGTGCCGGGGGGCGATCAGGGACGGGCCATTCTCCAGGAAATGCGACAGCCGGTGCGGCACCAGGCGCACGACCAGATCGGCCAGCGCTTGCGTCATATGCGCCATTGCGATCGGCGACTGCAGCAAGGGGCCATCGTCGCGCATGCCTAAGATAATCGTTTCCGTGAGGTTGCCGATCAACCGCCCGGCGGGCTTGGACAGATCCAGTTCCGGCAGTAGGTCGAGGGAGCCGCTGAACGGCATCTCGAATGTCTGGCCGATCGTCTGGAGGATGACAGGCCAGTTGATCAGCAACTCGTCGATGACGTTCGCTTGCCCATGCATGATGACGCTGTCGGGTTCGAAATTGTTATAGAGAAGCAATTTTCCTTGCCCGGCCTCGGCAATGCGGGACGATCCATAGGTTACCCCCATGCCGCCGCTGCGCGGCACGACAATCGACAGATACTCCGACGTATCGACGGTCGGCTCGATATTGAACTGAAACTCCGCCTCATGATAACCCGTCAGCAGAACGGCCTTGTCACAGACGGAGAAATCCAGTCCCCAATGGAAGTCCTGGGCGCGGCCGACAGGCTCGGCATCAAACGCGCCAAAAGCACCCCCCAGCGTTTCGACCATGTTGTCGAAGGACGAACCGCTAAATCGAAATGAGAATGGGGCAGTGCTATTTTCTGTCATGCTGCTCCCATTGTTCGATGTGGCTGTTTCGACATGCCCTTCTTGACCGCTCTGAGATGCCAGTGTGATGCGCGATCCGCGCGGGCGCCGGATCGGCGCGCCTACCTCTGCCAGTCTTGCCGGTCGTCATGCATGCGCCGTCGCGGGACTTCATCAGGGCCAGCAGACGGTGTGGATGGGCGGAACTCGCCTGTATATTAGACGATTGTAACTTATAGTGAAGCGGCTTGCCGCCGAGCAGGTGGATTTCCGCGTGGTCGGTCTCGGATCAGCGGCTTTCGGCAGCCGATCCAGCCCGAATTCGGGCGTGGCAAGCGTCAAAAAAACCAACCCTTTAACTGCATTATCGATTGCTCCGGCAGAGCTCAGATGTTTTTGCGAGACGGCAGGAACTGACAGAACGTGCGGCGATTGGCAAGATTTGCGCTGCCGGTTATGACGGCAGTCCGCCGGTAAATCGATTACGCTGAAGACGCGATTTTGCAGCTATGGCCGCCACGCCTCAGGTTCAACTGCCGCGACCTTGCCGAGACGCGCTCATCATCTGAAGTTTGTAGGAATTCCCATCCGAGAGCCGCGCAGTCGCCTGCCGAAGGTTTTATAGTGGACCGTTTAAGGAGCCTTCGGCAGGCTGACAGGCATGCAAGCATACGCACGGGATGGGGTGCGTATGTATAATCCCTTCCATCCTTCTGGGGGCGACGGATGGACGGGCCTTTTGGCTTAGAGACCGCAAACCATCATGGTCTTGGTCAGGAATGATCTTATTATTCTCCAGCCACGGAGCAATTGTCAGGCGCCGATATTGTCGCCCGATCGGCTTTTCGCTACGCAGTCTGGACTGCTCCTGCGCAAAGTGTATACGCAAGCACTCGCCTTAAGCCGCATCTTCCGCGGAGCGGCCTGCCGGCCGCCGCGCTCGGAAGGGATCGGGCGAGAGAATCGTCATCAGTTGCTCATCTTCAGCGAGCTTCCAGGCGGTTGCGCAGCCGCGCCAGCCCTCGTTCAGCCCCAATCATCAGACGGCCGACTCCAGGTTCCGGAGATGGCGACCTGCCAGATATCGGTGTCGCCAACGAAACGGAGAGACAGCCGCAAGCGCAGCTTCAGAGCGCGATCGAGAGGGCGCTATCGCGTTGGGGAGCCACCTCCTGCGAGTTCACCATCGCACCCGCGAGCTGGCGGAAGGTGACAAGGCCCAATGCTTCCCCGGATGGCGAAATCACCCTCGCATCGTTGTCCTGCGCCGATGCCAGCATCCGGACGGCCTCTTCGACGGTCGTTCCTGATGCAATCGTCAATCCGCCTGGCACTGCACCGGAATGCAAGGGCGTCATGACGGCGTCGACCTGGATGACCCGACCTCGATTGACCTCCTTGACGAAGTTGGCGATGTAGGCGTCGGCCGGACGCAGAACGATGTCCTGGCTGGTGCCTTGCTGGATGACTTCGCCATCGCGCAGGATCGCAATCTGGTCACCCAGGCGAAGGGCTTCGTCGAGATCGTGGGTGATGAAGACGATGGTCTTCTTGATCTCCTTCTGAATGTCGAGAAGGACCGTCTGCATATCCGTGCGGATCAAAGGGTCGAGCGCCGAATAGGCTTCGTCCATCAGCAGAACCGGCGCATCATTCGAGAGGGCTCGTGCCAGCCCGACGCGCTGCTGCATGCCGCCCGATAGCTGGTTGGGATATTTGCTCTCGAAGCCCTTCAAGCCAACCCGCTCCAGCCAGCCCATGGCGACGTCGGCGGCCTTCGAGCGCTCCATGCCCTGCACTTCGAGGCCGAAGATGGTATTGTCGAGAACATTGCGGTGCGGCAGAAGCGCAAACTTCTGAAACACCATGGCCGTCTGATGCCGGCGAAACGCCCGCAATTCGGTCTCGTTCATTTTCACCACGTCGACGCCGTCGACAAGCACTTCGCCGGCGGTTGGATCGATCAGGCGATTGATGTGGCGGATGAGCGTCGACTTGCCCGAACCGGAAAGGCCCATGATGACCTGGATGCGGCCCGAGGGTATCTCGAGATTGATATCTTTCAGGCCGAGCACGTGGCCGTGCTTTGCGTTGAGCTCGGTCTTCGACAATCCTTTCTGCACGGCATCGACATGAGCGGCAGGGTTGGGACCGAAGATCTTGTAGAGGTGGCGGATCTTGATGCCGCCGAAACGTTGATCAGCCATGGACGATCTCCCGATGCTTCTGGAGCCGCTTGCCATACGCCTGGCTGACCCGGTCGAAGATGATGGCAATGCCGACAATGGCAAGGCCGTTGAAAATACCCAGGGTGAAGTACTGGTTGGCGATGGCCTTCAGAACCGGCTGGCCAAGCCCCTGGACGCCGATCATCGAGGCAACGACCACCATGGCGAGCGCCATCATGATGGTCTGGTTGATGCCGGCCATGATGGTGGGAAGCGCCAGCGGCAGCTGGACCTTGAACAGCTTCTGCGCGCTCGATGTTCCGAAGGCATCGGCGGCCTCGAGCACGTCCTTGTCGACCAAGCGGATGCCGAGGTCGGTCAGCCTTATCATCGGCGGAATGGCGTAGATGACGACGGCGATCAGTCCCGGCACCTTGCCGATGCCGAGCAGCATGACGACAGGGATGAGATAGACGAAGCTCGGCATGGTCTGCATGACGTCGAGGATCGGATTGATAACGCGCTGCAGCCGGTCGGAACGCGCCATCAATATCCCCATCGGGATGCCGATGGCGATGGAGAGCACGGTACAGACGAAGATCATCGACACCGTCCGCATCGTATCGTCCCACATGTCGAAATAGCCGATCAGCAGCAGTGTCACGAGACAGCCGAGGACGATCTTCAGGCTGCGGCTCGCAAACCATGCGATGACAAGGATGATTGCCGTAATGATCGGCCACGGCGTCTGCGTCATGAAGCGGTCGGCGGCGATCAGGAAATGCTGCAGCGGGGAGAAGAGGTTTTCGATCGCGTCGCCATAGCTGCGGGTAAATGCGCGAAAGCCGTCATCGATCGCCTTCTTCAGATTGCGAAGGGCATCGTCATCCATATGCGGGAATTTATAAAACCATTCCATTCGGTTCCCCTTTTTCTTCAAAGAGCCGTGGCAGTCTTTTTGATTTTATCGGCAGCGAGAGGCGGTGCGCATCAAGCGCACCGCGGTAGTCGGCGTTAGAGCATGATGCCGAAAACTGTGAGCGGTTTTCGCAGACATCATGCTCTGACTATTTAACTTAGAGCAGGATTCAGATTTTAGGCCGATCCGGCCTAAAATCATCTTGTTTAGAGCGCAGCTTCGACCTTGGTGGCAGCCTCAGGCGAAACCCACTTGGTCCAGAGGTCCTTGTTTTCTTTGAGGAAGTGCTTGGCACCGTCCTCGCCGGTCGCCTGGTTGTCGGTCATCCAGGCCATCAGCTTGTTGACCGTTTCATTGCTCCAGGAGCGCTTCGCCAGATAGTCCATCACCTCGGGCCCGGCCTTTTCCGAGAAAGGCTTTGCAACGAGGGTGACGATCTTGTCGACCGGCCATGCGTTCGGCTTCGGATCGGGGCAGTCGGCGACGGTATTGCAGCGCTTCCATTCGGCGGGGTCGTTCGGCACGCCGGCTTCCAGCTTGACCATCTGATACTTGCCGAGCAGCGCGGTCGGCGCCCAGTAGTAGCCGGCCCAGCCTTCCTTGCGTTCATAAGCCTTGGAGATCGAACCATCGAGGCCGGCAGCCGAGCCGGTATCGACGAGGGTGAAGCCGGCCTTGTCGGCTTCGAAGGCCTTGTAGAGCTGCGTGGTCACCACGGTGCCGCCCCAGCCCTGCGGTCCGTTGTAGATCGCGCCCTTCTTCGGATCCTCGGGAGCGGGGAAGAGTTCTGGATGCTTCAGCACGTCGCCGATGGTCTTGATGTCGGGATGGGCGTCGGCCAGATATTTGGGAATCCACCAGCCCTGCACGCCGCCATCGGGTAACGGAGAGCCGACCTGGACGATCCGGCCTTCTTCCGTTCCCTTCTTGACGACGTCGGGCAGCAGGTCGATCCAGGCTTCCGGCGCGATATCAGGCTGGCCCTTTTCGGCCATCGAGGTAATCGTCGGAACGGTATCGCCGACGGTGATTTCCGCTTGGCAGCCATAACCTTCGTTCAGGATGAACTTGTCGAGGTTGGAGAGAACCTCCGCACTCTGCCAGTTCATGCTGGCGATGGTGACAGTGCCGCATTCGGCGGCGCTGGCGAAAGACGCCCCGCCAATCAGGCCGAACGTCAGACATGTCGATGCGAGTAGTTTTTTCATTCTCGTTCCCTCTGTTTAGCGGCCGGTTTTACTAAGCGGGGCGCCGCAGGACCCGCTCCAACGGTTGTCAGGAAGCCTCTCCCATACTCACCGATTTCTTGAATGCCGCCGATAGTCCCTTCGCGACCGAAGCGTCGAACCCGGCAGCGCGCATGGCTTCGATGGCTGCCGCAGTGGTGCCGCGATAGCCGACAAAGGTTTGAACCACGTCATCGGGACATTCGTCGCGGCGCTCCAGCAGGCGGCCGGCGCCCGTGATCACCGTGTTGACGGCGCGGCGCGCAATCTCCGCCGGCAGGCCGTTTGCGACAGCGTCGCGCATCATGGCGGCGGCAAGCAGCGCCGGGAAAGCCGGCCCGGACCCGGAAAGGCCGGTGAGGTAATCGATGTCGCTTTCCCCCGCGACTTCGTCCTCAGATCCGCATGCCTGAAAAATCGCGCGGACGAGCGCCCGGTCGTCTTCGGTGACATTGCTCGCGCCAATCCACGGCGTATAGGATTTGGCCACTTCGGCGGCGGCGTTCGGCAAAGCGCGGACGACGCGGCCGGTGTTGTGGCGCTCGGAAAGTGCGCCCAGGCGGATGCCCGCCATGACCGAGATGACCAGCTTGCCACCGGCATCGACATCAAGAGCATGCCAGTCATCAGGGCGGACGGAAAGAATGATCACGTCCGAAAGGTCGGCAAGCGCCTGATTGTCGGTGGTCAGGAATGAATTCGGGAAGCGGCGCGGCTGCTCACTGCGATAGGAGAGGGAGAGATTTCGAGGTTCGACCAGGACGGCATCAAGGATCGAGCCGGCGATTGCGCCGCCAAGCCAACCACCGCCGCCAATGATCCCGATCCTCAAGGAAACGCTCATCCCGGCCTTCCCTAACCCGGCCTATAGCCATGCCGGGCGAAGAAGCGATCGAGCTCCCTCTGCTGCGGCACTTCGCCGGTGTAGATCGCGATATATTCGGGAATCCGTTTCATGCGGACGGCGAGTTCCTCCTTGGCTTGCATAGAGATGTACCCGATCTGCACGAGGTACGTTGTTCGCGCTCGGACATCCGATGTCGCTTCTGGTAGCCCGAACCGGATAAACATCCGCTTGAGCGCATCGAGCCGGAGCTGATCGGCTTGCCGGACCTCGGCAAGAATCTCGTCGGACTGCAGCGCCCAGCTGCGCACGGCAAATTCGAACCTGGCGTCGAACAGATCATTGTTGAGCCAGCAATCGAAGACGTTGAGCATCGCCTCGGCGAGCGATTCCGCATAGGCTTCGGACTGCTTGACGATGTTGCCGGTGTTTTTGTCGCGCCACCGTGCGACGAGCCCGGCCAGCAGTTCCTCCCGGTCCTTGAAGAACCAGTAAAAGCTCGTGCGCGAGAGGTTGAGCTTCTTCGCCAGCGGCAGAATTTTCACCGAATCCACGCCGGAATCCAGCAGGGAATGGTACGCTGCTTCCAGCCATCCCTCCTGTGATCCGCGCCAGCCTGTGTCATTCAGAGCCTGATCCATGGATGATCTCCTATCAGATTATCAAGCCGCGCACAAGAAAAATGTACATCAGTGTCGAAATCGACGACCCAGCTGTTTTCAATATTGACACATATGTACATTGTGCTTAGCGTCTCCTCTGATGTTTTAATCCGGAACCACGGCCCATGTCGAACGATCCTCTTCTTCAGCCCTATCAGCTCAAGCATCTGACGCTACGCAACCGTATCATCGTGACCTCCCACGAGCCGGCCTATCCGGAGGACGGCATGCCAAAGGAGAGGTATCGCGCCTATACGGTGGAGCGGGCAAAGGGCGGTGTGGCCTTGACGATGACGGCTGGCTCGGCCGCGGTTTCCAGGGACAGTCCGCCGGTGTTCAACAACCTGCTCGCCTACAAAGACGAGATCGTGCCCTGGATCAGGGAAATGACCGACGCCGTGCATGAAGAGGGTGCGGCGATCATGATCCAGCTCACTCATCTCGGCCGGCGCACGCGCTGGGACAAGGGCGACTGGCTGCCGGTCGTGGCGCCATCGCATCATCGCGAGGCCTCCCACCGCTCCTTCCCGAAGAAGATGGAAGATTGGGACATCGAGCGCATCATCAGGGATTTCGCCGACGCTGCCGAGCGCATGAAGGCAGGCGGCATGGACGGTGTCGAACTGGAAGCCTACGGCCACCTGATCGATCAGTTCACGTCGCCGCTCACCAACGAGCTCGATGGTCCCTATGGCGGCTCGCTCGACAACCGTTTGCGCTTCTGCTTCGACGTCTTCAAGGCGATCCGGCAAAGGGTGGGGAACGACTTCATTCTGGGCGTGCGCTATACCGCAGACGAATGTCTTCCCGGCGGTACCGGCAAGGGCGACGGGATCGAAATTTCCAAGCGCCTGAAGGCAAGCGGCCTGATCGATTACCTCAACGTGATCCGCGGTCACATCGATACCGATGCGGGTCTGACCGACGTGATCCCGATCCAGGGCATGGCGAATTCACCGCATCTGGATTTTGCCGGCGAAATTCGCGCAGCAACCGATTTCCCGACCTTCCATGCGGCGAAAATCCCTGACGTCGCCACCGCGCGCCACGCGATCGCCTCCGGCAAGGTCGATATGGTCGGCATGACCCGCGCCCACATGACCGACCCGCATATCGTCCGCAAGATCATCGAAAAGCGCGAAGACGATATTCGTCCCTGCGTCGGTGCCAACTACTGTCTCGATCGCATCTACCAGGGCGGAGCCGCCTTCTGTATCCACAATGCCGCCACCGGCCGCGAACTGACCATGCCGCATATCGTGGCAAAAGCCGACGCCAGGAAAAAGGTCGTCATCGTCGGCGCCGGCCCGGCCGGTCTGGAAGCGGCGCGCGTCGCCGGAGAACGCGGCCACCAGGTCGTGGTTTTCGAAGCGGCGAACAATCCCGGCGGTCAGATCCGCCTCACCGCCCAAAGCGAGCGCCGCAGGGAGATGATCAGCATCATCGACTGGCGCATGAGCCAGTGCGAGAAATACGACGTCACCTTCCACTTCAACACCTGGGCGGAAGCGGACACTATCGGAGCCGAGAATCCCGATGTCGTCATTATCGCGACCGGGGGCCTGCCGCATACCGAGGTTCTCGCCAGCGGCAACGAGCTGGTGGTCTCGTCATGGGACATCATCTCCGGCGACGTGAAGCCTGGAACCAACGTGCTGATCTTCGACGACGCCGGCGACCATGCCGGCCTTCAGGCAGCGGAGTTCCTCGCCCAGGCAGGCGCCAAGGTCGAGATCATGACGCCGGACCGGTCCTTCGCGCCCGAGGTCATGGCCATGAATCTCGTGCCCTATATGCGGTCCCTGCAGAAGCACGACGTGACCTTCACCGTCACCTATCGTCTGGAGGCCGTCGAGAAGAGCGGCAACCAGCTCGTCGCCCATATCGGCAGCGATTACGGCGGGATTGCCAGGCAGCACAGCTTCGACCAGATCGTCGTCAATCATGGGACCATTCCGCTCGATGAGCTCTATTTCGAACTGAAACCCAGCTCGAGCAATCTCGGCGAGATGTCGCACGACCAGCTTCTTTCCGGAGAACCTCAGTCCGTCATTCGCAATCCTGATGGCAAGTTCCAGCTGTTCCGGATCGGCGATGCGGTCGCCGCACGCAACACGCATGCGGCCGTCTATGACGGGCTGCGCATCGCGAAAGATATCTGATCCCAGAGCGGATCGCTTGCCGCCGATCGTCTCTGGAGGTGATGATATGAGTTTACGCAATGAAAGCCTCCAGATTTTCGTGGATGCGGCTTTCGTGGCTTTCGACCAGTTCGCGAAGGCCCCGGAGGCCCGCCGCTCGGTCCGTCCGATTTTCGCGGCGCTGGAGCGCCCGGGGCTTGCGCGTGCGGGGCCGGGAAGCCGATTGCCCGTGTGTGCTCAGCTTGATGTGGCGCTTTCCTTCGATACGTCCTATCCTTCACTGACGCGTTTGATCGAGGGGTTCAAAGGCATCGAGCCAATGCTTGAATGGCATCGGCGCAGCAAGTATGACCACACGGCCAGCGACAATTTTGTCGATGGGCATGCCAATGCCATGATTATCGGCCCGGGAGGATTGGAAGAGCGGAGCGATCTGTGGATCGGTGTGACGTTGATGGCGCCTCACGTGCGCTATCCGGATCATGATCATGCGCCCGAGGAAGTCTATCTCGTGCTTTCCGAGGGAGAGTTCCAGCAAGGAGAGGGAGACTGGTTCTCGCCAGGTATCGGTGGGTCGTTCTACAATGTCCCTGGCATCCGACATGCCATGAGGTCGCTCGACACGCCGTTCTTCGCCTTCTGGGCATTGCTTGCCGAACGGCCGAACTGACGGCCAGCAGTTTAGAAATAAAAGGGGGTTGCCCATGAAGATACTCGTCCCAGTCAAACGGGTTGTCGACTACAACGTGAAGATCCGGGTGAAGCCGGACGGCACGGGTGTCGAGCTAACCAATGTGAAGATGTCGATGAACCCGTTCGACGAGATCTCGGTGGAAGAGGCGCTGCGGCTGAGGGAAGCCGGCAGGTGCGAGGAAGTGGTGGTCGTCTCAATCGGTCCGGCCAAGGCCGAGGAGACGCTGAGGACCGCCCTTGCCATGGGCGCCGACCGGGCGATCCTGGTCGAGACCGATGATCAGATCGAGCCGCTTACGGTTGCCAAGATCTTGAAGGCTGTTGCCGATGCCGAACAGCCGGGGCTGATCATATCAGGCAAGCAGGCGATCGATGACGACAGCAACCAGACCGGCCAGATGCTGGCAGCACTGATGGGAATTGCCCAAGCGACCTTCGCCTCGAAGATCGAGATCGGTGATGGCAAAGCAACTGTCACCCGCGAAGTCGATGGCGGCCTGCAGACGATCGAGATCAAGCTGCCGGCGGTCGTCACATCAGATCTGCGCTTGAACGAACCGCGCTATGCCTCGCTGCCGAATATCATGAAGGCGAAGAAGAAGCCGCTCGACAAGAAGACGCCCGGCGACTTCGGTGTCTCCACCACGCCGCGTCTCAAGGTCTTGAAGACCGAGGAGCCGTCCGGCCGCAAGGCCGGCGTCAAGGTCAAGTCGGTCGCCGAACTGATCGACAAGCTCAAAAACGAAGCCGGCGTGCTGTAATCAGCCTGGAACAGGAGCCATCATCATGACCATTCTTCTTCTGGCTGACCACGACAATGCCAGCCTGTCCGATCAGACCGCCAAGGCGCTGACGGCGGCGACAAAGATTGGCGGCGATGTTCATATTCTCGTTGCCGGCAAGGCTGCCAAGCCTGCTGCCGAACAAGCCGCCAAGCTTGCCGGCGTCTCGAAAGTGCTGCTCGCCGAAAGCGACGAACTCGCCAACAATCTGGCCGAACCGCTCGGCGACCTGATCGTTTCGCTCTCCGCCAGCTACGACACGATCATCTCGGCTGCCACCTCGGTCGGCAAGAATGTTCTGCCGCGGGTGGCCGCTCTTCTCGACGTCGCCCAGGTCTCGGAGATCATCGAGGTGATCTCGTCCGACACCTTCAAGCGGCCGATCTATGCCGGCAATGCCATCCAGACGGTGCAGGCGAGCGATGCCAAGAAGGTGATCACCGTGCGCACGGCATCCTTCGCCTCGGCACCGGAGGGTGGCTCGGCCACCGTCGAGGCGATCCCGGCGGTTTCCGATCCGGGTCTTTCCACCTTCATCGGAGACGCGCTGTCGGCCTCCGACCGGCCGGAGCTGACCTCGGCGAAGATCATCATCTCCGGCGGCCGTGCACTCGGTTCGGCGGAAAAGTTCAGGGAGGTCATCCTGCCGCTCGCCGACAAGCTAGGTGCTGCCGTCGGCGCATCCAGAGCCGCGGTCGATGCCGGTTATGCGCCGAACGACTGGCAGGTCGGCCAGACCGGCAAGGTGGTGGCGCCTGATCTCTATATCGCCTGCGGCATTTCGGGCGCCATCCAGCATCTGGCCGGCATGAAGGATTCAAAGGTGATCGTTGCCATCAACAAGGACGAGGAGGCGCCGATCTTCCAGGTCGCCGACTATGGCCTCGTCGCCGATCTCTTCGATGTCCTGCCGGAATTGCAAAAGGCGCTCTAGCGGGGAGACCGAACGTGGCGCGCGTCGTGGGACGTCCAATCAAACCTGGTGCCGACCTTCTTCTCAACGATGACGAGAAGCCGGCATATATACGGCTGCACGACATCGGCAGAGAGAGGCGCTCCCGGCCGCTGCAGGAATTTCTCAATGACATCGGCGGCCTGATGCTGTCGGCGGAGGCTCCTGCCGTCGCCAGCTTCGTCGCGGGCAAGGTTCTCCAGAGGCTGCTCAAGACCGGCAAGGTGCGCCCGGAGGGCGGGTCTCTTCCCGGCGCGCCGGAGGGGCTTGATGACGCCATCAACCATCTTGCGAAATCGGGACGGAAATACGAGGCGATCGCCAGCCAGTTCCGTACCCTCGCCGACCAGCTGCTCTGGAGACGCGGCCGCTCCGGTCCGTTTGCAAGCCTGAATTTTGGCGATACGCATTCCCATGCGGTCTTGGTCGGTCCCGGCGGCATGGAGGAGCGCGCCGATCTCAGGGTCGGCGTGATCTATATGGATCGTTATACAAGATTCCCCGATCATGTTCAGACCCAGCCCCGCGCCTTCATTCTGCTTTCGCCGGGGGAAATCCGCCTTGGCGATTCCGAGTGGTTCTCTGGCGGTGTCGGTACGGTCTTTGCGAACGACGCCGGCGAATCTTTCGCGATAAGATGCACAGCCCGGCCGCTGCTGGCGGTCTGGTGCCAGATTGAGCGGGAGAGGTGATAGGGTCCTTGGCAACAGCGAGCCTGAGATGAACGAAAAGCCGAACGCGAGAGCGTGAAGTCTCGCGGTGAAGCAGCAGCAGATCGGCGAGAGCTGGCCCCTTCGAATATGCAGCATCAGAATTCAATTTGACAGGAAGGATATCAAAATGGACGTTCGCGCCGCCGTGGCCACACAGGCAGGAAAACCGCTCGAAGTGATGACCGTGCAGCTGGAGGGGCCGCGAGCCGGCGAAGTGCTGGTCGAGGTCAAGGCGACGGGCATCTGCCACACCGACGATTTCACCCTGTCGGGCGCCGATCCCGAGGGCCTCTTCCCGGCCATTCTCGGCCATGAGGGCGCCGGCATCGTCGTCGATGTCGGCCCCGGCGTCACTTCGGTGAAGAAGGGCGACCACGTTATTCCGCTCTACACCCCGGAATGCCGCGAGTGCTATTCCTGCCTTTCCCGCAAGACCAATCTCTGCACGTCGATCCGCGCGACCCAGGGCCAGGGCGTGATGCCGGACGGTACCTCGCGCTTCTCGATCGGCAAGGACAAGATCCATCACTATATGGGCTGCTCGACCTTTTCGAACTTCACCGTGCTGCCGGAGATCGCCCTTGCCAAGGTCAACCCGGACGCCCCCTTCGACAAGATCTGCTACATCGGCTGCGGCGTCACAACTGGCATCGGCGCGGTCATCAACACCGCCAAGGTCGAGATCGGCGCCACGGCGATCGTCTTCGGCCTTGGCGGCATCGGCCTCAACGTGCTTCAGGGTCTGAAGCTTGCTGGTGCCGACATGATCATCGGCGTCGATATCAACCCTGACCGCAAGGCCTGGGGCGAAAAGTTCGGCATGACCCACTTCGTCAATCCGAAGGAGGTCGGTGACGACATCGTGCCTTACCTTGTCAACCTGACCAAGCGCCACGGCGACCTGATCGGCGGCGCCGACTACACCTTCGACTGCACCGGCAACACCAAGGTGATGCGCCAGGCGCTGGAAGCCAGCCATCGCGGCTGGGGCAAGTCGGTTATCATCGGCGTTGCCGGCGCCGGCCAGGAAATCTCCACCCGTCCGTTCCAGCTGGTGACCGGCCGCAACTGGATGGGCACGGCTTTCGGCGGCGCGCGCGGCCGCACCGATGTGCCGAAGATCGTCGACTGGTACATGCAAGGCAAGATCCAGATCGATCCGATGATCACCCACACCATGCCGCTCGAAGACATCAACAAGGGCTTCGAGCTGATGCATGCGGGCAAGAGCATCCGCGGCGTGGTCGTGTACTGAGCGATGAAGACGATCTCGACCGAAAATTGTCATGGCGGCACCCAGGGCGTTTACGTCAATCGCTCGGATGTCTGCGACTGCGACATGACCTTTGCGGTATTCCTGCCGCCGCAGGCCAAAGCACGGAAGCTGCCGGTTCTATGGTACCTTTCCGGCCTGACCTGCACGCACGCCAATGTCATGGACAAGGGCGAGTATCGGCGTCTTGCCGCGGAACTCGGCATGATCATCGTCTGCCCCGACACCAGCCCGCGGGGCGACGCCGTCCCGGACGAACCGGACAATTGGCAGTTCGGAAAAGGTGCCGGCTTTTATGTCGACGCCACCGAGCCGCCGTTCGCTAAGAACTATTGGATGTACAGCTACATCGTCGATGAATTGCCGAAGCTTATCGCAGCCGAGTTTCCGGTCGACACGACGCGACAGGGAATCTTCGGTCACTCGATGGGGGGACATGGCGCGATCACGATCGCGCTCAAGAACCCCGAACGCTTCGGCAGCTGCTCGGCCTTCGCGCCGATCAGCCATCCGTCGGTCTCCGGCTGGTCAAAGCCGGCGTTCCGGAAATATCTCGGAGCGGATGAAGCGCGCTGGCGGGCATATGATGCCTGCTCACTGATCGAAGACGGGCACCGGTTCCCCGAATTCCTCGTCGACCAGGGGACGGCGGATAGCTTCCTGGAGGATGGACTGCGCCCCGACGAGCTCAGGCAAGCTTGCGAGACGGCCGGCATCAGCCTGCGGCTTCGCATGCAGGAAGGCTACGGCCACTCCTACTTCTTCATTTCGACATTCATGGAAGACCATCTGCGCTGGCACGCGCGAAGATTGGGAGACTGATTGCAGAGCTTGGCCGGGCATATCGCAAACGGCCCAGAAGGGGAGGAGAAACCCATGACCAGCATAGCCATACATCCGGCAGTAGATTCAGGCTTTCGGGCGACTGACGCTGCTTTCGCAGGCGGGACGCTCGTCTGCAAGTGCACAAGCAATCCCGTGAAGGTCAGGATCAAAGGTGATATCGCCCACAACCACGCCTGCGGCTGCACCAAGTGCTGGAAGCCCGACGGTGCCGTCTTTTCCGTCGTGGCGGTCGCTCCGACCGAAAGCGTCGAAGTCCTGGAGAACGGCGATAAGCTCGCCATTGTCGATTCCACGGCCTTGATCCAGCGCCACGCCTGCAAGGAATGCGGCGTTCATATGTATGGGCCGGTCGTGCGCGAACATCCGTTCCAGGGATTGTCGTTCGTCCATCCGGAGCGCTTTCAGGAAAGCGGCTGGGCGAAGCCGGGCTTTGCGGCCTTTGTGTCGTCGATCATCGAAAGCGGCTTCGACCCCGCCAAGATGGACGCCGTCAGAGCGCAGCTGAAGGCATCGGGCCTCGAGCCCTACGACTGCCTGAACCCGGGACTTATGGACTATATGGCAACCTGGACCGCCAAGAAGAGCGGCGTCCTGGCCGCGTGACGAGATCGGGGAGCGCCGCAGCGGCGCTCCCCGGCGATATCCGGATATCGGGATATTCCGGATGGCTGCGCACGGCTTTTCGACGGCCAGGTTGGCCGGGTCCAAGCCGAAGCACGCATTGGACCCTACAGCGGCATTCTTCCAAGCATCGGAGGCTGGGCGCGCGTCATCGGCCACAACACCATTTTCGTTGACGATCGTGATCCGCTGGCGCACGGTTTTCAGATTCGTGAATGCATTCAGAAACGGCAAGGAGATGACCATGCGACCCGGACAGCATCGGCAGGCAGACGACGCTACGAGGTCGGCTGCCCGGCTCAAGGTGGGGTTCGTTCTGGCGCGATCGTTCACGCTATCCGCCTTCGCGCTCTTCGTGGACACGCTGCGGCTTGCCAGCGACGAGCAGGATCGTTCCGGAAGGGTCCTTGCCGACTGGCAGGTGATCGGCAGCACGCGGCATCTGATCACCGCGAGCTGCGGTGTCCAGGTCGCTCCGACGTCCGATTTCGTCGATCCGTCACGCTTCGATTACATCGTCGTTGTCGGCGGCCTGCTGACAGTGGAAAACCCTGTCGACCAGGCGACCATCGCTTTTCTCAAGCAGGCGGACGCCAAGAAGGTGCCGCTGATCGGCGTGTGCACGGGCTCGTTCATTCTCGCTGCGGCCGGCCTGATGAAGCGGCATGACTCCTGTGTGAGCTGGCTGCACTACAAGGAGTTCCGGGAGCGGTTTCCCGACCTCAGCGTTCGTTCCGACCGGCTCTTCAATCTCGACCGCCAGCGTGGGTCTTGCGCCGGCGGCAGCAGTTCAGCCGACATGGCGGCGCTGTTGGTCAGGAAATACATCAGCCGCGACGCCGAACGAAACGCGCTGGAGGTGCTGCAGATCGAGAGAGCCCGCGCCCCTGCGGACGTCCAGCCCCGGCGTCCGCTTTACGACGATTATGACGACGCCCGCGTCAAGGCGGCGATGATCACGATGGAGCAGTTCGTCGACGGCAGCATGTCGATCGAGAAGCTTGCCGGCACGGTTGGACTCTCGCGACGGCAGTTGGAGAGAATCTTCATCGACAAGACCGGCATGTCTCCTGCCAAGGCCTATAGTCGTGTTCGTATGGAGCGGGCGAAATCGATCCTTGCCCAATCGAAGGCGCCAATGATCGAGATCGCGCTGGATGTCGGCTTTGAAAACGCCTCGCAGTTCACCAGAACCTTCAAGCGCACATTCGGGCAGACGCCGTCGCAGCATCGCGCGGCAGCTTTGAGAGCGCACTGAACGCGCAATCCCGCAACATCTAAGTAGGCCTCGGGTGGTGCGGTACCCGCCGCTCAGCGCTCGATGACCAGGTCGCTGAGCGGCTTCGAGCAGCAGGGCAGGAAGAAGCCGGCGTCGATTTCCCTCTGGCGGATTCCGCCATTGTGGTTCATATCGACCGTGCCTGACGTAAGCTTCGACTTGCAGGTGCCGCAGACGCCATTCGCGCAGGACGACGGGATCCTGACACCTGACTTCTTCGCGCATGAGAGCACGCTCTGGTCGCCTGTTACCTCGATGCTGCGGGCCTGCTTCGAGAAAGTGACCTGAAAGACTTTGGCAGATGCCTCCTGAACCGCAGGGATTTCCGGTTCGTCGATGACCGCTGCGTCGAAGCTTTCCTCCAGATAGTTCGAGGCGGGCACGCCGAGTTCGGCGGCAATGCCGCGCGCGGCGGCCATGAACGGGGCGGGGCCGCAGCACATCACGATCCGCTCGGCGATATCGGGAACCGCAAGCCTGATATAGTCTTTCGAAATGCGACCGGTCAGACCGGGCCAGGACGGTTCGCCGGCCACGGTCTCGGGAAGGAAATGCAGGCGGAGGCCTTTCAGCCTGCGGGCGATGCAGGCCAGTTCGTCGCGAAAGATCAGGTCCTGCGGCGTCCGGCCTGCATGCATGAAGACGATGTCGGCGGGTTCGCAGCTGTCGGCGAGTTCACGCAGAATGGACATGACGGGGGTGATGCCGGAGCCGCCCGACAGCAGCAGAAGCTTACGTCCCGACCGCTCGGGCCTGACGAAATGGCCAAGTGGGCCGTTCGCCTTGACGGTCGCCCCGGGAACCAGCATGTCATGAAGCCAGTTGGAGATCTTTCCGCCGGGCACGCGCTTCACCGTCACGGAGAAAGCGTTCGTCCGATGCGGCGAGGAGGAGATGCTGTAGCACCTGTTTTCAGCCTCTCCATTGTGTTCCAGGTCGAACAGAAAATACTGGCCGGCCTTGAACGCGAACCGCTTGCCGTCGCGCGAAGCGAAGGTGAAGGTCTTGACGTCATGGGTCTCCTGCTGGACGTCAAGGCAGACGAGCGCGTCGTCTTCTTCCGGGTTCCAGACGTCGTGAAGGGCGGCCCTGGCTACGGGCATCTGCGGGCTCCTAGTATCCATGGGCGCGCATCCGATCGATGTACCAGCTGGCGAACTTGTCGAGGTTCGTCTCGGAAAACCGGGAGTAGGGGCCTGGCTGATATGCTGGGTCGAGAGTGCCTGCATGGGAGCGCGCGACGAGATCGGCGTCCTGGTCCGTCGTCGCGACCCAGACATCCGTCAGCTTGTCGAGATCGTAATCCACGCCTTCGACGGCGTCCTTGTGGACCAGCCACTTGGTCCTCACAAGCGTCTTGCCGGCGGAGAGCGGAATGACGGTTGCCACCACGGCATGGTCGCCCATGAAGTGGTTCCAGCTGTTGTGGCCCCAAAGATGCATGTCGCCGAGATCCTTGCGGGTCATGTGGCCGAGAAGCTTGGAGGATGCGGCGGTGGCGTTGTGGGTCTGGGATTCGCCGGCGCCTGCGATGATCAGCCGCTGGGTGCGGAAGTTGGTGGCGCAGTCGGCGAGCTGCTCGACCGCAGCCGAGGGGAAGCCGTCCGACTCCCACGCCTTCGTCCGCTCTTCATACAGCCTGAAATGCTCCTCGGCCTGTTCGCGATCCTCCGGGCTCAGCGTCTCGGGGTCGAAGCCGAAGTCGAGATCGACGAAGGAGACGCAGAGCTCCGGATGGTTCGCGGAGCAATGGTAGCATTCACGATTGTTTTCCATCGTCAGCTTCCAGTTGCCGTCCTCGATGACATCCGTTTGGAAGGCAACCTTTGCGTTCCGGATGTCGTAGGGGGCGAGGCGCTCGGTCATGGCCTGTTCGAGGATGGCAATATCCTCGGGCGGATTGTCGGAGAGACAGACATAAATCAGTCCGCCGATCGATTTGAAAGTGACGGGCTTGAGGCTCCGACACTCTTTGTCGAAGTCCTTGCCCATGTGAGGCGCGTAGCTGAGCTCACCCGTCAGTTCGTATGTCCAGGTGTGATAGGGACAGACGAGTTTCGAGACGATCGTCTTGCCCGGATCGAGAAGGCGGGAGCCGCGATGGCGGCAGACATTGTGCAGGACGCGAATTTCTCCATCGTCGTCGCGCAGAAGGATCAGGCTCGTCTTGCCGATATCGATGACCGTGGCGTCACCCGGTTCGGGAACATCGCAATCGAGACCGACACAGATCCAGTGATTGTGGAAGAAGACGTCGATGTCTGCTTCGAACACGTCTTCTCTGACGTAAAGGCCGGCCGGCAGAGAGTGACCGTTGGCACGAGCGTCGAGAAGAGCCGAAATGGACGATGGGAGCTTGTTTAGCATCAGAACCTCTTATGCGAGAGTTTCCCCAGATTGCCCTTGCAGTTCCGATGTTTCAACGGCATAAAAAATTAGCTTCGCATAAGTTTTTATCATGCGATGAGGGTTCTGTGATGCACTTTAGAAGACGGATCCCGTCGCTGACGGCCCTGGTGACCCTGGAGGCGGTGCTCAGAAAGAAGAGCTTCACCACCGCTGCGGCCGAATTGGGCGTCACCCAGGCGGCGGTCAGCAGGCAGATTGCATTGCTGGAGGAGGAATTCGGCCAGCCCTTATTCGTGCGCAAGCATCGAGCGATCGAGCCGACGGCGGCATGCATCAACCTCGGAGCCACCCTGGCCAAAAGCTTTGCCGATATTGCCGAGGGCGTGGAAGCGCTCCAGTCGCGCAGCCAGGACGTACTGACTATAGGGGCGACCGTTGCGTTCTCCTCTTTCTGGCTGCTGCCGCGGCTGGCCGAATTCCGCCGGGCGAACCCGGGTATTCTGGTGCGGGTGATATCCCAGGACAGCCCGATCGCTCTCGACGACGGCGAAGTCGATGTGGCAATTCGATATGGTGTGCCTCCGTTCAGCGATAGCACCGTCATCGCCTCGCGCGGCGACGTCATTTGCCCCGTCTGCTCTCCCGACTATCTCAGGCGACGCGGAGATGGTCCGCTCGGCTCTGCCGACGAATTCATCGAAACGGACGTTCTCGATCGTTCCTGGTATAGCTGGGCCCAGTGGTTTTCGCTGACCGGCGCCAACCTCAATGTAAAGCCGTCGCTTCGGTTCAACCACTATACCGAAACCATCGCTGCCGCGCGCGCAGGGCAAGGCATTGCCTTGGGATGGCGTATGCTGGTCGGCACCTTTCTGGAGGATGGAACCTTGATGCAGATCGGCGGCGGCGAGCTTGCGGCGGAGGATCGTTACAATGTGATCGTGCCCGTCAAAGCCAAGCGAAGCAATGCACGCGACCTTGCCGCCGCCTGGCTGACGGCATCACTGCACGGTTGATCGAAGCGTGGTCACATACCCAGCCCCACGGTTGCCGTCCGGTGAACGCCTTTCGGGACGAAGGCGAAGCGATCTGCCAGGCCCAGGAAATCGGCCGCCAGGTGAATGACGGAAAGCCACATTTCCGTCCCCTGCAAGCTCGGTTCACTACCATCGGCAAAGGGGAATCCTTCGCCATCCCGCCATCTATCCAGCGCCCTTGAGATGAGCTTGCGGGCGATCGCCTCGCCGTCGGCCCGTCTGTAGTCGGTCTGCCGGGCAATCAGCAGCAGAGGATGAATCGTATCGAGCAGGTTGCACGCATTGTATTTTGCCGCAACGAAGCCCTTGTGGTTGCGGTAGTTGAGGTGAACCGTTTCGAGTGAGGCGTGCGGGTGGGGAAGTGCCACGCCGAACTGGGCGTAGGTGCCGCGCGTCAGGCGATAAAAGCCGTTCACCGGTTGAAGCCATCCTTCCGCCGCGGTCGGTTCACCCCAGAGCCCCGAAACGCTGTTGGCATTGTGGCTTAGCCACTCGAAGAGCGCCTGCCGTGAATGCCTGACGCCGAAATACTTCGCGTTGAAGTACATGGCAGTTCCGATCGCATCGGCCACGCTTCCGGCGTGCCATGCCCGGGTCGACCAGGGCAGGGCGCTCAGCCATTCATCCAACTCCCCGGCCTCGAGCTCGACTGCATGGACCGGTTGGCGCGGACCGGAACCAAGCAGTTCAAGCGCATAGCCAACCGCAAGGACGTTATAGAGCGCCTTTGGATCATTCCTCAGCGCCTTGCCATGCATGCGGGCATGTTCTTCCGGGAAAAGGCCGGTCTCTCGGTCCTGAAGATCTTGGAGACGCTCGACGGTCTCCGCCGCATCGAGATCGGGCGGCAGATGGCCGAAGCCGGCAGCGATCTCGATTGCATCGCAGAGATGCCGGATCGCCGGTCTGCGGACGCCGTCTGCTTCCGGCGATTGATAGGTCCCTTGCGTTTTCCAGCGTGCCAGAATGTCCGGCCACTGGTCCTGCGCTTTCTGACCGAGCCTGACCAACTGATCTTCGATGTCGCCATTGCCTGTTTTCCGGGGTGCCGAGCCTCGGCTCCGCAGCACCCGGGCGGGCACGCCACCGGCAATCGCCATGGCGGGAATGTCCCCGGTGACCAGCGCTCCGGCGGCGATCACTGCGCCATTTCCAATCGTGGCGCCATCGAGGATCACGCAGTTGGCGCCGATCCAGACATCGTCGCCGATCACGATGCCGATTCTGACGACGCCCTGGCGGTGTATAGGAATGGTTGGATCGTCGAAACCATGATTGAAGCCGACGATCGAGGCATGCGAAGCAATCCGCACGCCATGACCGCACGTCACCGTGCCGGAAACACAGGCATAGGGATTGATGGTGCAATCGTCACCGAGGGTTATATCGCCGCGAACGAGCGCGTGCCCGGCGATCCACGACCGCTCGCCCATTGTCAGGCTTTCGGTGAAGATTGCGGCGTGCTCGGCGATGTAGGACGTCTCGGCCAGCTCCGCACCGCATGATCGCCGGAGTTCCGCCCTGCGGGCGAGGTGAGCGGGATGACGAAGGTCAGACGCAATGTGTTCCCAGGTCAGGTATTGAAGCCTCCGCGCTTCCCTCTCTTCGTTCACTGACGATTGCGGGCTGCCGGCGTGATCCATCTCGATCCTCATTCTAGGTCAACCGCCGAATATTCGTCTGCCTTCGGCGATCCGTTGCCTCGCTGCATAAGACGGTCTGATTCGTCCAAAAGCAAGACTTCCGACAATGGCGGCGCAGCCCTCGTTGAAATGGCTCCAATTGCTTTGATCGGGTCCGGCCTCCCGGCGACCGATGTGATCGCAAGTGTCCGTAGGATGGCCCCTCGTAGCGGCTTGCCATGCGGGCGGTCGATGCGGCTCCTGTCCGAATTCGCGATTTGCAGAGACGTGATGCACGCGCACCGATTATCGGCCGCGTGCTGAGCCATCTGGAAACGTCGATGTCGAGTTATGCCGCGCTCAGAAGTTCAGCGCTCACCGGCATTCCCATATGAAAGCCCTGGGCGCGGTCGATGCGAAGATCCTTGAGAAGGGAATATTGGGCTGCAGTTTCGACGCCTTCCACCAGGATCGTATTCCCGCGATTGCGGATGAGAGCAATCATGTCCTGAAGCATCGTCAGACCGCGTGGGTTCGAGCTGTCGTGCAGGAAGGTTCGATCGACCTTGACTGTCTGAAACTCGATTGCCCTCAGCCAAGAGAGGCCCGCGAAGCCGGAGCCGAAGTCGTCAAGCCAGATTTCGACGCCGAGTGCACGCAGATCGGCAATGCATTTGAGCACCTCCGACTGCATATCCATGTCCAGGCCCTCGGTGACTTCCAAGGCTAATCGCGACCCGCAGACCCCGCACCGAATAAGGATATCAGCGACACTAGTGGCAAAGCCGGGGGAGCGCAGCTGTATCGGCGACACGTTGACGCTGACGGTCGCCATGCGATCGGTCATCAGAATATCCCGGCATGCCGTCTCGATCGCCCACCTGCCCAGTTCGAGGATAGCGCCGCTTCGTTCTGCAACCGGGATGAATGTCTTCGGCGAAACCGCCGTGCCATCAGGCATCCTGAGGCGCATCAAAGCCTCGACAGCCCTTGCTTTCCCGTTCGTCACGTCGAAAATCGGTTGGTACACGAGCGAGACCAGTTTGCGATCGATGGCGGCCGCGAGCAGGGGCACGAGTTTACCGGCATAATCGTCGGGGCGAGGCAGCAGCGGATCAAAACTGCGAATGCAGTTTCGGCCGCTTGCTTTAGCATTGTAGAGAGCGAGGTCGGCTTCACGCACTATTCGTTCAACTTTCTCTCCAACTTTTTCGCGGGTGAAGGCGACGCCGATGCTGACAGTTACGATCGAGGTATCATCCGGTCGCTCGTCGTGGGCAATCGCGAGAGACTCGACTTCCATTCTGATCTTCTCGGCGACAGCCATCGCGACCTTTGGAAGGGCCGCAGGCATGACCACGATGAACTCCTCGCCGCCATACCTGCCGATCATGGCATCGGACGACTCTACAATCGCCTTCAGCGCATTGGCGATGACAGTCAGGCATCGGTCTCCTTCTTGATGTCCGTAGCGATCATTGAAGCGTTTGAAAAAATCGACGTCGATGAGGAACACGGAGAAGTCGCGGCGTTCGTCTTTCCAAGCGGCCCAGCATTCGTCGAGCCGCCGATCCAGCGCGCGTCTGTTGCTTATGCCTGTCAGGTAGTCGGTATGTGAAAGCTCGAGCAGTGACCTTCCGCGCTCGGACGCTTCCCAGTGCTGGTGGCGAGCCTCCGCCGCGTTCAGCAACACGTTTCGGCGCTCAACATTCAATCGCCAATTGACGAAAGACGTGAAAGCAAAGCACGAAATGTAGAACAGCCCGAAAGCGAGCTTGTAGCTTTGGCTGGAAGGAAAGAGTTCCTCGATCGTAATGAAAAACGCGCAGAGAACGAGCCCGGAGGTGATCACCGAAAGCCGAAACGGAAAACTGAAAAACAGGTTGGCGCCCATCATGAAGATGGCGCCGAATATCATGTAGTAGGACATAGCAGTGACGTCGTGGGTGGCAATCGCCGGGTAAAGCCAGCCTACATAGCCCACAAGCAGTGCAGTGGCGCACGTAATGTCAAGCCAGACGGTTTTCGCATTTGCCAGCCGCAAGACTTCGAACGCCAGCAGGGCGATCGTCGCAACGGCGAATCGGGCGGCGATCGTCGCAGGCGCAACATCGGGGATCAGCCAACGGTCGGGAAGTGCGAAGGCCACATAGACGGCAACCGCCATCCAAAGACCGTGCCGCGAGCTCTGCCTTCGGACAGCATCATTTTCAATTTTCAGAGACTTGAGGGCCTCGGCGAATGAAATGCCGGCGGTTGGTTCGTCCCGCTGGACATTATCGCAAGCCGCGATCATGCAACGACGCCGACCCGAAAGCCATCTAAAGTATGTTGAAAAGTAAGCCATACTTCGGCGCCCTCCAAAATCGCATTCGGCAACTTGCAACCGGTTTGTCTTATTGCTTGGCTTTGTTAGAGGGGTAGCATCGGACCCGCAAGAGTAGAATTACCCTTATCCCGTGTAGATTCTAGTCGCATCCTATTTCGAGGTTGATTATGCTTAACGCTATGTCAAGAGGATCTCGAAATGGAACAAAGCCTGGTATTCGACGGTGAAAGTCTTGTTGCGCCTGGCGAAATTCGGCGGGTGGCAAGGAGGGTTGCTGCCCCGGATCCCGGCGATCTTATCGTTGCCCAGGCCGAGCTTGCCCTCAGCCTTGACGTGTCGATCCGTCAGTTCAAATCCGGCGTCGAGCCTCATGTGATCATCGAGCGTCTTACCGAAGCCTTGCATCAGATGCGGCGGCGCTTTCATCCGCAGGTGTGGGACGTCATCGTTCCGATCGCGCAATCTCATCCCGTTGCTCACTATCTTCATCAAGATCCATTGACCCGCTGGTCGTTTGAAAAGCCGCGCGGCTATTCCGGCGACGCACGTCTTCTCGATTTCATCTACGGCAGACCTGAGATTGAGGACGCCGTCGCATCAGCGAGCGACTTGGGACGTTCGATCTACGGCTACACTCGAAATGCTTCGTCATCCATCGCAGTACGGGAGCGTCGAGACATTCTGGCTCGCCGCGTTGACGAAATCGCTTCGGTCCGGCCGGGTTCCACCGAAGTCCTCGCCATTGCCGCCGGGCATCTTCGCGAGGGGCCGTTGTCGCACGCTCTGAGCGCGGGCGCGATCAGACGCTGGGTAGCGTTGGATCAGGACCCGATAAGCGTTGGAACCGTCGCCCGCGATTTCGCCGGCACCTCCGTCGAGGCGGTGAACGGGTCGGTCAAATCCCTGATCGGTGGAAGGCATGCGCCGGGAATGTTCGATTTCGTCTATGCCGCCGGTCTCTATGACTATTTGCCGGACGCGGTAGCCGTACGGCTGACCAGGAAGTGCATCAGCATGCTTAAGCCTGGCGGCACATTCCTATTCGCCAACTTCTCTCCGGAGACGGATGTCGATGGCTATATGGAGACATTCATGAACTGGGCCCTGCTGTTGCGGTCGGAACGAGAGCTGGGCTCGATCGCCGGCGACAGCGTGACTGGCAATGATATGAAGGTGTCTGTTTGGTCCGGCTCAAACCGGAGCATTGTCTATTGTGAAATTCAAAGACCGCGTTAGGTCGCAAAAGCGATTTGAGATTTCCACCCAAAACGCCCTTGTCAGATGCGTTCTATGCGGACCGGATACGCGCCGCGCACCAGCAACGGCTCGAAGCCATCGTCGAAGCGGCCGAGCCGGATCAGCCCGTCCCAGCGGTAATCCGCGTAGAACAGGGCCAGGTTACCCCACGGTTTGAAGTAGCAAAGGTCGCCCGCCTGCTCGTTTCCGAAAGCACCACTCCCTTCTTCGGTCAACTTACGCGGCAGATAGACGATCTTTTCGTTCCTGCCGTAGTCCTCGATCTTGAGGTTTAGGGGCAGCATGGAAGCAAGATCGCGCGCCGACGGATTATCGAAGAGTGTCGCCGTCAGGGGAAGATTGTTGAAGTCAATCCTGATCCTGACATCTGACACCTTGTGAGTGGTCGAGCTGTGCCCGTCCTGCCCTTGCGCCACGAGAGGGAGGGCGGCGGCCGCCAACGCTCCGCCCAAAATCGCGCGACGGCTCATGAACGTGGATGTCATCGACATAGCGCGCCTCGCGTCAGACAGGTTGAGCCGTGGGCCGGAACAAGATTTCGTTGATGTCGACATCGTCTGGTTCGTTCACCGCGAAGGCGACCGTTCGGGCGAACGTGTCCGCGCTGATGGCGATCCTGCTGACGAACTCCTTGGTGCCCGCCTGGATGTCCTTTTCGCTGATGTGTTCGAGCAGTTCGGTACTCACTGCGCCGGGTGAAATAATCGTGGTGCGGATATTGTATGGCTTCACTTCCTTCCGCAGCCCCTCGGAGAGGGCGCGCACGGCGAATTTCGTCGCGCAGTAGACGGTGGCACCCGGATCGACCACATGACCGTAGACGGAGGACACGTTGATGATGTGCCCGGACTTCTGCGCCTTCATGTGCGGAAGCGCTGCTGCGATGCCGTAGAGCACCCCTTTGATATTCACGTCGATCATGCGATCCCACTCGTCGACCTTGAGCCGTTCGAGCGGCGCCAACGGCATCAGGCCGGCATTGTTCAGCATCACGTCGATGCGGCCGAACGCGTTGACGGCGGTGTCGACGAGCTTCTTGACTTGATGTTGATCCGTGACGTCGGTTTGGACTGCCTTGGCTCTATAGCCTTTGGCGGCCAGCTCCTCAGCCAGCGTAGCGATACGGTCACTACGCCGCGCGCCGAGGACGACGGACGCGCCGCGCTCAGCAAGGTGACGCGCGGTGGCTTCGCCAAGCCCGCTGCTTGCGCCGGTGATGACGACCACTTTGTTTTCAATTCCTTGTGACATGATGATCTCCATTTTTGAGGTTTCGGAAGGTTTCAGGCGCGGCGGCCGGCGAGTGCGGCGAGGACAGCCGAACCGGCGAGAAGGCAGGCGGCCAGAAGGAAGGTGCTCCACCATCCCGCGGTGTCGAACAGTACGCCGCCAGCGAAAGCGCCGCCGGCAATGGCGAGTTGGATCAACGCCACTTGCAGCCCACCTGCCGCTTCCAACTCACCGGGGACGGTGGCGGCCATCCAGGTGTTCCAGGCAACGGGAATCGGGGTTGAGAAAAATCCCCACATGACGAGCAGGGATGCCGCAACCGCCGCGAACGGCCCGAGAGCGATCAGCAGCAGGGCTAGGAGCGCAAGAGCACCCGGCAGGCCTACGAGAACGAGACGGAGGTGCCGCCGGGCGACGAAGCCAATGACGGAGGTTCCAGCCAGTCCACCGACGCCAAGGCCGAGAAGCACCATGGATAGAACATTCAATTCGAGGCCCGTGACGCCTTCGAGGAATGGACGAAGATAAATGGACAGCGCGTTCTGGCCGATGAAGGCGAGAGCGGTCGCCGCCATTCCTATCGCGAATGTGCGATTGCGCAGCAGCCCGAATATTCTGGCCACCGAGACGGTTGATGTCGCCGGCATCCTCGGCAGGACGACCAGTTGCCAGACGAGCGCGGCAATTCCGATTGGCACCGTGATGAAGAAGGTTCCGCGCCATCCGATCAACCCGCCAAGAAAACTGCCGAGCGGTGCGGCAAGGACGAGGGCGAATGCGGTGCCACCTTGAAGAAGCGCAATCGCCTTGGGCAGGTCACGGTCCGAAGCCAGGCGTGCCAGAATAGCCGTCGACAGCGACCAGAAGCCGCCGATCGAAACGCCGACCAGGGACCGCCCGACGAGAAAGACTAGGAAGTTGGGTGCGAGGGCAACCGCCAAGCTCGATGCAACAAGAACCGCCGTATAGAACAAGACGACAGACTTCCGGTCGATCCTCGCCAGGAATGCATTGCCGAAAAGACTGGTGATAACCGCAAAGACTCCCGACACGGTGATCGCCAATCCGGCTTGCCCCTCTGACACCGAGAGATCCGTGGCGATTGGAGTCAGAAGGCTCACAGGGAGAAATTCCAGCCCCACCAGCAGGAAAGTGAGCAGCGAGAGACAGGTCACAGCAGACCATGAGGTCGCCGTGTCGTCCGTCAGTGAGGTCTCATCCAATGTCAACTCGACGGTCATGCATGTTCTCCTGTCCGTTGCCAGATAGATAGCCGGACTGGTTTTGCGCGACTAGAAGCTATAATCTGAATGTCGTGATGAAGGAGATTCAACAATGCGGCGCGACGAGTTCACGGAAATGCGTGCGTTTCTGGAGGTGGCTCAGGAGCGGAGTTTCACGCGCGCTGCATCAAAATTGGGAGTCACGCGCTCGGCGTTGAGCCATACGATCAGCGCGCTCGAAGCCCGGCTCGGCGTCCGGCTTCTCTCCCGCACGACGCGTGACGTGGCTCCCACGGCGGCTGGTGCGCGTCTCGTGGAAAGCATCCAGCCGCATTTCGAGAGCATCGCCGCCGGGATCAGTGCCCTCGGCGCGTTGCGCGACAAGCCTTCGGGCACAGTCCGCCTCGTATGTCCCGATGATGCCGTGGAGCTGGTCTTCCGTTCGAGGCTGCCGGCATTTTTACGGGATTACCCCGATATCACCGTGGAACTCATCGTCGACAACGGTTTCACTAATATCGTGGAGCGGCAATTCGATGCCGGCGTGCGGCTCGGCGAAGCGATTGCGCGCGACATGGTGGCCGTTCGCATCGGATCCGATATCTCTTACGCCGTGGTCGGATCACCCGAATATTTTGCGGCCCGCACTGTGCCTTCGACCCCGCATGACTTGACGAACCACAATTGCGTTAACCTGCGTCTTCCGACGTCAGGCGCTCTCTATGCCTGGGAGTTTGAAAAGGATGGCCGCGAGTTCAGCGTTCGTGTGGAAGGCCAACTCGTGATGAGCAACATAGGGCCGGCGATCAATGCCGCTCTCGATGGGGCGGGGCTGTCTTATGTGCCGAGGGACCTTGTCCGGCAATATTGTGACAGCGGTCAACTGAACGAAGTGCTGGCGGATTGGGCACCAACGTTCCAAGGATATCATCTCTATTACCCCAGCCGGCGCCATCCGTCCCCGGCTTTTTCCGCCTTCGTCGAAGCCTTTCGCTACCGGCATCGGTAACCAATGATGGACTCTGCGGCAACTCAGCGGCGGGTGGTCACCCCAAGGATCACATTCACGAAAAACTCGAACCGGACCTGTCCCAGCCTTCCTTGACCGTTTCCATCGCGACATTCGTCGATGTGCTGGCGACGTGGGGCAGTGTCGAGATGCGCTCGCCGAGGACGCGGCGGTAGCGGCCGATATCGCGGGTGCGGATCTTCAGGAGATAGTCGAACCTGCCGGCGATCATATGGCATTCTTCGACTTCGCTGATCTTCTTGATGGCATCGTTGAAGCTTTTTAGCGCGTTCTCGCGGGTATCGGAGAGCTTCACCTCGACGAAAGCAATGTGGTCGAGCTGCATTTTCGACGGATTGAGGACGGCCTTGAAGCCTTCGATATAGCCTTCGCTGATCAGCCTTTTGAAGCGGAGTTGGCACGGCGTCTTCGAGAGGCCGACACGCGCCGCGAGATCGGTGATCGACAGTCTGCCGTCCTCGGCAAGAGCCGCGAGGATTTTTCTGTCGAATTGGTCCAATTCACTAAATATATCGGGTTCGCCAGCCATTTGAACTCTCAACAGTGCTTTAATAAGTTCATACAGGCTAAAATCTGCAAAAATCAAGTGAGATCGAGATCTGCGATCTGTGATACTTTGTGCGTCGGCAATGGGATGGAAGGCGCAGGCGCTGACGGATCGCCAGGATCGCATCGGCGCCGCACGCAAAATGGGGTCACGCATGCGCAAGGAAGAACCGGATGACGATCAGAAGCCGGACCTGCTCGCTCACTACCGACCGGTGGCGATAAGAGCGGTTGCTGCGGCGCTCACCCTCAAGCGCAACAATCCGGATGCGCGTCCGCTTCGCGAGACGGAATATTCCGGCCCGGCCGCCTCGGACGACGCTGATTGGGACGATGAACCCGGCATCTCATTCATCCGTTAAACTAGATATCGACTGATAGGGACCTTCATGTTGAACGCAGCGATCGAGACTACTCAATCCAAAGACGCCGCCGACGGCGCGCCGTTTTCCGGCTTTGCGCCACCGATCCGACCGCAATCCGAACTTCGCCAGGCCATCACCGCAGCCTATCGCCGGCCGGAAACCGAGTGCCTGCCGCCGCTCGTTGCCGCCGCGCGTGTCTCCGAGGCAAAACGCTATGACATTCGCAGTACGGCCCGCAGCCTGATCGAAGCGTTGCGCGCCAAGCACAAGGGGACCGGTGTCGAAGGGCTGGTGCAGGAATACTCGCTCTCCAGCCAGGAAGGCGTGGCGCTCATGTGCCTCGCCGAAGCGCTGCTGCGCATTCCCGATACCGAAACGCGGGACGCGCTGATCCGCGACAAGATCGCCGAGGGCAACTGGACCTCCCACATCGGCGGCGGAAAATCCATGTTCGTCAACGCCGCAACCTGGGGCCTCGTCGTCACCGGCAAGCTGACGTCGACGGTCAACGACCGAAGCCTGTCGGCAGCGCTGACGCGGCTGATCGCGCGCGCCGGCGAGCCGGTCATCCGCCGCGGCGTCGATATGGCGATGCGCATGATGGGCGAGCAGTTCGTCACCGGCGAAACGATTGCGGAGGCGCTGAAACGCGCCCGGCCGCTGGAAGCGCGCGGCTTCCGCTATTCCTACGACATGCTGGGCGAGGCCGCGACGACGGGCGCCGATGCCGAGCGTTATTACCGGGATTACGAAAAGGCGATCCACGCCATCGGCAAGGCGTCGGACGGGCGCGGCATCTATGACGGCCCGGGCATATCGATCAAGCTTTCGGCCCTGCATCCGCGTTACGCAAGGTCGCAGGCCGGACGGGTAATGAGCGAGTTGCTGCCGAAGGTGAAGAAGCTCGCCGCTCTCGCCAAGACCTATGATATCGGCCTCAATATCGACGCAGAGGAAGCCGATCGGCTGGAGCTTTCGCTCGATCTCCTCGAGGAGCTTTGCTTCGCCCCTGAGCTTGCCGGATGGAATGGGCTCGGCTTCGTCGTACAGGCCTATGGCAAGCGCTGCCCCTTCGTCCTCGACTATATCGTCGATCTCGCGCGCCGTTCCGGGCGCCGGATCATGGTTCGTCTCGTCAAGGGCGCCTACTGGGATGCCGAGATCAAGCGCGCCCAGTTGGATGGTCTCGAGGATTATCCGGTCTATACCCGCAAGATCTACACCGATGTCGCCTACGTCGCCTGCGCGCGCAAGCTGCTCGATGCTCCGGATGCGGTCTTCCCGCAATTTGCCACCCATAACGCGCAGACGCTCGCCACGATCTATCGTCTGGCCGGTCCCGATTTCACCGTCGGCAAATACGAGTTCCAATGCCTGCACGGCATGGGCGAACCGCTCTACGACGAGGTCGTCGGAAAGGAAAAACTTGACCGGCCCTGCCGCATTTATGCGCCTGTGGGAACACATGAGACGCTGCTCGCCTATCTGGTTCGACGCCTTCTGGAAAATGGCGCCAATTCCTCCTTCGTGCACCGCATCTCCGATCCGAATGTCTCGGTCGAGGCGCTGATCGCCGATCCCGCCGAAACCGTCGCAGCCATGCCTGTCGTTGGCGCGCCCCACGCGCAGATCGCCTCGCCGAAGGCTCTTTACGGCAACGCCCGGGTCAATTCCGATGGTCTCGATCTCTCGAACGAGGCCACCCTTCTGGATTTGGCCGAGGCGCTCACTTCTACGGCTGCTGCGCCGTGGCATGCGCTTCCCATTCTTGCGGATGGCTCTACGGATGGGGTAACACGCGATGTTCTCAATCCTGCCGATCACCGGGATGTTGTCGGCACGGTGACCGAAGTGAAGGTCGAGGACGCCACGCGCATCGTTTGCATGGCTGCGGAGTACGCGCCGCAATGGGCCGCCGTACCGCCGGCCGAGCGCGCGGCCTGCCTGGAACGGGCCGCCGACATCATGCAGGCCCGCATCAAGGTGCTGATGGGCATCGTCATGCGCGAGGCCGGAAAGTCTGCGGCCAATGCCGTCGGCGAAGTGCGTGAGGCGATCGACTTCCTGCGCTATTACGCCGAGCAGGCGCGCAAGACGCTCGGCCCCTCGCATGCCTCCCTCGGCCCGATCGTCTGCATCAGCCCGTGGAATTTCCCGCTGGCGATTTTCACCGGACAGGTCGCCGCAGCCTTGGTGGCCGGCAATCCCGTGCTTGCGAAACCGGCCGGGGTCACGCCGATCATCGCTTCGGAGAGCGTGAAGATCCTTCACGAGGCGGGCGTGCCGGTCGGTGCCTTGCAGTTCGTGCCCGGCAGCGGCCGCCTCGGCGCCGGCATGGTCGGGGCTCAGGAGACGGCAGGCGTCATGTTTACCGGGTCGACCGAAGTTGCCCGCATGATTCAGGCGCAGCTGGCGGAACGGTTGTCGGCGAGCGGCAAGCCTATTCCGCTGATCGCCGAAACCGGCGGTCAGAACGGCATGATCGTCGACTCCTCGGCATTGGCCGAGCAGGTGGTGGCCGATGTCATTGCCTCTGCCTTCGACAGCGCCGGTCAGCGCTGCTCGGCCCTCAGGGTTCTCTGCCTTCAGGACGATGTCGCCGACAGAACCCTCCATATGCTGAGGGGCGCCTTCCGCGAACTGACGATTGGCCGTACGGATCGGCTGAGCGTTGATGTCGGCCCAGTCATCAACGACAGCGCAAAGACGGAGATCGATCAGCATATCGAGCATATGCGCGGTTTAGGCCGCAAGGTGGATCAGCTGCCGCTGCCGGAGAGCGCTGCGGCGGGGACCTTCGTTCCGCCGACAATCATCGAGATCAAGTCGCTGTCGGACCTGACGAGGGAAGTCTTCGGACCGGTGCTGCATGTCATCCGTTTCAAACGAAACGGGCTCGACCGACTGATCGACGACATCAACGCATCGGGTTATGGTCTGACATTCGGGCTTCACACCCGGCTGGATGAAACGATCGCGCATGTGACCAGCCGCATCAAGGCTGGAAACCTTTACGTCAACCGGAACATCATCGGCGCCGTCGTCGGCGTGCAGCCGTTCGGCGGCCGAGGCCTGTCGGGAACGGGACCGAAGGCCGGCGGTCCGCTCTATATCGGCCGGCTGGTGCAACGTGCGCCCGTGCCGCCGCAGCAGGATTCCGTTCATACGGACCTCGCCCTTCGTGACTGCATCGTCTGGCTCGACAAGAAGGGTTTATCGGGCGAGGGAGAAGCGGCGCGTGGATATGCAAGCCGCTCGGCACTCGGGCTCGAACGTGAGCTCACCGGTCCGGTCGGGGAGCTCAATCTCTACGCGCTGCATCCCCGCGGCCGTATTCTCGTCGTGCCGCAGACGGAAGGCGGGCTTCATCGCCAGATCGCCGCAGCCCTATCGACCGGCAACCACATCGTCGTGGACGCCGGCTCCCTATCGAAGTCAGTCCTGGCGGATCTTCCGGCGGCAGTCTCCAGCCGGATTTCCTGGACATCCGATTGGGAAAAGGACGGGCCGTTTTCCGGTGCCCTCGTCGAAGGGGATCGCGACAGGGTCCTGGCCGTCAATCAGAAGATCGCCCACCTGCCTGGTCCGCTTCTGTTGGTCCAGGCCGCGACGAGCGAGGAATTGGCGAGCGATCCCGAAGCCTATTGCCTGAATTGGCTGCTGGAGGAGGTGTCGACGTCGATCAACACTGCAGCTGCCGGCGGCAATGCAAGCCTCATGGCCATCGGCTGAGTAAAGACGAGGGCGTTGAAAATATGGTCATCGTCGGCATCCATCGCCGATCAAACTCAAGACGGGAAAAGGGCCTCTGAGCGCTGCATGACCCGAAGCGTGTCATTCCAGTCATTTGCATGGACGATTCACGTCATGCAGGTGGAGGGAGGTTCAGTCGAAGAAGCCCGCATCCTCTTCCCTGAGATATCTCCTGGCCGCTTCGGCGTCGATATCGAGGCCCAGCCCCGGCGCGTCCAGCAGGTCCACCATGCTGTCCTTCACGATCTGCGGCGGCAAGCCGACGACCAGATCCTCCCACCAGGGGTCGGTGGCGCTCGGATATTCGAACGCGATGTAATTTGCCGGCAAGGTGGCGCAGACATTGATCAACGCGCCGAGCCCCAACAGGCCGTTGGCGGTGCCGTGCGGCGCCATCAGGATCGAGTGCATGTAGGCGTGTTCGGCGACCCATTTGAGCTCGGCAATACCGCCGATATCGGCTGGATCGGGGCCGATGACGCGTACCGCCTGCGTCTCGATCAGTTCCTTGAAATTATGTCGCAGGTAGATCTGCTCACCGGTGTGGATCGGCGTCGAGGTGGAGGTTGTCAGTTCCCGATACGCCTGCGGATTGACCCACGGCACGTAGTCGCCAGTCAGCATGTCCTCGAGCCACATCAAATTGTACTTCTCGACCGCGCGAGCGAACCTGATCGCATCGGGCAGCATCCAGCCCGGGCCGCAGTCGAGCGCCAGGCTGACTTCGTCGCCCAGCACTTCCTTCATCGCGATCACGCAGTCGAGCATGTGATTGAAACCGCGCTCGCTGATTGCGCCCTGGTCCTTGGCGCCGTGATAGCCGGCCTTATTCTGCGTCACGCCGTAGTGGAAGTCCTCGATGGTGTCCTTCATGTTGGAGTGGAACGAGATTCCTTGCTTGACCATGAAGAAGTTCTGCGGCTGCTCCATCATCCATTTGACGTCGGCGGCGTAGTCCTCCGGCCGGTCGCCCGTGCGTTTCTGGCGGATCGAGCCGTTGTAGACGCGCACCTTGTCACGCACCTTGCCGCCGAGCAGTTTATAGGCGGGCACGCCCGCGGCCTTGCCGGCAATATCCCACAGCGCATGCTCAATAGCGCTCACCGCCGCGCCGTACGGCTTGAAAGAGCCGCGTTGGCGGATCTTCAGCATCACTCTCTCGACGTCGGTCGGGTCCTCGCCGATCAGCGCCTCGCGGAAATGCAGCACAAAGGGCTTGAGGTAGGTCTTGGTGAATTCGACTTCACCCAGGCCATAGAGGCCCTCGTCCGTCACGATGCGGACAATCGGGTGTTTGCCGATAAGGGCACAGCGGAGATCGGTGATCTTCATCTTCGGTTCTTTCGCCTCAGCTCCAGGTGCGATCCCAGGAATACTCATCGTCCCAGCGATCCGTAGGCTGCCAAATGCCGGTGACGCCCGGCTGCAGGTGCTGCGAGATCACCTCGTCGACGACATCGTCAATCCCCAGGCCGGGCTTGTCCGAAACGGTGATAAAGCCGTCCTTCACGAGTGGCTTGGGAAGGCCGGTGACGATATCGTCCCACCAGTCGACATCGACAGAGTGGTATTCGAGCGCCATGAAGTTTTCAGTCGCGGTCGCGACATGGGCCGCGGCCATGGCGGCGATTGGACTTTCTGCCATGTGGATGGCCATGGCGACGCCATGGTCCTGCGCCATATCGCCGATCTTTTTGGTCTCGAGAATGCCGCCGCTGGTGAGCAGGTCCGGGTGGATAATGGAGAGGCCGCCGCTCTTGAGCAGAGGCCCGAAGCCCTCCTTGAGATATATGTCCTCGCCGGTGCAGATCGGCACCGTAGTGGCGTCCTGCAGTTGTCGGTATTGCTCAGTGTACTGCCATGGGATCACATCCTCGAGCCAGGCTGGCACGTATTTTTCAATTCGCCTGGCAAGGCGAATGCCGTTCTGCACTGAGATGTGGCCGATGTGGTCGATGGCGAGCGGAATATCCATGCCGATGACTTCACGGACCTCGGCGATGTATTGTTCAAGGAAGTCGAGACCCTTGTCGGAAAAGTGGAGGCCAGTAAACGGGTGCGGGACGTTATGCAGATCGTACGCAGCATTGCGGGCACGCCGCTCTTCAATAGTCTTCAGCGGCCCGCGACTGGGACCGTTTCGGTATCCTTCTAGTGAGCCGGCAGGAAACACGACCGCACCGGGCACGTCCGCGATCTGCATCAGCCCCAGATCCATCTTGAGGACGGTGAATCCGAGCTCCATGCGCTGCTTGAGGCGCCTGCCGGTCTCGGTACCGCTCGGCACGGTGGCATCAGTATCGCAGTAGACGCGCACTTTCTCCCGAAACCGGCCGCCGAGCATCTGGTAGATGGGGACGCCGTAGGCTTTCCCGGCGAGATCCCACAACGCGATTTCGACTGCCGATACGCCGCCGCCTTGCCGGCCGTGCCCGCCGAACTGCTTGATCCGGCGAAACAGGCGGTCGATGTTGCAAGGGTTCTCGCCAAGCAACCGGCTCTTCAGCATCAGCGCGTAGGTGGCGCTGGCGCCGTCGCGCACCTCGCCAAGCCCGACGATACCCTGATTGGTGTAAATCTTGAGCAGTACTGAGGTGAACGGCGCGCCTATAATTTCGGCTACTCGCAGGTCGGTGATGCGAAGGTCGGACGGCTTGGAATGCGTGTTCACGCGATTGAGCGCCTCGTCGGCTCCATCTGCCTCTAGCATGATTTAATCCTCATTCTGATCGGCCGGGTTCGCCGCCGCGCACGCTGGTGGCGGCGTAGATTGTTGGCTAGGCCAGTTCAATCTCGTGATTTTGAAGGTAGTCGCGGTTCATTTCGACGCCGAGACCGGGCTTGGGCGCAAGCTTGAGGCTGCCGTTCGAAACATCGAGTGGTCTGTCGATGAGATGATCGTATTTGCCCAGGTTCCACTCCGACGTTTCCAGTTTGTAGAAGTTGGGAACGGTCATCATCACCTGCGCTCCCGCAACCACGTTGATCGGTCCAGCGGCGTCATGTGGCGAGACTGGGATGTAGTAGGCCTCGCATAGGGCAGAAATTTTCTTGAGTTCAGTAATGCCGCCGGTCCAGGTGACGTCAGGCATGATGTAGTCGGCGAGTCTGTTTTCGAGCACCGGCACGAAATCCCACTTCGTGTGGCCGCGCTCGCCCCACGAGATAGCGACGCTGACCTTTTCGCGCACCTGCCTGAGAGCGTTGAGGCTCTCCGGTGGACAAGGCTCCTCGAACCAGTCGATCTGACCGGCTTCCTCGAGGCTCCGACAAAGGCGAATGGCGGTGGGAACGTCGAAGCGGCCGTGCGCATCGATGAGGATGTCGACATCAGAGCCCGCCGTTTCGCGGATCAGAGCCGTGAGTTCGGCGGCTTCGCGCTCATCCTTGCGGGTCATGCTGCCATCGAGGTAGCCGTCCCGCTGTTCGCGAGGCAGTCCATCGGCGGTGCGGCCTTGGTAGGGGAAAGGATCGAACTTGAGCGCCGTGTGGCCGGACTCGACGATGTCTCGAATTTCCCGGACCACAGCCTCATTGCTGGTAAATTTCGCCTGATTGGGATGGGTGTAGAGCGCAATTTCATCGCGGACCGGTCCGCCCAACAGCTCGTAAATCGGCTTAGCCAGGACTTTGCCTCGGATGTCCCAGAGAGCTATGTCGATGGCGCTTACGCATTCGACTGCGGCGCCGCGACTGCCCATATAGGTGAAGCTGCGGAATATCTTGTGCCACAGATACTCGATACGCGCCGGGTCCTCGCCTGTCACAGCGGCACCGATCTGCCGCAGGATCGTGCAGAGGGCGCGATTGGCGAGCCTCGTCGTGGTGGTGATCTCTCCCCAGCCGCTCACCCCGTCGTCGGTCGTCACTTCGACGAACAGAAACTCTCCCCAATAAGAAGCATCGGATCTGATTAGCCACGGCCGAACGCTGGTGATTTTCATCTCAACTGCCTTTATTGAAATGGTCGGGATAACGATATTCCAGGCTATCTATTCTATCCTGCCCGAGCGGCATTACGCGCACGCATGTGTTCGAGGATGTGCCGGCCGGAGCCCTCGACATGGCGTGCAATGAGCTCGGCTGCCTCGTTCGCATTTCCCGCTTTTACATGCGAGATGAGCTCGCGATGCTCGCTAAGGATCGCGGCGCGCCGGGCGAGCGTGAAGTTGAAACGCCGGCTCACGGCTCGAAGCACTTCGCGATGCTTCCACCAAAGCTCGGCGGCATGGCGATTGTAGTGCTTTTGGTACATCACGGTGTGAAAGGCGGTGTCCAGCTCGCTGTGCCTGAACGTGTCGTCGAAGTTGTTGTCTTCGATCAGGCCTTGGATGCGTTCGAGTTCGGCAATGTCCTCGACGGTGGCCATATTCACGAACCATCGCGTCAGTGCCGGCTCGATCAAGACTCCGATCTCGTAGATGTCCCGAACAAAATCCTGATCTATAGGCCGGACGCGCGCTCCGCGGTTGGGAACGAGGGTGACAAAGCCTTCTCCGCGCAACAGTTGCAGAGCCTCGCGCACGGGGTTGGTTGAGGTGCCGTGGCGCCGGGCGAGATCAGTGACCACAAGCCGCTCGTTGGCAGCGAGCCGCCCTTCGATAATGTCATCCCTGATCAGTTGATAAAGCGAGGCGCCCTCGCTGGAGGCCCCGATTGCGTCGATCCCTTCGGGTGGCTTTGCTTTAAAATCGCTTGTTCCGGCCAAGACGGTCCCCAATCAATACACATACTGCTCGGATATCACGCAAGGCTTCTGTAAACAATGTACGATTTCTTTGATTGACAGACAATCTTCAATCTGAAAACGTATGATTAGGTCTAAGGGATACATTGTGTGGAAAGTCCCGCGACCGGGGAGCAAAGACCGCTCGCCTCGACGCAGAGCGGCATGGGAGAACCTGGAGGATACCTTATGACGAGGATTTCACTCGGCGGTGCCGTCCTGCGCGGCGCTGTCTCCACTGCTTTGATGGTATCGTTGATGTCCGCATCGGCGCTGGGTGCGCCGGTCGACTTGAGCAAGTGGTCGCCGCAATATGTGCGCTCCATTGCCGGCACAGAGGATTTTGACACGGCGGCCGATTGCGCCAAGGTCACGCCCCTCGACTACAAGGGGCGACTGACGTTCTGGTATCAGGGCGTGTTCGAGGGCGACCCCGACCTCCTGCGTCAGTATTACAAGGAGTTCTTCGAGACCTTCCGCAAGACCTATCCAAACATCCAGCTTGAGGAACAAGCCCTCACCTATAACGACCTGCTGGACAAGTTCCGGACGGCGCTCCTCGGCAATGCGGCGCCCATGGCGGTCCGCCTGCAAATCCTGGGCGGCACGGAGTTCGCCTCAAAGGGCTATTTGCAGCCGCTCAAACCCGAGGATGTAGGGTATTCGACCGAGGATTTCTGGCCCGGCGCAATGAAGGCTGTAACCTGGGACGGCGTGACCTACGGCATTCCCACCAACAACGAGACGATGGCGTTCATCTGGAACGCCGACGTCTTCAAACGTGCAGGCCTCGATCCGGACAAGGCTCCGGCAACCTGGGACGACGTCGTCAAGGATTCCCAGCAGATCCACGATAAGCTCGGCATTGCCGGCTACGGCCTCGTGGCTCGCAAGAATGCCGGCAATACGCCGTACCGCTTCATGCCGCAGCTGTGGGCCTATGGCGGCGGCGTCTTCGACGAAGCGACCGCCAACCCGACCTATAAGCAGGTCGAGCTCAATAGCCCGCAAAGCAAGGCGGCATTGCAAGCCTCCTACGATATGTATGTTCGCGACAAGTCGGTTCCGGTTTCGGCGCTCACCAATCAGCAGGCCGACAACCAGCCCCTCTTCCTCGCTGGCCAGCTCGGCATGATGATCTCGCACCCGTCCGACTACAACGTCATGCTCGACCTGCAGAAGAAGGCGACGGGTACCGACAAGGATAAGGCGCAGACCGTCATCGACAACATGCGCTACGGTCTGATCCCGACGGGCCCCGACGGCAAGCGTGCCGTCGTGTTTGGCGGCTCCAACATTCACATCCTGAAGCCCGAATATGTCGAGGGCGGCAAGGTAGACGAGGCGGCCGCAAAGGCGATCATCTGCATGTGGACGAGCCCTGAATGGTCGCTGAAGATGGCCTATGCCGGCTCGAACCCGGGAAACCTTAACGGCTTCAAGACCAAATGGATGAAGGAACGTCTGGACAATATCAAGTTCCTTGATGTCACGACTTCGATGCTGCTATACGGTATCCCGTTCCCTGCGCTGCCACAGTCCCCCGAGATCATGAACATCATCATCCCGGACATGCTGCAGAATGCCCTGACCGGAGCCATGACCGTCGACCAAGCAGCGGACGACGCAGCCAAGAAGGTGAAAGATCTGATGGACGGCGGACTCTAGTCCAAGCCTGACGATCTGACCGGCTGCGCCTCGATGCAGCCGGTTTGTTCCCAAGAACAAGGGCAGGGCACAGTGACGATCTTGACTGGCAAGGCCGAGGCTCGCCGAAGACTGCAACCCGACGGGTCCAGTGTGCTGCGAAAGATTTGGGAGCATCGCGCTGACTACGCGTACGTGCTTCCTGCGATCGCCGTGATGCTCATCGTCATAGCCTATCCGATCTATTATACGATCGAGCTGTCGTTCTTCAATACGCCGCCGGGCCTGCAGCTCCGGGACAAGACTTTCATCGGCCTCGGCAACTACACCGCCATCCTCACAAGTCCGGTGTTCTGGACAGTCACCTCGAACACTCTTATCTGGACACTGGGATCCACTTTCATCTCATTTGTCCTGGGGTTTGCCAGCGCGCTGGCGCTCCATCGCGACTTTGTCGGCCGTGGCATCCTGCGCGCCGTCCTGATCATTCCCTGGGTCATCAGCGCGGTCGCCGCCTCCTATATCTGGAAGTGGATCTACCATTCGGACTTTGGGATTATCGGCGCGGTGCTGGTCGGCCTCGGATTGGCCGACAGGCCGCCGAATTTCATCGACAGCGTCAGCACAGTGCTGCCTTCCCTGATCGTCGTCAATATCTGGCGGGAGTTTCCGTTTGCCATGATCATGATGATGGCTGGCCTGCAGACAGTCCCGGACCAGTTGCTGCGCGCGGCAAAAGTCGACGGAGCCAATGCATGGCAGCGGTTCTGGCACGTCACCTTCCCGCACTTGAGAAATGTCTCGACGGTGACGATCCTTCTGCTGGCAGTGGCCAACTTCAATTCATTCATCATCCCTTGGATCATGACCGGCGGCGGGCCGTCGAACGCATCGCATATCTGGATCACCCACATCTACGAGCTCGCCTTCGGCCGCCAGCGCTGGGGGGTGGCATCGGCCTATTCGGTGCTGCTGTTCCTGATCCTGATGTCGCTCGGCTACTTCTACGTCCGCGCGCTAAGCGGCAACGAGCGGAAGGATGGGAGCGCATGAGCACGATTGCCGAGACTGTTTCTCGAGGCAAGGCCGGTCGCCGTATGCGCATCGACGGATGGCGGTGGGGCGGACGCATCTTCCTCGTGTTCATGCTGCTTTACACCGCGTTGCCGATGATCTGGATGCTGATCACCTCGATCAAGTCCGGCTTCGCGGCCATGCAATTCCCGCCGCAATGGTGGCCTGACCAACCCACCCTCGCCAGCTACCAGAAGCTGCTCGATCCGCAAAATAGCGTCGGCCAGGACTTCCTCCGCTTCTTCTGGAACAGCCTTTTCGTCTCCACCGCCACGACCATCCTTTCTGTCATCGTGGCAGTTCCTGCGGCCTACGCGTTTTCGCGCTTCACCTTCCCGGGCCGAAACTTTCTGTTCTTCGCCGTCTTGCTTCGCAACATGTTCCCGGCCGTAATCTTTCTCGTGCCACTCTTCATCCTGATGCGCGCGATCGGGCTGGTGAACACGCATGCGTCGCTCATCCTCACCTACCTCACATTCGGCCTGCCGCTGGCAATCTGGCTCCTCAAGGGCTTCTATGACAACATCCCGGTGCAGCTCGAGCAGGCGGCGCGAATCGACGGGGCAACGCGGTTCCAGGCCTTTGTTCTGATCGTGATGCCGCTCTCGGCGCCAGGAATCATCGCTACGGCGATCTATGCCTTCATCGGCGCGTGGAACGAGTACATCTACGCCTACACCTTCCTCTCCAAGAACGACCAATTGACGCTGCCGGTCGGCATCCAGCGTTTCTTCTCGGAAAATACGACGGACTTTCCGGGCCTGATGGCGGCCAGCTTTATGATGAGCGTGCCTGTCGTGGTCCTGTTCCTCGTCCTGCAACGATACTTCGTCCGCGCCCTTACGGAAGGCGCAGTCAAGCACTAGAGGAGTTGCCGGTGGCCCACGTGGTCCTCAAAGATCTGGTCAAGACCTATGGCAGCTTCAAAGCTGTCAACAATGTTTCGCTGACGGTCAATGACGGCGAATTCGTTGCGCTCGTCGGCCCTTCAGGCTGCGGCAAGACGACCACGCTCAATCTTGTGGCGGGGCTGATCCCCATCACATCGGGCGACATCGTCATCGGCGACCGGGTGGTCAACGACCTCGACCCCAAGGACCGGGACATCGCAATGGTGTTCCAGAACTACGCGCTCTATCCGCAGAAATCGGTCTACAAAAACTTGGCGTTCCCGCTGCAGATGCGCAAACTGCCAAAGGACGAGATCGACAGGAAGGTCAAGGAAGCAGCGCGCGTGCTCGACATGACGCAGCTGCTCGAGCGCAAGCCGCGCGAACTTTCGGGCGGGCAACAGCAGCGCGTGGCGCTCGGCCGCGCCCTCGTTCGCGATCCGGCGGTTTTCCTGATGGATGAACCACTCTCCAATCTCGACGCGAAGCTGCGTGTGCAGATGCGCTCGGAAATCAAGCGTTTCCACCAGGACCTCAAGGCAACGATCATCTATGTGACGCACGACCAGCTCGAAGCCGTGACCATGGCCGACAGGATGGCGGTGATGAACGGCGGCTACCTGCAGCAATACGATTCACCGGCGCAGGTCTTTGCCCATCCGGTGAACATGTTCGTCGCCAGCTTCGTCGGCAGCCCGGCGATGAGCCTCGTTCCGCTGGAGGCAGCAACGGCAAGCGGCAATACGGTGTTGACCAGCGCGGAGGGCTGGCGCCTCGAACTCTCGCCACATAACGCCCAGAAGGTCGCGAGGGCAACCACCAGGAAAGTCGTGCTCGGCGCACGTCACTCGACGATCAAGTTGCACAAGATTGCGGTGCCAGGAAGCCTTCCTGCCAAGGCCTACACGGTCGAGCCGACCGGAGACGTCACCTTCGTACAGGCGTTCCTGTCTGGCGCCATCGTCAATGTCAGCGTGCCGCCGACCATTGCCGTTGCGCCGGACGAGCCGATTTGGCTCGAGTTCGACCAGGAGCGGATGCATCTGTTCGACGGCGAAACAGAAATGGCCCTCAAGGCCGACTGAGACAGAGCCGATGCGTCTGGAACGAGGGTGTGGATGACTACGAAGCTTAAAATCACCGCGATCAAGCCCTATCCGGTATGGGTAGGAACCCGCAACCAGATGCTGGTCAAGATCGAGACCGACAACGGCATCTTCGGATGGGGCGAGAGCGGCTTGAGCGGTCGCGAGAAGGCCGTGGTCGGCGCGATCGAGCACTATCGCGAGTTTCTCATCGGCCGCGACCCGATGCAGATTGGTCGGATCTGGCAAGAAGTTTATCGCAGCCAATACTTCGAAGGCGGGCGCGTTCTGCAGGCGGCGATTTCCGCTATCGACATTGCCCTTCATGACATCAAGGGCAAGGCGCTGGGGGTGCCGGCCTACGACCTGCTGGGCGGCAAGCAGCGCGACCGCATTCCTACCTTCGCCTCGACCGGTGACGAGGCGGAGGGCGATGTTGCGATCGAACGAGCCCGCGAACTACGCGCACAGGGGTGGCAGGCGATCCGCTTCTTTCCCATCGGGCAAAACAGCAAGGATATCTTTGAGCCGCGCCAGTCGATCGGCGCGACCGCAGCCATGCTAAACAAGGCGCGCGAGGCGCTGGGTGACGAGATCGTCATCGGCGTCGACTATCATCATCGGCTGTCGGTCGCAGAGGCGGCGAGCTTCTGTAACAAGCTCGACCGTGGCGTACTTGATTTCCTCGAGGAGCCGATACGAGACGAGACACCGGAGGCCTACGAATCCCTGCGTACGATGACGGACATCCCGTTCGCCATCGGCGAGGAATTTGCCAGCAAGTGGCAGATCCTGCCCTACATCGAGCGCGGCATCCATCAGTTCAACCGACTCGATGTTTGCAATGTTGGCGGGCTAACCGAAGCGATGAAGGTGGCTGGCTGGAGCGAGGCGCACTATGTGGACCTGATGCCGCACAATCCCCTCGGCCCAGTCTGCACGGCCGCGACTATCCATCTCGCCGCCGCGGTACCGAATTTCGCCTGGCTCGAGACCAGGGCGCCCGAAGCAAAGCTCGGCTTCGACAATTCCGACTTCTTCCCCGTGCAACCACGGCTGGACGGCCCCGACTATCCGGTCAGCGATCTGCCGGGGCTCGGCGTCGAGGTCAACGAAGAGGCGGTCAAGGCGGAGAGCTTTCGGTTCTGGGAAGCGCCTCACCTGAAGCGCCGCGACGGTTCTGTTACGAACTGGTAGTTCATCCAACGGAGTCTAAAATGACGCATACTCCCGACATCACGCGGCCGCCCAAAGATATGATCGACGCGCTGAAGGAAATCGGCGCCGCGACGGTTGCCGGCACGCTTGGCCACATGGGCTTCCGCAATCCGCACATGGTCGGTCCCGTGCCGCAGAACCGCGGGAAGTCGATCGTCGGGCCGGCGCTGACGCTCCAGTTCATGCCGCAGCGGCCGGACCTCTTCACCGAGGGAGAATATGCCGATCCGGAGACGCAGTTGCACCGGCACGTGCTCTATCACGCGCAGGAGGGCGATGTGGTCGTAGTCGACGCGCGCGGCGACATGAGCTCGGGCGTCTTTGGCGATATGATGTCGACCTATTTCAAAGGCAGAGGCGGCGCTGGCATCGTAATCGACGGGTGCATGCGCGATCGGCCCAATGTCGAGAAGCTGGATCTCCCCCTATGGCTGCGTGGCTGGACTCCAAACTACCATGTGCAGACCAGCATCTATCCCAATGCCGTCAACGTTCCGATTGCCTGCGGCGGTGTCACGGTTATCCCCGGCGACATCATCGTCGCCGACGACGACGGCGTGGTGGTGCTTCCAGTCGCAATGGCCTCGAAGGTCATCGAAGAGTCGCAAAAGCATCACGATTGGGAGGAGTTCTCGCGAGTGAAGCTTATGGAGGGCGGGTCGTTGCAGCGCTACTATCCGCTGCATGACGATGCCCGCGGAGAGTACGACGAGTGGCGCAAAACAAACCACTTGGGGACCCTAAGCTAGCCTTTCGATTACCCCACGCGGGCGGCGACCTGCCGCACCACTTGCGCGCCGTGTCGAGAAAGGCTGGCGTTCTCCATCAAATGCCGGCGGCAACCTGATTGGCGTGTGCAGTGCGCCTAAAATCCGCTTGACAAAACGCGTCCGCTGCCACTATTGGGTAATCGATAACCCAAGGATGATGAAGATCGTGGCAGTCTCGCTTTCTGACATCGCGGAACGTGCGGGCGTCTCGGTAAAGACCGTTTCCGGCGCATTGCACGGCGGCTCCGCCCGCATGTCGGACGACACGCGCCAGAAGATCAAGGCCATTGCCGAAGAATTCGGCTACGTCACCAACCTGGCGGCGCGTGGCGTGCGTCAGGGCTGGCTGCCGCTGGTCGGCGTCGTCTCCGACGGCCTCATCACTTCGCCCTTCGCCACCGAGATCGTCCGTGGCCTCGACGGGGCGGCCCGCAGCGCCGGCATGGCGGTCTTTGCGGTCAACCACAGAAGCGGCCAGTCTATCGGCTCGGTGCTCGACGAGGTGCAGCAGTTCCGGCCGCGCGCCGTTGCTTATGCCGCCATGTACCACAAGCATGTCGCCCTGTCGGACAGGTTGGCGGGCGCCGTCGGCGTCATGATCAACTGCCGCGAGGCTGCCGGCCGCGTCACCGCACTGGTGCCGGACGAAGAGGGCGGCGCGCGGGAGATCGTGCGTTATCTGCTCGCCGCCGGCCGCCGGCGCATCGCCTTTATCAATCTGCCGGGCATTCTCGCCGGCACGCTGCGCGAGTTGGGGTTTCGTGCGGCGCTTGAGGAGGGGGGCATCGACCCCGTCGGCGTGTTGCCGGCGGTGCGCCGCAGCGTCTACAGCGACCGCGCGCCAAGCCTTGTTGCCTCTCATGTGGAGGCGCTTCTGACATCCGGTCAACGGCCAGACGCCATCCTGTGCGGCAATGACCGCGTGGCGATGGAAGTCTATGCGGCGCTCGCCCGCGCCGGCCTTCGCATTCCGGATGATATCGCGGTGGCAAGCTTCGACAACCAGGTCGAGCTTGCCTCGCGGCTGGACCCGCCGTTGACGACGATGGCCCTGCCGCACCGCGCCATGGGCCGCCTTGCCATGGAGATCCTCCTGGCCGAGCAGCCCGAACCGCCGCATCTGCGGAAACTGCCGTTCCATCTGGTCGAACGGGCATCCGTCTGAACATCGAATAGTGTCTAACAGGAGGAGAATATCAATGAGCATCTCAATGGGTAATCGTTTACTTTACGCGCTCCTAGCGTCCGCCGCGCTGGTCGCGACCGCCGGTTTCGCCGAGGCGAAGACCGTCATCCACGTCATGCACCAGGGCGATCCCGGCTGGGTGACGGCCTATGGCGATGTTGCCGCCCGCTTCGAGGCCGCCAATCCCGATGTCGACATCGAGATGATCTACGCGCCGCACGATGCCTATAACGAAAAGTTCAGCGCCGCCGTCATGGCCAAGCAGCTGCCCGATATCATGGAACTCGATGCTCCGTTCCTCGCCAATTATGTCTGGTCCGGCTATCTGCAACCCGTCAAGCCGCTGATTGACAAGGACCTGCTCGATGACATGACGGATTCGAATATCGCCCAGGGCACCTATCCGATCGACAAGGACCTCTATGCGATCGGCCTCACCGACTCCTCGGTCGTGCTCTACGGCAATAAGAAATATCTTGAAGCCATTGGCGCCCGCATTCCGAAATCGGTCGACGATGCCTGGACCCGCGAGGAGTTCGAAGGCTATCTCGAAAAGCTTTCCAAGCTTGAAGGCGTGAAATGGCCGATCGACACCTTCCGGGGTTACGGCATCAAGACCGAGTGGATCACCTATGCCTACGGCCCCCTGCTCGAAAGCGCCGGCTGCGACCTGATCGACCGCAAGACTTGGAAGGCCAGCGGCACGCTCGATGGCGAGGCCTGCGTCAAGGCGCTGACGATGATGCAGGACTGGGTGAAGAAGGGCTGGGTCGTGCCGACTTCGTCGGGCACCAACCAGTTCTACGCCGAGGGACAGCCGGCCGCGCTCGCCATGGGCGGCCACTGGTTCTACGCGGAGGCATCGGCAGCGATGAAGGACAATATCGTCGTCATGCCGCTGCCGAAGATCGGCGACAAGGGCGTGAGCCCGAACGGAACCTGGATCTGGGGCATTTCCGCGACCTCGGAAAACCCTGCGATCGCCGGCAAGTTCCTGAGCTTCCTGCTGAAGGACAAGGAGTACCGGGAGTACGCCAAGACCCAGTCCGCCTATCCGGGCCTGAAGAGCTTCGCCGCCGCATCCCCGCTCTATGCGGAAGGCGGTCCGCTCGCCATCGCCTTTGAGCAGGCTTCCAAGACCGCGATCGCCCGTCCGCCGCACCCGGCCTATCCGACGATCACTTCGGCCTTCATGCAGGCCGTCGACAAGATCTTCAACAGTGGTGATGCGCAGGAAGCGCTGACGGCCGCTGCCAAGAAGATCGACGAGGATATCGAGGACAACGCCGGCTACCCGCCCTTCGACGAGCAGCAGTAAGGGGTTTTAACGGGGCCGGCTCGTCCTGCCGGCCCTGTCCATCTCGGGAGGATGACCGATGAGGAGGAAACAATGACTTTGCAACAGACCTCCACGCCCGCTTTGCGGCGTCCGGCGAAACGCCGCGACAAGCAGCGGCTCTGGCAGGAAATGGCGATGATCGCGCCCGCCTTTCTGCTTATGGCGATATTCCTGATCACGCCGTTCCTCTTGTCCTTCTGGACGGCGATGACCAACCAGCCGCTCGTGCCGCGCCCGACGCCGGTGCGCTTCGTCGGCCTCCTGAATTTCGAGCGCGTCTTCACCGATCCGCTGTTCTGGACCTCGCTGTGGAACGTCACGCGCTTCACCGTCTGGGTGCTGCCGCTGCAGTGCGGCCTCGCCTTCCTGACCGCGCTACTCTTGCATCAGAAGCTGCCGATGCAAAACCTGCTGCGTGGCCTGTTCTTCCTGCCGGCGATCACCTCCATGGTGGTGGTCTGCGTCATCTGGGGCACGCTGTTCCAGTATCCGAGCGGCCCGCTCAACCAGATCGTCGGTTTCGTTTCCGGCGGTACGATTCAGCCGATCGACTGGCTCGGCGACCCCAACTGGGCGATGTTTTCCATCGTGTTGCTTTCAGCCTGGCAAGCTTATGGCTTTCAGATGATCATCTATCTCGCCGGCCTGCAGGGCATTCCCGAAGAACTATACGATGCCGCCCGCATCGACGGGGCAAGCGCGCTGCGCCGCTTCTGGCACGTCACCATGCCCGGCCTTCGCCCGACCCATGTCTTCGTGCTGGTCATCACGACCATCCAGGCCTTCAAACTCTATACGCAGGTGGCGATCCTCACCCAGGGCGGCCCGAACGAAAGCACCGAAACCGTCGTCCACTACATGGTGCGCGCCGGCTTCGAGGAGCAGAAACTCGGCTACGCATCGGCCGTTTCCGTCATCCTCTTCGTCATCGTTCTTCTGATCGCGCTCCTGCAGCGCAAACTCCTGAGGCGCTTCGATGTCTGATCTCGCTTTGACCCAGCCCGTCCCGCTGGCAATCGCAAGGGACAACGGCAAGAGAAGCCTGCGCATCGTGCAGAGCCTCTGCATCCTGGTCATCGCGCTGGTGATGATCTCGCCGCTGTTCATGCTGCTGATCGCCAGCCTGAAGGACGACCGCTTCCGCATCCTCGCCGACATGGGCAGCTTCCGCGCCTTCTGGGTCAGCGACCCGACGCTGTCGAACTACAAGGAGATCGCCCATTTCTCCGGCGAGCTGGCCTATGGCCGATATCTCTTCAATTCGCTGGTGATCCTCGTCGCCACCGTCGTCTCGGGCCTGATCGTCAATTCCATGGCGGGCTTCGTTCTGGCCTGGGGCTCGCTGCGCGGCAAGGCGGCGCTCTTGGCGCTGGTCGTCGCGCTCTATGTCATTCCGCAGGAAAGCATCATCATGCCGCTCGTCGTCATGATGTCGCGGGCGGGGCTGACGGATACCTTCGCGGTGCAGATCCTGCCCTGGGTGGCAAGCCCGCTCTATGTTTTCCTGTTCTACCAGTTCTTCGCGCAGCTGCCGAAGGAACTCTATGAAGCGGCGGAAATGGATGGCGCATCTGCCTTCCGCATCTACCGGTCGATCTACATGCCGCTCAGCCTGCCGGCGCTCGCCACGGTCTCGATCCTCATGGGCATCGAAAGCTGGAACCAGTATCTCTGGCCGACGCTGGTCACCCAGACCGACTATGCTCGGCCGATTGCGGTCGCCATCGCCACCTTCTTCGGACAGGACAGCATCTACTGGGACCGCGCCATGGCCGCCTCGGTGCTGATGATGATCCCCGTCCTCATTCTCTATCTGGCTTTCCAGCGCTGGTTCGTCAGTTCATTCGTCGGCTCCGCCGTGAAAGGTTGATCATGTCTCTGCAGGCAAAATCCGAAACGTCAGCACCTGAAACCATCGAAGCGGCGCTGCCCGAAGGCACGATGCTGCATCTGTGGCTGAAGGCGCGCCACGCGGGCGGCGAGGCGAAGCTCTTCGTAGCCGTTAATGGCAACGACATCGGCGAGCCCTCGACCCGCCGCACGGGGGAATTTGAGTTCTTCGCTGTGACGCTCGCGAAGGGCGGTCGTGCCACGCTGTCCTATGATGCGACAACCACAGCGCTCTCCGTCGCTTATGCCTTCCGGCCGGAAACCGTGATGAAGGAGGGCATCCGCCTCCTGCACAGCGATGCCCGCACCGCCGCCCCCGACGTGCCCGACAGCTACCACTTCCGCCCGCCCTTCGGCTGGATGAACGATCCGAACGGTTTTGGACGGTTCGGCGGAAACGTTCACCTCTTCTACCAGCATTATCCCCATGAGCCGCGCTGGAACACTATGCACTGGGGCCATGCCGTCTCGAAGGATTTCGTCCGCTGGACGCATCTGCCCATGTTCCTCTTCCCGGCGGCGCATCTATCGGAAAAGGACGATGGCCGCGGCGGCGCCTTCTCCGGCTCGGCGATCCCCGGTACCGGCCCGGAAGGCGAGGAAATCCGCGTCTTCTACACCGAGCATGTGCGTGACCGGCAACCGGAAGAGCAAATCCAGCTTTCCGCCGTCAGCCGCGACGGCATTGTCGCCGACCCGCCGGAAATCGTGATGCCGCTGCGCCCGGAAGGCTTGAACCTCACCACCGATTTCCGCGACCCCTATGTCTTCAAAGGCCCGGACGGCCGTTGGAAGATGCTGCTCGGCAGCCGTGACAGGCAGGGCGGCGTCGTACTGCTCTATGAAACCGCAGACGCGCAAGGCGCCGATGGCTGGACCTTCCTCGGCATCATCCATCGCGAGGATGGTTTCGGCATGACGGCGGCGGAATGCCCCTGCATGGTACCGCTTTCCGGCAAAAACGCAGAAACCCGTTGGGCGCTGATCTTCGGTCTGCTCACTAGCCGCGACCCGGCCACGGGCCGCCGCAACCTCACCTCCGTCACCGTCGGCGGTTTCGATGGCCGCACCTTCACGGCGGAGTTCGAGCAGGAGTTGGATTTCGGTTCGGATGCCTATGCCTTCCAGGCCTTCGTTGATGGCGACGAACCGGTCGGCATCGCCTGGCTCGCCAACTGGTCGGATTTTTCCAAGAAGGATGATTTCCCGACGACCATGACCCTGCCGCGCCGCGTGCTTCTCGATGGCGACACCGTGCTGACCCCACCGGTTGCAGCCGTCGAAAGCCTGCGCCATCAGTTGCTTGATGACACCGCGCTTGTCGCCGGCAAGACCGTGCCGCTCGGCACCGGCGCCGTCGAGATCGTACTTGATCTCACCGAGCCGGGCGCCGCCTTCGATCTCACCTTCGATCATCCGGATGTCGATCTAGGCGTGAAACTCGATGCCGATGGTCTGGCGATTGTCTTCGACGCTCGCACCGGTAAAACGCCGCCACGTTACGTCGCCACCGGGGCGAAACCGTCGAGCCTGCGCATCTTCCTCGATGCCGGCTCCATCGAGGTCTTCGCTGACAACGGCCGCTGGACCGGGTCCAAACGCATTCCGGGCTTTGCCGCCGCACGTTCGGCAACGCTCACCGGCGCCGTCGCCGCGGCCGGCGTCTGGCAATTGAAACTGTGAGGGAGGACAGACAATGGCATCGGTGGCAATCGACCGGGTTCTGAAGCAATACGGCGCGGCCAGCGTTATCCACGGGGTTTCCGCGGATATCGCGGACGGTGAGTTCGTCACACTCGTCGGGCCGTCCGGCTGCGGCAAGTCCACGCTTCTGCGCATGCTGGCGGGGCTAGAGGATATCAGCGGCGGTGAAATCCGCATCGACGGCCGCGTCGTCAACGACGTCGCGCCGAAGGAGCGCGATATCGCCATGGTGTTCCAGTCCTACGCGCTCTATCCGCACATGACGGTGCGCGAAAATATGGGCTTTGCCCTGAAGCTGCAGGGGCGCGATAAGGCGACAATCGACAAGCTGGTGAGCGAAGCCGCCGCCATTCTCGCACTCGAACCCCTGCTGGAGCGCCTGCCGAAACAGCTTTCCGGCGGCCAGCGCCAGCGCGTCGCCATGGGCCGCGCCATCGTACGCCATCCGAAAGTGTTCCTCTTTGACGAGCCGCTGTCCAACCTCGACGCCAAGCTGCGGGTGACCATGCGCAGCGAGATCAAGGAGCTGCATCAGCGCCTTGGCACGACCATCGTTTACGTCACTCACGACCAGATCGAGGCGATGACCATGGCCGACAAGATCGTCGTCATGCGCGCCGGCCGCATCGAGCAGATCGGCAAGCCGCTCGATCTCTACGACCGCCCAGATAACACCTTCGTCGCCGCCTTCATCGGCTCGCCGTCGATGAACCTTTTCGAGGGCGGCGTCAGCGACGGCGGCTTCCGTATCGAAGGTGGTGTTTCCCTGCCGCTTCCGCCGCAATTGAGCCAAAGCGCGGCGCGCACCTACGGCATCCGTCCGGAAGACCTCGACATTGCGGAGACGGGCATTCCGGCCACCGTGCTGACTGTTGAGCCGACCGGTGCGGAGACCCATCTTTCGGTGCGTGTCGGCACGCAGACGGCAACCATCGTGCTGCACCGACGGGTGGATTTAAAACCTGACCAGCAAATCCACCTCGCGCCCAAATCCGAGAAAATCCACCTCTTCTCCGCCGAAGGCAATCGGCTGGGCTGATCCCCCGGCGCCTCCCGCTGAGCCGCGTCCGTCATTTGACGGGCGTGGTTCGGTGCCGGTGCCATCCAGCCTTTGCGACATCTTAGTTTTGGGTGTTCGGCCCTTCAGTTGATCGAATTAGCCAATTGCACGGCGATCTGTTGCCACGCGCCTGCCAAACGTGCTCCGCGGGCGGTGCAGGCAGCAGCGACCGGACCGTCCCGCCCATCACCAGACGTTCAAGAACCGTCCGCTTTTCGTGGATACTCATTTCCGTGTCGTCCACCTCGTCACAAAGAAGGATTACGGCTCGATGGAGGTGGAGATCGCCTGGATATTACCTCTTACGATTTGTTGACTTACCTGCGGTTGAACAATAACTTGCTAATTTGGTCATTAGGCTTGTCCTCACATGACGGACCAATCTATTCAGCGTCGCCTTGCCGCCATCGTCGTTGCCGATGTGGTGGGTTATACACGCCTGATGGAGGCTGATGAAGTCGCAACGCTGGCGAACCTCAGGGAACTCCGTTCTGGCGTTATCGAGCCGGCTGTAAAGCGCCACAAGGGTCGCATCTTCAAGGTCATGGGCGACGGATTCTTAATCGAATTCGGTAGCGCGGTCGACGCGGTCGCAGCAGCATTGGAAATGCAACGGGCCACCACTGCTGTTGAGGCTTCCGGAGACCGGCGCCTGCTTTTGCGTATAGGCGTTAATCTGGGAGATGTCATTGACGACGGTTCAGACATCCTCGGCGACGGCGTCAATGTCGCGGCGCGACTCGAGACGCAGGCCGCACCGGGAGGTATATGCATTTCAGCCAAAGTTCACGGCGAGATCGTCGGCAAGATCGGCGACCGGTTCTTTGATGCAGGCGAACGTTACCTAAAGAACCTGACTCGCCCGGTCCGCGTGTGGCATTGGCCGGATGCGCTGCAGAGCACATTGCCGCTGCCCGAATGTCCCTCGATCGCTGTATTGCCGTTCACGAATATGAGTGGGGATGAAGCGGACGCGCCTTTCGTCGACGGCTTGACCGAAGACCTGATCACCGACCTTTCCCGTACGGCTGGCCTGTTCGTCATCGCGCGCAATTCCGTGTATCGCTACAAGGGCAAGCCGGTCGACGTGCGGCTGGTCGCCCAGGAACTCGGCGTCCGCTACGTCCTGGAGGGGAGCGCCAGACGCGCAATGGGCCGTGTCCGCATCAATGCCCAATTGATCGACGCGCTTGGCGGCCAGCACTTGTGGGCCGACCGGTTTGACAGGACGGTGGAAGATGTTTTCGAATTACAGGATGAAGTTAACGGCAAGATTGTTGAAGCCCTCGTCGGCCGGCTGACCATCCCGAAGCAGCGCAATCGGCCGAAGAACCTTGAGGCATACGATCTGTGTGTGCGCGCTCGCCTCCTGACGGAGGAGTCGCCGCAAACTGAGCGTGAGGCCTATATGTTGCTCCAACGCGCGGTTAAGCTCGAGCCATCATATGCCGAGGCGCTCGGTCTGCTCGCCTATAACCGTTGGCTTGCCTGGACTCATTTCGGCGAGCCCGAAGATCCTAACCGTCTGATGGCGATGACGTTCGCGCAGAAGGCGGTCGACCTAGATCCCAACGATGCCGGCTGCCGTTACGTTCTGGGGACCATTTTGGCTTATGAGCGGCGATGGGAGGAATCGGAGGCAGCCTTCGCCAAGGCCCTGGAGCTGGACCCCAACCACGCCGACACCTGGGCCGCCATGTCGGACATGTCCGTGCTGGACGGCAGGGTTGCCGACGGACTAGCGCAAATCGAAAAAGCTCTGCGGCTCAATCCCCATCCAACCTGCTGGTATCTCTGTCATCTTGGGCAGGCGCAGTACGCCGCGCGTGACTATGAGGCGGCAGCCGCGACACTCCGCAGGGAAGACACGTATCGTACCAACTCACGCAAATTCCTGGCTGCTACGCTTGCGCAGTTGGGCCACCTTGAGGAGGCGCGGCGAGAAGCAGAATTGTTCCTGATCGCCCACCCTCATTTCACGATCGGCCATTGGCTCAGCTCCCAGCCGCTGCGCGATGCATCTGTACGAGACCACTTTGTCGACGGCTTTCGAAAGGCCGGCCTGCCGGAGATGTGACAGCGGGTGGGGACAATCGCGAGGCGTTCGAGGACTTTATCAACGGATATGCGCTGCGCGAGAACGGTGGTCTGGATCGCAGTGCCAAGCTTCGTCAGACGCTCCACCAAACGCGTCAACCAGCCCGAGTCTCGCATGACTTTCCGCTGGACCGCTTGCATCATGGTGGCGACGAGCCCGTAGCCCCGAATTCATCATACCGTAAGGTTGTGATTACCATCGAGGGCCTCAGGCCTACTGAGTGAATCCGAGACTCGCGATCCCAATTCCCCCCACCAGGATCAGGCTCGCGGCCCACACGATATCGAGATTGAACCAGCTTTGTGAGATGAACTTGGGTCCGAGCCATCGATAGACGGCAATGGCGATAACGCCGCCACTTACAATCATAGCGGCCGCGTGGACCATGGAGACGGCGGTAGCGGTGATCAGATTACCAGTCATGAGCGTGGCAGCCGCTCGGTGTCCGACATCCGGTTCCGCGGCCAAGCACAGGCCTAGATAAATTGGCACCAGCATCAGCCCGGCGCCATGCGCTGTGGCAGCCGCGAAGGACCACAACGCCAGTTGCGCCGGCGGGATACGGGCAAGAACACGCGGGTGGCGCCGGTTGATCAAGAGATAGATTCCGGCTGCGATCACGATCAACCCGGCTGCGATGCGGATCTGTCGTTCCCAGACAATCAGCGTCAGCATCGCGCCGAAGGGCAGCAGGATGCCAATCATCGCCACAAAGTGGCCCATTGCCAAAAGGCCGAGCGCCCGGAACAATTCGCTGGCACGTCTGTCCAACAGTCCGGCCGAGACGGCCAACGGCCAGCCCATGCCGGGGTTGACGCCATGATAAATGCCGCTGGCGATGACGGCCAACCAGAGAGACCCGGCAGTCGTCCACTCGCTCATCGCTTCATTGATCCGAGCAGTCCGTTACACCGATGGATAGCAAAATGAATCCGTTGAGCAATCGCCGCCTTCCAAACGAATCTGGTGCGAGCGATACCCCTCGGGGAACTTGACAAAAAAGTCCTTGTCCAGGGTGATCCCACCGTTCTCGCCGACACTGGCCTTGACCATGGCTGCCGGGATGCCATCGGGATAGAATTGGTCATCCCAGGTCGAATACAGGGAGTTGGTCCAGTAAACGCGTTTGCCGTCGCGGCTGATCTCGACCATCTGCGGTCCGCCCCTGTAGTCGCCGCCGCCGGGATGCTTGGTCTTGCGCGTGATGCCGCCAATATGGACGGACCCTGCAACCTTAGGCTTCATAGGATCGGTGACGTCATATTGGCGCATCTCACCGGTCCCCCAGCAGGATACGTAGAGGAAGCGGTCATCGAGCGATAGGTCTATGTCGGTTACCAGCGGCGGGACCGCCTCGAAGCCCTGCAAAAGCGGGGGGAGGTCACCTTTCGCGGCTGCCTCGGGCGGGATAGTCGCCGTCTTTTCGCAATGAAATTTGCCGTCCGCGCGCCACCATGTCCAGATCGATCCCTCAAGGTTTGTCGTGTCAACGACCACTCCAAGGAAACCGTATTCTTTTACCGGGTCATGGGCGGGGCGGACTTCCAGTGCCATCTGGTGATTGGCTCCCAGATCAATGGTCTGCACGTTCCTGCGTTCGCGCAAATCCCAGAAATGCACCCGGTGTCCATATTTGTTCGACAGGAGATCTTCCGGGACGATGCCCTTCTCGAACTGCGGCGGAAGTGCCCACTCGCTCGATACCATGTAGTCGCGTGGCAGGTTCCACCAGAAATCATACTGCTTGTCCTGTGGCCCACGATCGATCTCATAGCGCCCGATGACATCGAACGTCTCGCAATCCATGACAAAGATGCCGGGAGGTCCGTCGGTGCCCTCAGGGCCACCGCCCCCGAGCGTCGAGACATAAATACCTTCCGGACCGCAGTGAATCGTATGAGGCCTAGAATAGCCCGTCTTGGCAAACACTTCTTTTGGCTCGATGACCTTGTGGATTTTGGCTTTGGTCGGTCCGCCCTTGGTGTCTATTACGTAGATGCGCGAAGATCGAATACCGGGAATGATCAGAAACCGGCGCTCGAGAAACGGGTGACCGTTCAGCGGCGAAAGGGCCGAAGAGCACGCGTTCCAGCCGAAGTGGTGAAACTCGTCGCCTTTGTTTGGCATTATCACGCTATGGACGACCTTGCCGTAGTCCTTTGACTTCGGGTCTACGTCAACTATTGCTAATCCATCAGGCCGAGAGAAGTCGGGACTCAACATCAAAGTGTACGCAAAATTTTCGACTGGCGCCTGCATTGCGAGCTTGGCAGTCGCGTGGAAAGTCCGGTCTGGCCGTACAGTCATCGTCGTCCTCCCTTGGCGGGTTAAGCAGCCCGTCAGACAATCAGGGCACGACCTGCGTTTGGACGCCCGCCGAAAACGTCGAGACGCTTTGTTGTTCGCACGCTATTTTCATCCGACTTTGAAGAATCTCACGGATTCTAGAGAACTACAATCTCGATTTGCACCGGAAGAGGAATCAATGACATGGACTACAGATTCTACGAGGAGCTTGGTTGGCTTCAAAAAATCGATGCCCGGCGGCCATGCGAAGCCATCGTTACGAGTGATACTGTTATCCCAACATTGAGCGGCCGGCGAATTCAGCATTGCCAACATGCGCACACAAGGGTGGCGAGATCATCGAGGTGGCCGCTAGGTGTTTAGTCCCGGCATTTGATGGATAGGATCGATGATGAATCGATCTGGCTCGGAAGTCCACCTTTTGCAGAGGAACTCGTAGGGGGTGAGTCCCTTTAGTGTCTTGAGCCTGCGCCCAAAATTGTAGGCGTCGATGAAGTCGGCGAGATGCTTTTTCAGTTGTGCGTGATCGTCGTAGTGGAAGCGCTTGACAGTAGCTTCCTTGATCGTTCGGTTCATCCGCTCGACCTGCCCATTGGTCCATGGGTGCTTAACCTTTGTCAGGCGATGCTCGATCTCGTATTCCTCACAGACTCGGTCGAAGATGTGCTGGAAAGCATTTTGGTCACAGGCCCGGTTGGTGAACTGGATG